>CAYPGE010000078.1:0-7901 GCA_964409865.1 uncultured Pirellulaceae bacterium
CCATTCTCGAGACTGTCCGAAAGGAAAATCTGGCCGATGATTTCCCCGGCAGCATCGCGAAGCACACGGAGTCCTACTTTGATCTCGCGTTCGTGAACGTCCAGGCGATCAGCCGCCGCGCGCCGTGCCAGGAAGCCAAAAGAGTAAAGAGCCGCCCGCACTCCCAGGCCGTCGTCGCCCGCTGGGGAAGTCCGGATCCCGGGAGGCCAGGCACGAATCCCAAGCACCATGACATCTGTCGTCTTGACCGAGCCGAGGGCTCGCCGATCGACCCCCGCGCCGACATCGATTGAAGGGTTATTGACGCCTACGTTCGCAAGAGAAAGCCTCGTAACCCAGGTTTCGCCCTGGGCCAGCTTCTCAAACTCGAACAGTCGTCCGTCGTTGTCGTTGATGACATAGACGGTCTCTTGGTCGGCCCACACTTCGAAGTTGGCCCGCGGGGTTAGCGGAAGAGGCGTGATCCCCATCTTCGGCCGCGAAGCGCGGGGCGTCCATTCGAAGGTTCCGTCGAAGTCTCGACTGCGTCCAAACCACGTTCGGAACCCGGCGGGCTGTGAAAGACTAATCGTTCGGTATCCAGGAGTCTGTTGCGCCGTCGCGCCGCACACGGGGCAGCTCGCGGCTGGAGGCTGCGTCGCATCCACAGCCTGGCAGGCCGCACATACTCCGACATCGAGTGCGGGCCCAAGTGGATTCGGCGCTTCGACGGGTTTGTTGCCCTGCGGCCGGTAGTCGACCACACCGATTGAAGTATGAATTAGGCCGTCCTTGACGGTTTCCGCAGCCGGCGCAAACTGGCTGATTGCAATATCGAGTTCCCGGTCGACCGTATCATCCGGCGGCCAGGGATACGCCCTCTTGGGGTCATCATGGAACAGGTATCGCGTTCGTGTGGGGAAGCCGAACATTGGCAGCACCCCAGCGTTAGCCAGCCGCTCGCTGAGTGCGCGCTGGGGAAAGCGTGGATCGCTGGCCACCTGACTCACTTTGAGGACCAACTGCTGCATGCAGTAGTTGATCAGTGCCGGGCGCTGCGCATGCAAGGTCGGGTCGCAGAAGGCCAGAAGCACGTCGGTGACTCGCGCTACTTCAGCGGTGTGCGACTGGATCCAGCCGGCGACGAGTTGTGCCGTCGTGGTGCCGGGAGGAATGCCCGGCGGAAGCTGAGTTGGCGGCTGATCCCAGTCGGAGGCATTCCCAAACTCGCCGTGAACGCTCTCGCCCCCTCCAGCTGCGAACAAGTTCAGGGCCGAGAAAGCTTGGCGGAGGATTTCCTTTGCTAGAACCCGCTTGAGGATGCTCTCGCGTTTGACGTCGACATACGGCTGGGGCGGCGGGTCCGCCGTAATCCGTTGCGGCCGTTGGAAGTAGTAGTCGTCGTGGCTTCGCCCCCGGCACAGGGTGAGCGCCACCGACACGCCCGCTCCCCGGCGGCCCGCGCGTCCAACTCGTTGCTGGTAGTTGAACCGCATCGGCGGCATGTTCGCCATCATCACCGCCACCAAGGTCCCGATGTCGACGCCCGCTTCCATGGTGGTCGTCACACTAAGTAGGTCCACGGGATCTGCCAGTGGGTTTTCCTGCGGGGCAGGCAGGCAAATGTCCTGGAACAATCGCTGCCGCTTGCGGGCGTCAGACTTGTTCGTCTGGCCAGTGAGTTCCTCGCAGTTCAGCCGGAAGAAGCTACCGGCCTGTGTGGCCAGATACGAGTAATAGTCGGGCGCGAGGTGCGCACCGGCGATAGGTTGTGGCGGGCCGAGCGGTGAGAGACAGTCCGCACAGAGCCCGCCCGATGCGTTCAGGTGAGTTCGGCGGCACTGTGTGCACTCGTAAAAGGACGATGGCGGGGAGAGCAGACACAACGAGGGTACGTTCAAGTAGTAGTGTGCCGTGTTCAAGCAGCCGGCGGTGGTGAGGTAATTGAGGACGTCCGCAGTGTACACATTCGGATTCAGCCCATGCCGCTGCGCGATCGCCGCAAGGTACCCGGCGATGTAGCCGGGCGGCGCGCTTACCGATGGACAGGAATGGGTTGACAGTCGTTTTCTTGATCCGAAGAGGAAGATCGCGCCGTCAGCGCCTTCCAGAACCAGCTGCGAAGGTGGTAAGCTGGCGATGCGGTCAGCCGTGGGGAGGGCCAGTAGGAGTGATTCGATACTCCGCCGGCCCGATGCGAAAATGATGTCCATCAGCTCCGCCTCGGAACGGTCTTGCACTCGACTTAGGTGCGTCTGCTGCTGCGGCATGAGTTGCGACGGCGGTTTCGGAGTCGGTGGAGCGCCGACCGGCCATTGGTACAGATCTCTCCAGCTCCCGTCGCGATCTTTCGGGTTTGTCCAAAGGACGTTCTGGGAATACCCTGCGGGATTCATGCCGACCGCCAGCATGCGTGCTGCCACGTCGGCAACGATCTGTGTCAATCGGAACGGTCCGGCAATTGCTCGCTGCAGCACTCGCTGAGCAGCTTGCTGGTTCGTCAGTCCTGGGTGCGTCGCGCACGGTTGGGACGCCATCGTCGGGTTCAGCGACATCGCGATGGCATTGGCGTCGGCCAGTTGCGTGCCGGCGAACTCCGCAGCCGCTGCCTGCGCCTGGGGCGACAGCTGCTGGCCTTGGCATTGAGCGGCAAACGCTTGTGGTCCGACTCCCTGCTGCCCGATCGTCTCCACCAAAGCTTGGCGAACCGCGTCGCGGTAGTGAGAAAACCGCATTCCCGCAGACAACTTCGCCGCATCCTGCCTACTGTCGGAGAATACCACGAGCTTGCGACTTGTGGAGAAGGGCGGGCGGGACAGGTCGCGCAGGAGGACATCAGAGAGGACCTGCGCGATCTTCTGGAAACCTGTCCGCTGCGTTCTGATAGGCGAGGTGATGACGTCCCGCCCTCGCCAGTCGGCGTCACACCGTGGACATATCGCTGGGTACGCCTCGCGGCCGGACGGTGCAGTCGGAGGATTCTGCCCGTGCATCGGAGGCACATAGTAGAGGTAACCTGGGATCCCCGCGGAGACGCCGAGCCCCACCTTGCCGTCTACAGGATCGAGGGTCGCTCTGCGCCATGCACGGGCGACCGACGGTGCCCCGGGTGGCGTGCCGGAGGTCTTCTGCGTCCATGACGCTGTGGTCGGTGCCAGGTTCCCGCTTGCGGGCCAGAAGACCGCGTAGCGCTCGTAGTCGCGGTCAAGCGAAGCGAGGTCCGGTGCCGCCTCAAGGTCCGGGTGATCTGGAGTCAGATACCATTCGTTGGCGTTTCCCGTATCGCCGCGGTACCCGCCGAATAGCACGTCGCCGCAGGCCTCGCAGTAAAGCAATTCGAGAACTCGCGACCCGCACTGGCATGTCAGCGTCGGCACGTAGTGCAGCGTGCCACACGGGCACGGCCCTGATCGCGCTGGCGCCTGGTTGCATGCTGGATTCGTGCATACCCACAGGCCCTGCAGGTTTCGGAGCATGAGGTGGACCCGCATCGGCAGCGGGGCCAGTCCGTTCGTGTTCCGAGCATTCGAGAGCGCGGTCAGCAGACCATCCACCGCGTCCGCAGCCTGCTGCACAGGGGCACCGGGAAAGAGCACCGGTGCGAGTTCCTCGGGTGTGCGAGGAATCACCTGCTGGTTCGTCGTGCATGCGAGGCGCAAGGCGTCCGGCGCTTGCACATGAAGTAGCGCAGCATCGAGGCGTTCCTGGTATGGAGTTCCCGGCGCTGTCGGCGGCGTACCAACAGCCGAGTCCAGTGCACTTGTTGCCTGAGGTAGCGCGGCCGCGCCTCCTACGCGGGTGACTTGGCCGAACTGTGCGAATGCGGTCACGTGGGGAGCCAGCACTCCCGTGGCGCCGGGATTCGGTGGGAGGACGTATGCCGAACCCCCTTTCACGCGGAACCGGCTTCGGTCGCGCCCGAAAAACTGCTCAAGATATTGGAGGCCCGCGGTGCCACTCTCCAGCGAGGCACTCGAAGAGATAATCCGGAGTTGATCAGAATTCGGCGGCAGTGCCAATCGATCCAGCAACACTCGAAGCAGGTAGGCTACTTCGGTCCCGGGAGTACCCCTGTACGTGTGGAGTTCGTCGATAACGAGATAGAAAACGCGGTCCGAGGCCCCCTGCAACCAAGTCCTGGTCTGATCGAAGATCGTCGCCTCAATGCTCCTCATGAGCATGATATTGAGCATTGAGTAATTGGTGATCAGGATGTCCGGGGGTGAGTCCTGCATATCCCATCGTGACCACATCTCGGCCCCATCCATGCGCTGAAAGAACTTCGCGACCGGAGTGCCAGCAACGGCCGCTGCCGTGTCAGCCATTTCCCGGAGTTCCTTGCGAAGCCCGCTCACATTCGAAGACCCAGGAATGGGTGTCCCGCCGGTATAACGGCCGTAGTAGATCATGTTGCCCTTGCGGTTTGCCTGAAGCCACGCCCGCGGGCCGGGCGCATCGAGCGCTTCGCGGAGCCGAGCGAGCTGGTCTTCTACGAGCGCGTTGAGCGGATAAAGGATCAGCGCGCGGACGGCCGCAGGCCGAGTTTCATGGGCGCGCTGTGGGACTCTTGGGGGTCCAAACCGCCTCTGTTTCTTGCCGGTGCCCCGGATTGTGTCGTAATTCGGATTCCACCAGTCCCACCGCGCGACGCGTTGACCCGGAGTACTCCACGACTGCGATTCGCGCACGATAGAAGCCACTACGGGGAGCAGGAAAGACTCCGTCTTCCCCGACCCGGTACCCGTGGTCACGACAGTGTCCATTTGGCTGACCAACACTTCTTCGAAGACGTCGCATTGGTGCTGGTAAAGCGTGTAATTGGGCGGAAAGAGCCCTTGCGAGATGAAGTCCGCTGCCGCGGCAATCTCACTAGCCTGCCACGTTGCGCCAAGGAGGGCTTGCGCCGCCTGGGAGAAGGACAAGCCGGAAGAGCGGTAGGCCGGATTTGGCTCGATCAGGGGGCGCCGGAAGATGCGTCGATCTTGGTTCAATATGTCTCGGCGCTCGTGCGTTAGGTCGTCGTACCGCAGGTCGAATGGGCTTTCCAAGTACCTCAGGTACATCTCCTTAAGGTTCTCGAAAAATCGGATTGGGTTACTCATTTAATCTCCTGACAAAGCAACTGGGCAGCGAGTCGTGCCACGTACGGAGGAACCTCGGCGTATTCGACCCAGGCCGATAACGGATCAAAGCGAGGAAGGATACCGGAGCAGAGCACCAGAGCCCTCTCAATTAGGAGCGGCGGCCGGCAGATTGCAGGAACCGAGAAAATGCTGCGAACCGAATCGTACGAGAGACGGCTGTGACGTTTGCCCATGACGGCGTACTTGCCAACTTGGACAGGGACTTTGTAGGAACGGCCGCGCCATCGCAGATAGTAGAATCGCTGGTACTTCATGACGAACCGGAAGAGCCCTTCGCGTGCGGCCTCATTCTGCGGGACCGAGGTCCACTTCAGGAGCCGGGGCGAGAACTGGTGGACAATCCAGCCCGGCGTGTCGGGCATTGGTGCTGCAGGCCATGCCGCCGAGTCACGCACGCTTGGTATCGCGCAGAGTATGGCGACTGGCGCCGATTTCTGGATGTGAACCCCAATCGTTTTAGCCCGCCTGGCAATGGCGTCCTCGGATGCGCCGCTGACTATCACTCGCTGTGGCATGCCTTCGACCGGCAACACGTCAACTTCAGCAATGTTGCGCAGCCGATCGAGGATCGCCGCGGACCTTGCGCCGCAGAGCAATCCTCTAGCGTTGGGCCCGGGGAGAAATGCCAGCGAGGGCGGGACGACCCGCCAAGCATGTTCAGTTTCGGCGGCACGGAATTCGACGTGCCCCAAACGCTGCAAAGCGAAACGGACTTCATGATACACGGGAAGGTCGCAACCGGCGCGATCATCACCGGCGTCGGGATCATCCGGCGTGCTTCCTTCCAGCTGCACGTGAAGCTCCTCGACTGCGGCCCGGAATTGCGGCCACGATCCCGCCCCCTTCGCCGAGAGCCACAGCAAAAGATGATCGAGGCTCATCGGCTCCTCCTCAACAAGGCTCGAGCGTATCGCTTATAGCGGCTCCACAGTTCGGCAGTCGCAGGCGTTGCAGGCTCGACCGCCAAGCCCTTACTGGCGGCATCACGAATCAGTCTGCACCATTTCACAAAGGACGAGTGGCTGGCCGGCCCATGTGGAGCGCCTTGGCTGTCGCCTGGTGGTAAGGGCTCGCCGATGAGCCGGACGCAGTTGTGCTTCTTGTTACACCGAAGAGGCTCAGCGGGGAGCGCCCAGACGGGAGAAAACGGGGCTGAGGCGATGCATTGGGCGCCGCGAGCATCGGAACGCGGGTGCGCCACGGCTACCTGCCATGGCAAGGAGCCAAGGAGAACGGGATTGTCCGCACGGACCTGAAAGATCTCGCGCATCGCGTCATTTTCGCCGATCACATTGGGCTCGGTCAACGCCCGCACGAGAGGACCGCAGATCACAATTCGCCCACCGCCGCGATCGCTGGGAGATGGCAACGAAAAAGCCGCCCAGGTCTCCGAGGACGGTTCGCGGTTAACGAGCGAGTAGGCCCTTGTGGCGCCTTTGCACCAAACTTGATGACTGCCGGGTGAATCCCATCTCGGTGCGGTGTAGCAGCCATCGTCCGAGGCCGTGGCCTCCTGTCCATCAATGAGAACTCCTCCCGTGTGGTCGGGATCCCCGTAGACTCGGATGGTAGGTGGATGCCCGGCCAACCATGAGGAGTACCCTAGACAGATCCCACCATCGAGGCATATTTCCACTTGCGGCAGTGGCCTGAGCACATTCAGGGTATCGGCGCTGTCCGCCAAGGGCACGGGGTCACGCGGTACGACACCGCGGAGGGCTACCCAGCCGCGAGGCGTTCCGTCGTCCTCAAGGAGCTGCGTCCATCCATGGCAGCCGCTTTGGCCGAGTACCTCCTCAACTGCGGGCAGTCGCGGCGTTGTGCACAGCACGGCATGTTCGAGTCCCAGCACAAGCCGAGGGCAGGATACAAGGCCGCGATGCGTGGTTCCGGAGGCAAGCACGAATACTTCGCGGCCGGGGAGCAGCCATTCCTGGCCGGTCTCCTCGTCCCGCCATACGACGCCGTTACGGAGGAGGGCACCCAAGTCGTCCGGTGCGATGTCCTGGTACCACTCATCCTCGAGGGCGCTAAGATCAACACTGCCGGTAGGAGTACGAAGTGTGAGTTCCTCAGGTAGTCCGGACCTGCGCCTTGGCAGGAGGGTTACGTGGCAGTAGTCACCACGGTCGAAGAGAAGACGCAATTCGATAGGTAGGGCACGACTCACCCCTGGCTCGTGGCCGCTGGGCCCCCTGTGGCCGGACGGCGGCGGTTGTCCCGCTGATGGCGGTCTTCCGGCCGGTGCGCGGTGCTGGGGAGCGCGCGTTCGCGGACCAGAGACCCGCCGTACAATCTCCTCTGCCTTCCGGCGTGCTCGAGCCTCAGCCGCGACACGCGCGGCTTCCTGGGCCTGCCGTCGAGCCTCCGCTTCGGCGGCGAGGCGTGTTCGCTCTTCCTCCTCTGCCTTCCGGCGTGCCTCAGCCGCGACACGCGCGGTTTCCTCGGCCTGCCGCCGAGCCTCCGCTTCGGCGGCGAGGCGTGTTCGTTGTTGCTCCTCTGCCTCCCGGCGTGCTTCAGCCTCAGCCGCGACACGCGCGGTTTCCTGGGCCTGCCGCCGAGCCTCCGCTTCGGCGGCGAGCCGTGTTCGCTCTTCCTCCTCTGCCTTCCGGCGTGCTTCAGCCTCAGCCGCGACACGCGCGGTTTCCTGGGCCTGCCGTCGAGCCTCCGCTTCGGCGGCGAGCCGTGTTCGCTCTTCCTCCTCTGCCTTCCGGCGTGCTTCAGCCTCAGCCGCGACACGCGCGGTTTCCTCGGCCTGCCGCCGAGCCTCCGCTTCGG
>CAYPGE010000078.1:8001-25704 GCA_964409865.1 uncultured Pirellulaceae bacterium
CCTCGGCCTGCCGCCGAGCCTCCGCTTCGGCGGCGAGGCGTGTTCGTTGTTGCTCATCTGCCTTCCGGCGTGCTTCAGCCTCAGCCGCGACACGCGCGGCTTCCTTGGGCTGCCGCCGAGCCCTGCGCCCTCCCGCCAAGCGGAACCAGGACCGGACAGTCGCCGCAATGGCCCGAAGGAGCGATCTCATACCTGCCTACCCCACGTCAGCTACATGGTGCACTGTGGATTTCCGGGCGTCTCGCCCATCGTTCTGGCCTGAGCACGCTCGCCGAATACTGCGCGCGAGATTAGGTGGCTCAGCACGTGACGCTACGGTGTCAGACCGCTGAGACCGCAATCCGCGCCTCGGACACACAGTGGCCGCGGGACATCCCCTACAGCGGGGGCGCTGAGGCAAACAGACCTCTTGCCCATGAACAACGAGGTTCACGTGGTATCGCCGCCTCTGCTCCGGAGCGATTGCGTCTTGGACGGCGTCGTGCAAGGAGAGCCGCCGGTAGACGCTAGACACCGGGATCACACCGATCCGCCGCAGAACACGAAACGTGTTCCCGTCGATTGGGAATACCTTCCGATCTAGGCTGTACATGAGAATGCACCGTGCACCCTTCCACGAGATTCCCGGGAGGTGGGTCAGGACCTGCTCCGCCTCAGCATCCGCCATCTCGCGCAGCGAGTCGAGAGATAACCTCCCGAACCTACGGCGCACCGCCCGCAGCAGGCGCTTAATGGCCCTCGCCTTCTGGCGGTGGAGCCCACCCGACCGCAGTGCGGCCGCGACTTTGTGGACTGACGCCTGCTCGACGTCTCTCCAACTCGGGAACGCCGATCGCAGCTTCTGCCAAGTCTCCTTGAACCGGGGTAGGTCGGTCTGGAAGCTGAGGATGATGTAGATTGCCTCGTCTAACGGATCGACTTGATTCCCCAGCACGCTTTCGGGCGCTCCGTAGGCTTCGTGAAGAAGGCGGTCCAAATCATGGAGCCTCTTGCGGCCGTGCGGGGCAAAGCGAAAACGAGGAGTCATCGCATCCTCCGAAGTTCCGCGGATTTCGCGACCTGAGCGAGCACACCATGCACGAGTAACGGCGGCACTGAGTTACCGATCATTTCGTAGGCATAACGCCGACACGCCAAGTTCTCCGGGAAATCGACACGATCTGGGACGCCCTGGAGCCGGGCATATTCACGGACGGAGAGCGATCGGTTCTGCGAGAAGTGGTACACGCAGTCGTACTTCGTGGATAGGGCGGTCGACGGTGCATCTGGGTGCAATCGTCGGTAGGCGGAACCGTGTCGGCGCAAAAGTCCGTTGAGCCTCTCGGGCGGGATGTCGCAGGCACTGCCGCCAGGCGGGATCATTTCGAGGCGATGAACGGTTACGGCGCGTACGGCAGGCGTCTGCGTGTTGCTCAAGCGATCCGGGGCGGCTGCCCGCATCGCACGCTGGTAGGCGCTGACTGGCTTCGTCGCGTACGGGCGCGCTACTTCAGGTTCGCCAGCATCTAGCATCGGCAGATCGGACAGTGCCTGAGCGGCGGTCGTCATCCCAAGGTTGCCTGGGTCAGCGAGGACGTCCTGGTAGGGTCGCAGCTCGTTGGGCACAGTGCCGCCATGCCGCAGCGCGGCGTAGAGCGGACCCAGATCAGGAGACTCGGGCGGCAACATCTGCCCACCAGCCCCGTAGCGTACGCCCAAAATGAGGATTCGCCGCCGGGCTTGGGGCGTCCCATACAGGGCGGCGTCGTAGATGCCGTACTCGACTCGGTAGCGGAGCCCGCGCGGTCCTGGTCGTTCCAGCTGGCGAATCAGCCTCGCCAGTGTTTCACCGTCACGATGGCGTGCCAAGTCCGGGACATTCTCAATGAACACGAGCCCCGGCCGCAACAGCGCAACGTACTCTGGAATCGCGAGAAGCACTTGGTTGTGAGGGTTCGGGCGATGATGATGCCCGTTCCGGATCTGGCTGAACCCCTTGCACGGGGGTCCCGTGGCCAGCAGGTCGATCTCTCCAAGACGGCGACTGTCACTCCGAATCGCCTTCTTGCCCTCCTTGGACAGGATGTCGCACTTCGTCGCGACGGGCTTCGGCGAGTTGTGGTTGTAAACCGCGATTGCCTCCGCCCATGCGTCGTAGGCCCTCGCAACCTCGTAGCCGGCCGCCGCAAGGCCTATCCCTATCCCGCCCATCCCGCAGCATAGCTCAACAGCTACTCGATCCGGTCGAGGCGCCTTGCAGGGCCAAGCCACCCGCGGGATAAAACCCCTCCGATCCTCGTTCACGAGTTCCTCGAAGTCGATCGACGCCATTGCACAAAGGTTTTGCCTTCCCCGGCAGTCGGGCGTGTCGCGAGACTCCCGTCGACATCAACTGAGCATCTTCCGCAGCTCTCACGTCCGCACCGCCCAATGAATTCTCCAGCGAGTGGATTCCACAAACTGGACAGCGCGATGCAGAATGGCACGCGGATTTCTAAACGGGTAACGTAGCACACGAGCAGACTTTGGTCAAGCAGTCGCGAGGTGTCCGAGATGTCCGGCACATGCCAAATCTTGGCAAAGCAGGCACGTCGCAATCGTGCCCATGTCGCGACGCGAAGCCGCGTGGGCGGCGATGGCGACCACCGTCTGCCGCATCGTGGCTAGGCGACGTACTTCGCGCCCGCGCCCACGTCGTGACGCCGAGGCCACTCGGACACAGCGACACGGACCTCGCCTGCGGTCACAACCCCTGCGCGCCTGGGGCAACGTGGGTGGCGATGCGGGCCAAGCGTTCTCGAAACTGGCCAGACTAGCGGCCTGTTCCGGCGCGGGCCTCGTCGAAGCCTTTTTGGAGGAAGGCGACCCGCTCCCGGTACGGCCCGGCGGGCGCGGCGGCCGCCGCTTGAGTCAGGAATGCGGCGGCCTCGTCCAGCACCTCGCGGCTGAACACGCGCGGCCCCCAGCGCTGCGGGCTCTCCAGGCCGTAGGACAAGCAGCAGTCGGCGCCGGTCATGGCCTGCTCCAAACGCCCAAAGTACGCCAGCATCGGCTCGGCCGCCGGCCCGAAGGCGTGATCGGCATAGTCGGCCAATAGGGCGTCGACGTCCAGACGCGTGTTCCAGGCCAGCTTGGCGGCGACGTAGTAGTTCAGCCCGTAGCGATGAAACATGTTTTCGGTCAACTGCGTGTAGAACCCCTCGGCGCCGACGTGGTGGTAGTACGGCATGTCCTCGCGGATTGTGTGGATCAGCGGCCACGGCAGTCCGGCTCGAGACGGCCCGCCCAGCGTGTAGTACTCGTAGATGAACAGGTGATCGGTGACTTTCTTCCAGTCGTCGATCATCTGGCGAAAGACCGTGTTGGGGAGGAAGTCGTTGCTGGCGGCGAAGGTCTTGCCCTCCACGCACCGCTCGCCCGGCACGGGATGATTATGGCAGCAGTAGATGTGGCAGATCTGCACGAGCTGGTTTGGCGTCGGCGCCAGTTCCTCGTCCAGCGGACGGCGGAGGTACATGGCGTAGGCCCCGACCTTGATCAGCACGCGGGGATGACGCTTGGCCACTTCGCGGGCGACGGTGTTGTTGAGCACGGCCAGCCGCTTGGAGTAGCGGGCGAACCAGTCGCGATCGGGCTCGTCCAAGGCCCGGCAGTTCTCGCACTCGCAGAACCCGCCGCCGTCGTTGGGCGACAGGGCGATGATGTCCGTGTCGGGCTCCGCATCCAGCACAGCGATCAGGTTCCGCGTCATCTCGGCGACCATTTCCGGGTTGCTCGTACACAGTTGCGTGCTGTGGCTGTGCGGCTGGTCGGGCCGCTTCCGCCGGCCGTTGACCAGCGGCCACCATTCGGGATGGGCGTCATAGTACTTTTCTGCTGGGATCAGCGTACAGAAGGTGTGGAAATGCCACTTCCATTTCACGCCCACCGACTCCTTGCCGATCTCGACCATGGCGTTGGCGCCGTGGCGGAGCGCCCAGTCGCCGCCGCCGACCCAGCGGACGGCGAAGTCGGGGATCGAAGCCTCGTCGAGTGTTCCCACGCGGAGCGTCTCTTGCCGAGGCACAACCTCGCCCAGTTCGCCCGGCCAAAGCCAGCGCACGCCCAGGTGCCGTTCCAGCAGGCCGTACACGCCGTGCAGCACACCCAAGGGATCGGCCCCGGTCACGCGCAAAGTCTGGCCCTCGGTGCGCAGCCGGTAGCCCCGCGCGCCGGGCCAGTCACGTTTTCCCGCCGGACGCGGATGCAGTCCGGGATCGACTTCCAGAACGACCGCCGGCCCGTCGCCGGGTTCCGCGTCGATTTTCAACTGGGCTCCCGACATCCGCTGCACGTAGGTCGCCAGTTCCTCGGCCGCGTGGCGCATTTCTCGCGGCGCGTCATCGGGCACGACCACCGTCGCCTGCGCTTCGCCTTCACGGACCAACTCGACAAACGGCGGACCGGCCGGCGCATACAGCGGCGCGGCACCAGACGAAACGCCTTGCGCAGACACCAGGCCCAGCAGAATCACCCCCAGACAGAATGTGGACTTTCGCATAGGACGAACCTTCTCGTTTCGAACTTCCTGCGGGCCGCCTGAGAGACGTACTGGCACCAAGTGAACTTGTCCGGCTTCGCCGGAACCTGAAACCCTAATCTTTCACCTAATCTTTCACCTAATCTCTTCCTGCTGTCTACCGCATTGGAGCCGGGGAGATTAAGTGAAAGATTAGGTGAAAGATCAGGGTGCTCCTGCACCCAGCCATCCCGAAGTCGCCCCTATTCAAATCCCAATTGTCTCAATTTGGTTGGTGCCATGTCGCGTATTGTTCCAGGAACTGGCATACCCGCCATTCGTTCAGCTTGTCCTGGAACAAGTTCTTGATCTCTTTCCAAAGGTCCAGGCAAACCAGCTGCGACGGGCGGCGAATCGTCTCGTCGACCAACTGGTTCTCGGCCAGGAAATCGTAGAAATGGTACATGGCAAGAATGCCTGCTGGGACATGAAAGTGGTCGAGCGACATGAAGTCCAGTTTGCGGGCCAGACGCGGCTCAAAGACCGTCCGCTTCAGGCCGTGCAAGAACTCCGTGACATCCTCGTTCATGCCGTAAAGAAGCTCGCCGAGGATCACACGGAATTCGTCGGCGACGATCGGCGGAACTTGACGAGCCGTACACAGCCAGCGGTCGTAATCCACCAAGAGCAGGTTCACCTTGATGTGGACGCGTTTCTTGGTGCTCAGTAACTCCTGCCGCGTCCACCGCTTGTTTGCGAGGCCGGCCAAGTGCACTCCGAGTTCCTGATGGTACTCGCGCGACTCGTCCGTGTCTCTGGCCCCCAGGTCCAAGCACTTCTGCCAGAGCCGGTCAAAGGCCTCGGCGTCGGCGCCGGCCCGGACGAATTCCTGGTAGGGCTGGAACAGGGCCCAACTGATGATTTCGTCGACGGCCCAGGACATGAGTTCCCAGGTGTCACGCAACCGGACGGCCGCGTCAGCCAGACGCTGGACCTCGGAGCCGCGGTTTGCCAGACGAAGGAACGAGACCAGGCTGAAGAACGGCTCGCGGACCTCCTTCAGTTCCTCGGCCATTTGACCGACGGCCCGCTCCAGATCCGGCCAGCGCTGGTCGGCGACATAGACGAACGCCATTTGCCAGACGTTCCAGTCGATCTCTTGGACGAACACGCGCGGCCAGCGGTCGCGGATTTCTTCCAAGAACGCGACGTAGCGTTCTCGGCCCAGTCGCGGCTCGACCTCGCTGATGGCGTCGGGAAAGTAGGCCTCGAACTGCTCGTCCTCGGGGTTCAGAGCGGCGAGTTTCTCGCGGGCCATTTGCAGGCGTGTTTCGCCGTCCGCTTCCTTGTATTCCCGCCACCAACGATTGATCTGCTTCTCTTCCTCCGTTTCCTCACGTCGCGGGGGCGAGCGATTGCTGCTGGCCAGGAGGGCTTCCCTGGCCCGCTCCGCAGCCGCCTCGTCCCTTTGACTTTCGCTCTCCGGGAGTAACGGAGGCTCGCGCCAGGTTGGAAATTCGACGTGCGGTGCGGGCACGGGCCGGACGGGTTTCACCCACGGGGCAATACCCGCTGCCTGAGCCATGTCCGACACCGCACGGCGTTTTCGATCGCGTTCCTTCAGTCGCTTTTCCAGTTTCTTTCTGTTTGGTCTTGCCATCCGTGTTCTCCTGACAACCGCTGACAAAACCGAAATCGGAGACCTTCGGTCGGCGGTTTCGGCGGGGTCAGAGACCCGCGCCGAACGGCTTTGTTAGCGGTTCTAAGTTTTCCTAGATCTGCGAGTACTCCGCGGGCTTGAGCACCAGGTTCGTGATGTTCGACAGGATATTGCGGTCGGCGTATTCGTCCATGCCGCGCAACCGTTGCCAGTCGGGGTCGGCGCCGAATTTCTTCCAGGCAGCCTTCATCGCCTCCTCGCTCTCGAACGCGAGCATGTAGGTCAGGTTCGGCATCTTGCCCCCGATCAGCGTCTCGCCGAAGAAGACGGGACTCAGGCCCACGCGGCGGAAGATCTCGATCTCGCCGGCGTCGTTGAACATCTCGATCTTCTTCTGGCCCGTCTTGACGCTCGGACTCTCGTAGATCCGCAGTTGGCAGATCCGCCCGGCGGATTTGACGGGCGTCTCCAATTTCGGCAGGCCGCGAAAGGCGATCAGCAGCGAACTCTCCACGCGGCGGAAGGCCGGCTTGTCGGCAGGGGCGTCCAGGAACGCGGCACCGTCCTGCAGGAACTGCTCGTCACCGGCCAGTTGCTGCACCAACGTCGCGGCGGACTGGAGGGACGGATGCCGCAGCAGCACGTAGACTGGGCTGAGTTCCGTCTGGGGATAGAACACGCCCACGGGCGAGATGCCCAGCCGATTCAAGGCCGGGATCGCGGCCTGGCGAGCGAAGGCATCGAAGCCTTGCCGCTGGTCGTCGCTGTCCAAATGATACAACTGCAGTTGATAGTAATCCGGTTGGCCCCCCGCCGTCTCGCTGCCGGCCGCCATCGCGCCGGCCATAGGCCACAATCCCGCCGCGCCCGTTATTGTCAGGAATTCTCGTCGTTTCATGGTGTGTTTCCTTTCGTCATGGGAATCTGTCAAATCATACACTCGCACATGCATCGCGGTCATCCGCCGTCCGCTCCGCTTGTTCAGTTTGTTACGGAGGCAGTCTTCTCTACACCGGGCTGGTGCCACAGGGACCGCCAGTAGGCCCGGTCCGTCTCGTACACGTCGATGGCATCCTTGGCTGGATCGAACTCGGCCGGCAGGATGCCATAGCGTTTCAACTCCCGGATGTAGTGCTCATTGGGTCGAAAGCCGGGCATGTCGAACCGTTTGATGCTCTGCAGCGTTTTACCGGCGGACAGAATGCCGGACAGAATCGCCTGGTAGTCGCTGTCCGCCGTGTCGGGGAACACGGTGCCCGCCTCCACGGTCTCGCTGTTGGCGGACTCCGATCGGCACCAACCGTAGCCGCCCGCGGACTTCGCCAGAGGCGCCAGCAGAATGAGCGATTTCTCGGGATGAGTCAGGTTGTAGAGATTCAGGCAGTAGTCCGGCACGTTCGAATATCCGGTCCTCGTGTGCAAGGCCCGCACCTTGCGGATTCTCGGCCCCAGCCCCGTTAACACCGTCGTGGCCCGCCCGCCTCCGCCTTCGTGGAGCGGTTCTCCGCCGTACAACCGCGGTTCGGTCAGCACGCTGTTGCGATCGTCTTTGGGCGGCACGGGATGACATGAGGCACAGCGACGTTCCAGCACGGCCATGGGAATCTTGACGGCCACCGTGCCGGTATGCGGAGCCGCGTAGGTGCCCGGATAGGCCGCTCCGGAGTCGAGCCACGCCCGCACCAGGTTTCGCTCGGTCGCGGACAGCTGCACCTGGTAATGGCTGCCGTCGATCATCTTCATCAGCGGGCTGGCACCCGATCCGAGTGCCCGCGGCGGGCGATTGCCGTCTTCGAGGTATCCCCAGCCGTCATGCACCTGATGGTGCGCGAACAGCGTGTAGTAGCTCTGCGAGAACCACTCGTTGTGATCGCCCGTGAGGACCGCTTTGCCATCGGGCTTCTCTGCACAGTGGCATTCCACGCAATGCCGGTCCCAGATGGGTTGGATATCGCGGGGATAGTCGATGACGTCAGGCACACCCGAAATGGGCTCCGGCCGGCCTGGCGCGTGCCTCAGAGCCAACAGCGTTTCTTTGGGCGGCGCGGCCTGGGCACGCTGCTCGTGGCAACCGGCGCAACCCAGCGTCTCGCCCGGCATCACGGTGAAGAAACTCTGCATGCTCTTGACGGCCCGATCCTGCTCATCCAGCGCCACCAGGTACAGGCTCCGCAGCGCGGGCACTTCGATCGCTGCCGAGCCATCGGCCTCAACCGGCACGGTGCCGAGGATCCGCTTGAGCGTAAACGTGCCGTTCATGCTCAGGTTCTGCTGCATGCCGCTGAAGCTGACCGGCTTGGGAAGCTGTTCCAGCACCAGGAACTTCTTGATTTCGCCGGGCCGGATGCCACTCAGATTGCGGCCGTGATAGACGTTGCTCAGCACCAGCCGCCCCGTCGTCTCGCCGGGATTGGAGCGCGGCGGAATGACGCGCTCGCGCGGCCGAGGCTGCAGGGGGCAAGGCTCGTGAAGCATCGTCTCGGCTTCGTAGAGCGTTTGCGTTCTTCCCTGGCCATCCATCAGCAGCAGGCGGTTGCCTTGTGCCACCAGAAAGCAATCGGCGGACAGCGGGTACGGATCGCGAAAACCGTCCGGGCCGCCCATCCAGCCGTTGGCCAGCGCGATTTTCGGACTGATCTGCCGGGGCCGCAGAGGTTGATCGGGACCGGCCTGCGCGTCGAGCACGACCACGTTCCCTTCGTGCTCGCGGTTGCCGTGGTGCGGCGAGAAGACGGCCACGACCTGCGTGCTGTCCGGAATCGGCTTGGCGTCGATCATCAGAAACCACGGATTGGCCGTCGAGTTGCCGAAGTAGATCATCTGGCCGGTGCCGTCGGGATTCATCGTCCACAAGCCGTGAAACTTGGACGGATCGCGGTCGATGTATTCCCAACGCGTGTACAGGATCCGCCCGTCGGGCAGGACCGAGGGCGTGTTTTCGTGGACGATGTTCGAGGACAAGATGCGGAGGTTGCGACCGCCGGCATCCATCCGGTGCAAGGTCGCCACGGGCGTGTACCAGCAGGCGACGAAACGCTGGCACCGCGACGAGCAGAACATAATGTCACCGTCGGGCAGATACGTGGGCTCGATGTCGTCAAACGGTCCGTCGGTCAGCTGCCGCAGTCCGCTGCCGTCGCCGCCGATCTCGTACAGATGGAAATACCGCGTCCCGCCCGGCCGATAAGAGAAGAGGATCTTCTGGCCGTCGTAGTGTACCTGCGGATCGCGGATCGAGCCGTCTGGGTCCTCCAGCAGCACCGTCGGCTGCCGGGTCCGCAGGTTCAGCTTGCACAGCCGGGCTCCGCCCGGAGCGTACATCATCTTATCTGGGTCCAGCGACCAGTGGCCGAAATTGGCGTAGTAATGCCCATCGGAATAGAGGGCGCGAACCGCGAACACGACCTCTTCCGCGCCGTGGGTCGCCTGCAGAGCTTGCGCGATCAAGTCGGCCTCTTGGTTCGGGGGCGCCGTGCCCTGGGCGGCAGCGGCACCCTCTCCGGCGTGGCCGGCTCCAGCCAGCGCCGCCAAAACCGCGCAGAAAGCTGCCGGAACAACCGAAAACGTCGCTCGCCGCTTCATGGGCATCCAACACTCATTCGAGAAGGGCGGCGAACTCATCCTTTGTCAATCCTGCGTCGCCAATCAGGGCTCGCAACGTTCCGGGTTTGATGTTTTGACGACCGTGAACCGGCACGCTCAAGAGAAAGCGGTGGCCTTCCCGTTTCATGATATGGTGACTCCCGGAAATACGAACTACCTCGAAGCCCGCCTTCCGAAAAGCCGCCACCACTTCTGAACCTTTTATGGCCGGCAAATCAGACATCGACGAGCAGCCAATACTCTTCAGAATCAGCCGATCTTTCCCGTTTCGCGTCCGTCCACGGGATTTCTCCTGCTTCATCCAAGTACACGGAAATGGCTCCACGAAAGGCTTCGGCAACGTTCGCCAACGCGTCGCTCTTCGTATCGCCCTCGCTCGCTACGCCCGGAAGTTGAAGGGCGAGCGCAGAATAGCCACCCCCTTCTTCTGGACAGAGCAAGACACGACATTCGTACGCACGCTCAAGAAGGCGAACGTAAATGCAGGCACCGTTGGTTACGGGTATCGCCGTGTTCACTCTCGACCTCCCCCTTCAGCTTCGTCCCCGGAAGCGCCGGTGTCCTCTCGCACGAGTATTCGAAGCGAGCCAATCGGCTCGCCCTCCGTCAGCAACTCCAAGGCGTGGACACCGGCCCTCCTGCACGGCAACCTGGGCAGCCGTACAATCAACTCGCTGTTTTGCAGCGGATCCTCATTTTGTATCGTGAATTCCCCCTCGAAAGAAACGCTGTTATCCAGTAAATCGACAAATCGCAGTGTCAATGGGACACAGCCTCTGACTTCGGCAAGGTTGATGTAGAGCGTCGGCGAACCAGCATCTGGACCGGCGGTTTTCTTTCTGCCCCCTGCCGGTTCGACGCTTTCTGGAACGCGTTCTGAAGGCCGACGGATGGCCAACTGGTTGAAAGTGCCCGCGATGACCTTCTTGTTCGTCTCCTTGTCGCAGTAGACGTTATCCGCAATAAGCAAAGCGTTAAGGATCGGTTTCATGCCGGCACCGATTGACGTGTTGACGCACCAATGAGACAACGTAAACCGAAGCAAAGTATACGCAAGCGTGTTGTTTTCGGCAAGTCACTCGACGGGCCTGAGCGGATGCCACTGCGTGCGGCGGTGACTCCCAAGAACCATTTTGACGAAAGGGGGATTCAGTGACAAGAGGCTTCTCGATGACTCTGACACTGGTAGTGACGATGCCATTGGCGGTGGGACTGTTCGCGGCCGAACCGGGGAGACCTTCCCCAGCAAGGAACCCTACCGCCGACGGCTACTACGGGATCTGGTATGCCAGCCGCGGGTATTACAGCGGCGGGTTTGCGCTGTTCCCTTCGCAACACTCGCCCATGGCCGTCTACCGTGCCGAAGTCAAGAAGACGTTCTTCGTCTACGGCGGCACAGTGGCCGGCAAGCAGCAGTTGCAAGCCATGGCCTCGTACTACGACCACGAGCGCGGCGCGGTGCCGCGCCCCACAATCGTCCATGACTGGGGCGAGTCAAACCTGAAACCGGGCCAGATGGCCGACGGCCACAGGAACCCGACGATCTCGGTCGACGGCGACGGCCGCGTGTGGGTGTTCGTCAGCGGTCACGGCGACAACGGCTACATCTACCGCGCTGCGGAACCTTACAGCGTCGAAAGCTTCGAACGCATCATCGCCACGCCGATGACGTATCCCAACCCCTGGTGGATTCCGAACAAGGGTTTCTTCCTGTTCTTTACCAAGTACGATCACAATCGTGAATCGTTCTGGCTCACCAGCCCCGACGGCAAGAGTCTGGCCGACAGCGAGACCTGGAAGTCGCCGGGTCAGCTGAATGCGTGGACGATCAGCCCGGACGGCGACAAGCCGGGGCACGGCAACTACCAGTTCACCGCGGCCCAAGGCTCGCGCGTGGCCACGGCCATGAACAACTGGATCGGACGGACGCGGGACCGTTCGAACCTGTTCTATCTGCAGAGCGACGACATGGGCCGGACCTGGCAGACGGCCGACGGCAAAGCGTTCGCGCCTCCGATCCGGGAGGCCCCGTGCCCGGCGCTGATCCGCGACTTCTGGAGCGAAGGTCTGCAAGTGTACGTTCAGCACTTGACGTTCGACCGCCAGGGTCGGCCGGCGATCTTGTTCCTCACCGCGCCGGCGGGCCAAGCCGCCGAGGGCCCCGGCGGGCCGAAGACCTGGACGGTCGCCCACTGGGTCGGCGACCGCTGGGCCTTTCATCCGGTGACCACGTCATTGAACAACTTCGACTGCGGGTCGCTGTACATCGAGGACGACGGCACGTGGCGGATCATCGGTTCCACGGTGCGCGGCCCGCAACCGTGGAAGACCGGCGGCGAGATCGCCGTCTGGACCAGCACCGACCAAGGCGCGACCTGGAAGATGGTCAAGCAACTGACCAAGGATAGCCAATACAACCACAGCTATGTGCGCCGTCCCGTAGACGCCCATCCCGACTTCTACGCCCTCTGGGCCGACGGCGACGGCGAAAAACCATCCCCGTCCCGCCTCTACTTCTGCAACCAGGCCGGCGACGTGCGTGTCCTCCCGCAAGCCATGACCGGCCAGTTCGCGCGGCCGGAGACGCTCGGCAAGCCGTCCTGCGAACGGTGAAACCCGGCGACGATGCCGACACAACATATCCCGTCTGCAGCCAACTCGCCGGCGCGCTCCGGGGCATGTCAGGCCAGCAAACGCGAGGCCGGTCAAACACGCGGGAGTCTCGGCCTGTGCCTGAGGACACCGCCAATTCCGGTCTGCTGGAGGCAGAGCCGAGGCATCACCGACTGGTCGCGCGCCGGGGTTCGCGGTAGATTGTCGGCCTGACCGAAAACCGGCGTCGACTACGGCTCGAAGGGAACGCACGCATGGAAACGGACAAGCAGCTGTATCGCGTCTTCGGCGTTCAGCCTGATTGGGTGTTCGAACTGGCCGGACTGCCGCCGGTGGGCAAATGCGTCATGCGGTCCTACACGGTCAAGTCGCTCGAACGGCGAACGGACGGGGTGATCGTCCCCGACGCATCATCCCAACCGTTGTGGGTGATCGAGTTCCAGTTTGGCGAGAACCCATGCATCTACACCCGAACCGTCCAGAAAATGGCCGCGATTCAGGAGGAATCCGGGATGCGCGAGGTGCAGGGCATCATCTTCTTCGGGGAAACCGGATTGGATCCCCGAACCAAACCCTGGACGAGCCTCGTGCGGTCGATTGTGCTGGTCGACGAACTGCGCCATTTGGCGGAACGTTCGCCCGAACATCCCTTGGTGGCCGTGTTCCAACCCCTGCTGGCAGAACGGGAAACCGACCTGGAGCACACCGCCGGGGGATTCTACCGCACGATCAAGAACAGTAAACTGAAAAGGGGTGTTAAGGAGGCGTTGGAGGAGGTCTTCGTGAGTTGGCTCCTCCAGCGTCTGCCGAATCGGTCCAAGAAGGAGATCGAGAAAATGCTGATTGGAGAATTGCCGGAACTGGTAGAGACGAGAGCGGGACAGGACATCCTCAAGATCGGCGAGCAACGGGGACGGAAGATCGGCGAGCAACGGGGACTGGGGCAGGGACTGGTCGAGGCTGCGGTCATCCTGCTGGAGTCCAAGCGGGGACGGCTCACGAAGTCCCTGCGGCAGAGGCTCCAGACGTTGGGGGCCAAGCAACTGCGCCAACTACTGGCGGACGCCATCCCCTGGGAGTCCCTCGATCCGCTGGATGCCTGGCTGGCGTCGCAGGGCAAGTGAGCAGGACGGCGTTTTGCCGCGTACCGGGTGAAACTTCCGGCGCGTGTGTTGACCCGCCAGGTGCATCAGCCTCGTGCGTCGCGGCGAGCAGATTTCCGCGGCCAATTCGAGCCACGGGGCGGGCTGGCTTTTGGGGAAACGGCGATGTTGTTTGTGGACGGTCGTCTGGTCGCCAGGAAATCCTGTCCCTCAGTGGTCGGTTGGCAGTGGGCAGGATAAACTGAAGGTGGAGTCTGGTGTGAGAATTTGCTCGATCAGGAGCCTGTCATGAGCACGATCGAAACGCTGCCCGCGCCGGAGTTGTGCTTCGCTGCCCCCGCTGACGACAAGTGGGAACGGGAACGGCGGGCCTTTGTCCGGATGCTGCCGGACCTGCTCGTCACCCATCGCGACCAGTTTGTGGCCGTCCATCAGGGGCAAGTCGTCGCCAGCGGTCCCGAAAAGGTCAGCGTCGCTCTGCAGGCGTATCGCGAACACGGGCAGATTCCGATTTACGTCGGACTGGTGTCGGCTCAACCGCCGTTGCCGGCACGGCTTCCTTCGCCCCGGACCCTCAACTACTGACAGGCGGCCATGCGTTACAAATACAACCGACAACTGACGCCACCCGCGCCGTTCGTGCATGTCCGCGCCGCCGGTCCGACGTCGGCGGGCGCGGTCGAGGAGATCCCCGCTCCACTGGATAGTGCAGCCGATCGTTCGGCAATTCCTTGGTCGGTCGTCGAAGCACTTCAGCTACCCCAACTGGATGAACTGCCGGCGCTGGGATTCGGCGGACATCTGGTTTCGGTTCCCACGTATCTGGTGGAGCTAACGGTACGTGGCTTGACGCCAATAACCATCGAGGCTTTCGCCAGCCGCGAAGAACCCTACGTGTTATTGGGGCGAGACGTGCTGAATCACTTCCGCGTACTCCTCGATGGCCCGAACCTCGTCTTGGAAATGGACTAGGGACGCCAAGCATTGCGTTTCCTCTTCAGCGAATCCTGTAACGCACACGAGCCAGCCGCAGATCGTCGCTCCGCTGGCCTGTCTGGGGATCGAGGTAGCCGGCGGCTCCGAATCCGACCAGTAGCAGGCCGGGCTCGATTTCCACCACGTCGGTATAGCCGGAGTAGGGCGTGGCATCGACGCAGGTCGCGTCGGTCCAGGTCCGACCGTGGTCGGCACTGAAGGCGAGCATCGCCCCGGGGCGGCCGTAGCTCATGGCGAGTTGCCCGTCGCTGAGCACGGCCAGGCTGGGAAAACAGCCCTCCAGGCCGGTCCGCTCCGGCGGCGACCAGGTCCGGCCTTCGTCGCGACTGGCCGAGTACATGATCGGGTTGTCCTGGCAGAGGAAGTCCCGTTCGTTGCCGCTGCGCAGGGCCGCCAGCCAGCTGCCATCGGGCAAGCGTTTCATGCTGGCCTCGTTGAAGCCCTCGCTGCCGATGTGCTCGTAGCCGATGGTGCTCAGGTAGCGCCACGTCTTGCCGCCGTCGGCCGACTCGCACACGTAGGTCCGCGAATAGGGCCGGCCGCGGCCATAGGGGCACAAGGCAATGTCGCTCTTGAACCAGCCGCCCATCAGGGCCACCAGCGAGCCGTCCACCCGCTGCAGGATCGAGCGCATGAACAGGGGCCCCACGTGCGGAGCATGTCCCATGGCCGCCTTGGCTTCGGGGACGAACATCTCGGCGCGGTTTTCGTCGAATTGTTGACCATCCGGGGAGAAATAGCGGGCCACGCCGTACCAGCCGGTCTTGCCCTCGATCGGCACACAGCGATACTCCAGGCCCAGTACGCTGCCGTCGCGAAACTGCTCGGCCCCGCTGCCGAACCGGATCGGAGTGCCGATCCAGGTTCGGCCGCCGTCGCGCGACAGCTTGCCCTCGGTCAGCAGTGTCCCGTCGCTCAGCTTGAGGAAACGGTTGAAGTGCGTGCCCGGCGCGAGGAACGTCGAGGGCTCGACCGTCACCTCGAGCCGATCGCGGGGATCGTACACCTTGACGGCAAAAGCCCGCTCGTCGATCACGCGTCCTGCGGTTCCCATGACCTGAACCATCAGGTGCCGCACGCCGGGCGGCCAGTCCTCGGTCGCCAGTTTGGCGGTGACCGCAATGTCTGAGCCGCAGCCTGCCGGCGTCGAAGCGGGCAGTTCGATCGGGTAGATGCCCTTCTTCTTCTGATCGTCATAGGTGAATCCGCACAGGGTCTCCGCGGGCGAGATATAGAAGACGTCGCTCAACTGCAGCGACTTCACCCGCCTGCGGTCGAGCGTGAAAGACAACTCCAGCGGTTCGCCCGCCCGCAGGACGGCCGGCCGGGCCTGAAACTCGCGGATCGCCAGGCTCGCTTGCGAGTCATCGCCGCCCAGGTCCTCGATCGTCACTTGTTGGCCGCGGACCGTGACCGCAAAGTCGTGCCGCGCGGCGACAAACGGTCCCGGCGCCGGCCGGTTGCTGGCAAAGGCGGCCAACGCATGTTCCCCTTCCTTCCACCCCTTGGTGCTCAACTCCAGCGCGAAGACGTTCTTGGCCGGGTCGCGGTCCAAAGGTCCGTTGTCCGTCAGGTTATAGCGGCCGTCCTCGGCCACGTAGTAGCGGCCGCTGGAATAGAGTGGGAAGCCGGGAATGGTCGCTTCCTTTTTCACGTCGTCGGCCGTGCGGACCACGAAGCTGCCGATGGCGATCCCGGTGGCGGCGGCTCGGATGCGGACCGTGAAAACCTCGCCCAGGGCCAACGACTGGGGCTCGACGGAAAACTCCTCGATGACGATTCGCGTTTCGGCCGCCTGGGTAGGTGGCTGAGACAACGCCGTGATGAATGGAGCGAGAAGAAGGACAGCCACGGGGCGTGTCGCGGATCGCATGGGGACCTCCTTGCAGTCAGGACTTGAGATGCGGAAATCGAAACGTCACGCCTCCTCGATCACCTCCAGGCCCAGCGCCTTGCCAAACTCGGCGAGCGGTTCCTTGAGGTGTCGATCGACGGTGGAACAGTGATGGCAGCAATGCCGGCAGGAATTCGCGTTCATGGTTCGCTCCCGATGGTATTGGGATCATTCTGACGGTACCATCGTGCATGGTCCATGACAATCGGCCCGCGCCGGCGTAGCGAGAAATGCTCGACGCTTGTCTTCGTCGCCGAATTGTCGGCGGACGCGCGAGTGAAGGGTGACACGATCGTGGCAACCCATTACAATGCCCCGAACGTCGAGCAATTCCGAGCCTGCCAAGCAGCGTTCGAGAAACAACTGTCCAGTGTTTCTTGCCGATCATCACACGGACAGCGGGAGACCAGACCCATGCTACAACTCGACTACAAACGCAACGCCGCCGACGTCGTCGCTCGACTGACTCGTTTGTACCAGCGGCAGGCGGCAGACCAGGTTTTTGCCACTTTCAAGATCCCGCACCCGGCACTGGATGAATTCGCCCGGACCTATGGCGACGGCGAGTGCCCCTATCCCGATCCGGCGACGCGCGTCGCATTCTGGGAACGGCTGCTGGCCGCGCGGGCCGACGTGGAGGACGATTCGATTCCCGCCGCGTACATGAGCGAGATGGACCAGGGACTGTACGGCGGCATGGTCGGGGGCGAGGTTCGCTTCATGGCGCACCCGGACAACGGCTGGATCTCCTCGATGGTCGCGCCGCTGCTGTCGGATTGGTCCGAGTTCGACCGCCTGCGCATCGACCGTTCGGCGCTGTGGTTTCAGCGCTACCTGGCCCAATTGGACGCGTTCGTTGCGGCTGCAGCGGGCAAATTCGCCGTCAGCCACTTCATCCTGATCGACAGCCTGAACTTTGTGTTTGAGTTGGTCGGAGCCACCAACACCTACGTGAGTCTGATCGAGCAGCCGGAACTGGTTCGGCGGGCCGTCGATTTTGCCTTCGATTTGAATATCCTGATTCAGGACACCTTCTTCGAGCGTGCCGGACTGCTGGCCGGCGGCACGGCCAGCAACATGGTCCAGTGGATCGAAGGCCGGATCGTGTCGGAAAGCGTCGATCCGTTTCACATGACGTCCGTGGACTATTTTGAAGCCTGGGGGCGGGAGCCGGTGGAACGCATCCTGCGGCATTATGACGGCGGCGTAGTACACATCCACGGCAATGGCCGGCACCTGCTGCAGGCGGTTTCGTCGATTCGCGGCCTGAAGGCGATCTACCTGGGCGACGACCGCGGCTATCCGCAGGCCTTCGAGGTGCTCGACCAATTGCAAGCGCGGACGGGTGACGTACCGC
>CAYPGE010000079.1:0-24988 GCA_964409865.1 uncultured Pirellulaceae bacterium
GGTTTCGGCGGGGTCAGAGACCCGCGCCGAACGGTTTTGTTAGCGGTTCTTAGTGAAAGATTAGTGGGGGCCCGTAACCCGAATCCCACACCACAGGAATCGATATGGCAGACAAGGCAAAGCACGCGATCAGCCCCACGCGGGAAGAGGACTATCCCGAATGGTACCAGCAAGTGATCAAGGCGGCGGATCTGGCGGAGAACTCGCCGGTCCGCGGTTGCATGGTGATCAAGCCCTGGGGCTGGGGCATCTGGGAGAACATGCAGCGGGTGTTGGATGGGATGTTCAAGGCCACGGGCCACGAGAACGCCTATTTTCCGCTGTTCATCCCCATCAGTTTCCTGGAAAAGGAAGCGGAGCACGTCGAAGGCTTTGCCAAGGAATGCGCTGTGGTCACGCATCACCGGCTGGAGCCGGGACCGGACGGCGGGCTGGTGCCGGCCGGCGAGTTGGACGAGCCGCTGATCGTGCGGCCCACCAGCGAGACGATCATCGGCGCGATGTACGCGCAATGGGTCCAGTCGTATCGCGACCTGCCCATCCTGATCAACCAATGGGCCAACGTCGTGCGTTGGGAGCTGCGCACGCGGCTGTTCCTGCGCACCGCCGAATTCCTGTGGCAGGAAGGCCACACGGCGCACGCCACGGAGGCGGAAGCCCGCGACGAGACACAACGCATGCTGGACGTGTACGCCGATTTCGCCGAAAACTGGATGGCGATGCCTGTCATCAAAGGCGAAAAGACGGCGGGCGAGCGATTCCCGGGGGCCGTGTCGACGCTGTGCATCGAGGCCATGATGCAGGACCGTAAAGCCCTGCAGGCCGGCACGTCGCACTTCCTGGGTCAGAACTTCTCCAAAGCGCAAGGCATCAAGTTCCAGGACCAGAATGGACAGGAGGTCTTTGCCTGGACGACCTCCTGGGGCGTGTCGACGCGGCTGGTCGGTGCGCTGGTCATGGTCCACAGCGACGACGACGGCCTGGTGCTGCCGCCGAAACTCGCGCCCAAGCACGTGGTGATTTTGCCCATCTGCCGCAGCGACGCGGAACGAGCGCAAGTGTTGCCTTATTGTGAAAGCCTGATGAAGGAGTTGAACGCCCAGACGTTTTCCGGCGGCAGCGTGCGGGCCTGGATCGACGATCGCGATCTGCGGGGCGGCGAGAAGAACTGGCAGCACGTCAAGCGGGGCGTGCCGTTGCGAGCGGAAGTCGGCCCGCGCGACATCGCCAAGAACGGGGTTTTTCTGGGCCGGCGAGACACCGGGGAGAAACGCAACCTCGACCGCCAGGAGTTTGTGCAGAGCGTCGGCTCGATCCTGGACCAGATGCAGGGCAACCTGTACCAACGGGCACTTGCACTGCGGGAGGCCAATACGCGGACGATCGACAGCGCCGACGAGTTCCGCGAGTACTTTACGCCGAAGGACGCCGACAAGCCGGAGATCCACGGCGGTTTTGCCGCCTGCCATTGGGCCGAAGATCCGGCCGTCGATCAGCTACTGGCGGATCTGAAGGTCACCATCCGCTGCGTGCCGTACCAGGGCGAGCAGGAGCCCGGCAAGTGCATCTTCACCGGACGCCCGAGCACAGGCCGAGCGGTTTTTGCCAAGGCGTATTGAGCATGGGACAAATCCGGCCGCACTATCCCGTGGTCCGGCTGTTGGCTGCGTTCAGCCGCCACGCGGCGGCGCTGGATTGGGCGCAGCAGCAGGCCTGTCACCACTGGGGCCCGCTGGCCCTGGTCAGCGACGTGTTCGAGTTCCAGAACACGCCCTACTACGAGCAGACGATGGGGACGGGATTGAAGAAAGTCCTGCTGGCGTTTGCGGACCTGGTGGATCCGGAGATGCTGGTCGACGCCAAGCACCAGACGAACGATTGGGAGGAGCAGTTTCGCCGATTGCCCGGCGGCCCGGAACGGCGGCCGTTGAACCTGGATCCAGGCTACGTGACGGAGGCCAAGGTGGTCTTGGCCACGACCAAGGACCGCGATCATCGCCTCTATTTGGCGCGGGGCATTTATGCCGAGGTGACCTTGCACTACCAGCGTGAGAGCGGCTGGCAAGCGCGGGATTGGACGTACCCGGATTACCGCAGCGCCGCCTATCACGAGTTCTTTACGCGCTGCCGGAATTACTTGCGGGAACGAAAACATGCAAGCTGAAGTTCCCTTCTGGTTCGTCGCCGCGGTCGTGGCGCCCAGTCTGGTCACGGCGCTGGGGGCGGCGTATCTCGTTCGCCGCTGGGCGCCGCGCTGGGGGTTGATCGACAAGCCTGCCGCGCGCAAGGTCCACGTCAGGCCGACGCCGTTGGGCGGCGGCGTTGCGATTTGGCTGGCGGTGGTGTTGCCGTTTGCGGTCGGGCAAGTGTTGTTGTGGCTGGTGGCTGCGGGGGTGGTGGCCCGCGAGTGGCTGCCGGCCGAAGCGCGGCTGCACGTCGGCGGCTTGCTGGAACAATCGCCGCGGCTGTGGGTCTTGCTGGGGGCCGGCACGGTGTTGATGGCCGTGGGGCTGGCCGACGATCGTTGGGGATTGGGCTGGAGAATCCGTCTGGCGGTCCAGTTCGGCGTGGCGGCCACCTGCGTCTCGTTGCAGGATTGGCGGCTGACCGCGTTCCTGGACCTGCCGCTGGTGACCTGGCTGCTGTCCGTCTTGTGGATTGTGGCCCTGATCAATTCTTTTAACATGTTGGACAACATGGACGCGTTGTCGGCCGGCATTGCGGCGATTGCAGCCGGACTGCTGGCCACGGTGCTGCTGACGACGCCGGCGCCGGACACGCACCAGCCGCAGTTGTTCGTGGGCGGGTTTCTGCTGGTCCTGGTCGGCGCCCTGTTGGGTTTCTTGTGGCACAACCGGCCGGTCGCCAAGTTGTTCATGGGGGACGCGGGCAGCTATTTCGTGGGCTTCTGCATCGCCATCTGCACGCTGCAGGCGACGTTTTCCAGCTATGAGAGCACGTCGCAGCACACGGTGTTTGCGCCGTTGTGCGTGCTGGCGGTGCCGTTGTACGACCTGGTCACCGTGTTGTGGATTCGCATCCGCGAAGGGCGCAGCCCGTTTCAGGCCGACAAAAGCCACTTCTCGCACCGCCTGGTCGAATTGGGTTTGACAAAAGGGCAAGCAGTCCTCACGATCTACCTGACCACGGCGACTTGCGGCCTGGGGGCACTGCTGCTGTACCGCGTGGACGGGGGCGGGGCCGCGATCATTGTGTTGATGGTTTTGTGCGTGTTGAGTCTGATTGCCATTCTGGAAACGACGGGCCGGCGAAATCGGTAATTTTCAGCGGCGGCAGGCGGAAATTCGCGGGTAGGCACTGGTCAGGCCGCATGCCGGACGCGTATATTCGTACCCAGAGGCTTGGTCCTCCTCGTCCGGCCACAAAGAGAAGGCGCAACGATCGGGTAAGACGTGATGACGGAATCGGCTGAGGTTGTCATTACCGGCATTGGGGTCGTCAGCCCCATCGGGATCGGCACAGACGCATACTGGAAATCGCTGTTGGAAGGCCGCAGCGGCATCGGGCCTTTGTCCGTCGCGGCGGGGACGGATTTGCCGGTCCGGTTTGGGGGGGCGATCAAGGACTTTGACGGCAAGCAGTTTGTGAAACCTCGCAAGAGCCTGAAAGTCATGTGCCGCGAGGTCCAGACCGGCTACGCGGCCGCCATGCTGGCTCTGCAAGACGCCGGCTGGAGTGCCGGAAAGGTCGAACCCGAGCGTTTCGGAGTGGTGCTCGGCAGCGAGATGTTCTATTGCGACTTGGACGAACTGGCGGACGCCTACCGCAAATGCGTCGTGGACGGGCAGCTGCGCCCGGACCTGTGGGGAGCCGGCGCGATGAGCGACCTGTATCCCCTGTGGATGCTGAAGTACCTGCCGAACATGGTCGCCTGCCATATTGCGATCACCGAAGACGCCCGCGGCCCGAACAACACGATCACCTTGGACGAGGTTTCCAGTCTGCTGGCGGTGATCGAGAGCGTGTGCTACATCCAGCGCGGCGCCGCCGACGTGATGATTGCCGGCGGTCAGGGCACGCGGATCAACCTGGCCCGCATCCTGTATCGCGGCGATGTCTATTGGTCGCATCGCAACGAAGACCCTCAGCGCGCTTGCCGGCCGTTTGACGCCCAGCGCGACGGCGGCGTGATCGGCGAGGGCGCCGGCGCGTTTGTGCTGGAAACCCGGCAGCACGCCGAGGCTCGCGGGGCGAAGATTCTCGCCCGCGTGCTGGGCTTCGGACGCAGCTTCGATCGCGCGCCCCGTCCGCACTTTGCCGGCGTCGACGGAATCCGGCGGGCGATCGAGGAAGCCTTGGCCGCCGCAAGACTGAAGCCGGCCGACATCGGCCATGTCAACGCGCACGGCTCGAGCATGGTCGAGGGGGACCGTTACGAAGCGCAGGCCATCCAGAGTTGCCTGGACGATGTCCCGGTGACGGCGCCGAAGAGCTACTTCGGCTGCCTGGGCGCCGGCACGGGCGCCGTCGAGATGGCGGCCAGCGTCCTGGCCATCGACACGGGCCTCGTCCCCCCCACGTTGAATTACGAATCCCCCGATCCCGCCTGCCCCGTGAACGTCATCCACGGCACACCCCTGACGACCGACAAACGCACCGCCCTGGTACTGAACCAATCCGAAACCGGCCAAACCGCCGCCGTCGTGCTGGGGCCCCCGTGATGACAACCCTGCCAGATGCGCTGGCAGGAAGATGGGCGCGAGAAAATGGAAGAGGCTGACAGAAAGATGCGGTGACAGAAAAATGAAGGACGGAAGGGAAATGATTTCCTTCCGATCATTTTTCTGTCCCCCCATCTTTCTGTCAGTCGTCTTGTCGCCCTGATTTTCCTGTCTCCTTGCTTTTTCTGGGCTTGTGCGGGTCACCGGCCTACCAGGCGGATCTCGAACAGCTGCGGCCAGTTCTTGCCGGTCACAAACAGGCGGTCGTTTTCCGCGTCGTAAGCGATGCCGTTGGCCACCGAGTCGCGGTCAAGTCGCGGCGGAACCAGTTTCTGTACGTCGATCCAGCCCAGCACTTCGCCGCTGGCCGGCGAAATCCGCGCGATGTAGGTCTTGTACCAGATGTTGGCCAGAATCTCGCCCTGAACGTACTCCAACTCATTCAAATACGCGACTCGACGCCCGCCGCTGCGGACCAGCAGACTGCGCACGACGCGAAACGTCTGCGGGTCCAGGAACCGCAGCGTCGATGACCCGTCGCTCATGATCAGGTGCGTCCCGTCGTGGGTCAGCCCCCAGCCCTCGCCCGTGTAGCGAAAGCGACGGAGTTCCTTCAGCGCGGACTTGTCGTAGACGATGCCGAGGTGGTTCCGCCACGTCAGCTGAATCACCTCGCCGCCCCAGACGGCGATCCCCTCGCCGAACAAGTCCCGGACCAGCGGCACCGATTCCAGCACGCGGCCGGACACGAGATCCACGCGCCGCAGCGTCGACTCGCCGTACTTGCCCGTTCCCTCGAACAGATCACCGCCGTCGAACGCCAGGCCCTGTGTGTACGCCCCTGGATCGTGCGGATAGGCTTGCACAACCTCCACACTCCACGTCTCCGGCGTTCGCTCACGAGCCATTGCCCAAACGACTCCCACCCCCGCACAGACGAGCAGTGCCAAGGCGAGAACCCAGCGCCAGCGGCGGCGCACTTCCGCAGGCTGCGACGCCGGGTTCGGGGCACTCGTATCGGGGCGTTCGGTTCTGGATCGCCGTCTGGTCATGGCTTCTGCCGCGAGCCTCTTTGAATCAACCCGCATGTTGCTCCGCCAGTCTCCGGATGCGTTTGATCATCGAGTGCAAGCCGTTGCTCCGCGAACGGCTCAGGTGCTTGCCAAGTTCCAACCGGTCGAAGATGCTCTCCACGTCCATCGCCAGGATTTCTCGGGCGGTCCGACCGGAGCACAACATCAGCAGAATTGCGACCAGGCCGCGGACGATCTGCGAGTCGCTGTCGGCGACAAACTCGATCGTGGGCGGATCGCCCGGCTGGGCATTCACCACCAGCCAGACGTTGCTGACGCAGCCCTGAACTCGGTTTTCTTCCGTTTTCAATTCCGCGGGCATGTCTTCCAACTGGTCGCCCAATTCAATAATGTATCGGTAGCGGTCTTCCCAGGCGTCCAGGAACTCGAAATCCTCGACCAGATCGTCAATCGTTGCTGTTTTCACCGACCACTCCCTTTCCTGCCGCTTTATTATACGCCGCTGACGAGGCTTGCCAACGCCATGAGCATCCAGCTGGGATATTGCACGAACGTCCACGCGGGCGCGGATCTCGATCAGACCCGCGCCAATCTTCAGCAGCACGCCCTGGCCGTCAAACGGCTGGTCAGCCCTCAGACGCCGCTGGGCATCGGGTTGTGGCTCAGCGCGGCGGCGGCCGCTACCTTGCGGCGCGGCGGCCAGCTGGCTGAATTCCAGGCCTGGTTGCAGGAAGCGGGCCTGGTTCCCTTCACTTTCAACGGCTTTCCCTACGGCGATTTTCACCAGCGGGTCGTCAAGCACCGCGTGTACCAGCCAACCTGGTGCGAGCGCGCCCGGCTGGATTACACGCTGGACCTGATCGCCATCCAACATCAGTTGCTCCCGCCGGGTCAGGAAGGCAGCATTTCGACCTTGCCCCTGCAATGGGGGTACCCGGCGCCCAGCGAGTCCGACCTGCAGCGGTGTGCGGATAACTTGACCGAGGTCGCCGAGCACCTGGAACGATTGCAGCAAGAGACAGACCGTTTGATCTACGTCTGCTTGGAGCCGGAGCCGGGTTGTGTGTTGCAGCGCAGTGCGGATGTCGTGGACTTCTTCGAGCGGTTCCTGCTGCCGGGCCGCGACGAGCGGTGCCTGCGGCGGCACATCCGCGTCTGTCACGACGTGTGCCATGCGGCGGTGATGTTTGAGGACCAGGCGGACGCCATCGCCCGCTACGTCGCCGCCGGTATTGCCGTCGGGAAAGTTCAGGTTTCCTCGGCGCTCGTGCTGAACCTGGACGAATTGGCGCCGGCGGATCGTCGTCCGGCCCTGGAGCAACTGCGCGGCTTTGCCGAAGACCGCTACTTGCACCAGACCTGTGTACGGCCCGTGGCCGGCGGCGAGCCGTCGTTCTTTGAAGACCTGCCGGGGGCGCTGCAGACAGTGGCCGACGACCGCCCGCTGCAAGGCCACTGGCGGGTCCACTTCCACGTGCCGATATTTGTCGAACGGTTCGACCGGCTATCCACTTCGCAGTCCGACATCGCGGCCTGTTGGCAGGCGGTCCAGCGTTGTCCGGACCTGCGCCACTTCGAAATCGAAACCTACGCCTGGACCGTGCTGCCCGAACCGCTGCGCCAACCCACGCTAGCCGAAGGCATCACAGCCGAGATCCGCTGGTTTCAGAGGCTTGTTTCGTAGCATGGCTCTCCGAGCCGTGCTGAGTATTCGGCACGGCTCGGAGAGCCATGCGACTTTGTTGCAGCCGCAAGGCCGCGTCAGGCAATCGCCTTGTCGTACAGCAGCCGGTATTCGGAAGCGGCGGTGTCCCAGGAAAAGGCTGCTGCCTGGTCGTGCAACTGAGCGAGCATGCGGCCGTAGCAATCCGGTCGCTGGCTGTAAATGGCTGTTGCTTCCAGCAACGTATCGGTCAGGGTCGCGACCAGGATCTGATGGACCGGATTTGCCCTCCTGGCGTCCGGATCCGGCGCCCCCAGCAACTGACGCCAGTAGCTCGGCACGTCTGCTTGCTTCAACGACGAGAGGTCGGCGTGATACAAGAGTCCCGTGGCGGCGGCGGGATCAAGGTGATAGTCGCGGACCTGCTGCCGCAAGCCGCCCGTGGCGCAGGCCACCACGGGCGTGCCTTTCAGGTACGGCTCGGTCGCCGCGCCGAACGGTTCGTACAGCGACGGCATCACGCAGTACGTGACGCCGGCCATCGTATCCAAGTAACCCTTGGTCATGCGGTCTGGAAGGAAGACCACGTCGCCCCGGCGCTGGGAGGCCAAGCGGTTCAAGTCCGCAACCCAGGGTTCGACACCTCCTGGTGATTCCAGCGCGAAGATGAACTTCGCTCGTCCCGGTTCGATCCTTTCCACGGCACGCGCCAAGACGTCGAAACCCTTTTGAGCCGGATCCATGCGGCCGAACATCATAAAGATCGGCACTTCCGGCGGCAGATCGGTTAGGCTTCGTCCGTGGCCGGCGTTCAGCCCGCCGCGCGCATTCTCCGGCAGGAAGCTGCCAAAATTCTGCAGCAGATGCCGCCGCTTCTCTTCTTTTTCCCGCAGGATCGCGGCTGCACTGCCACGCTGGGCGTCGTCCACGGCGGCGGGCGAAAACGCTCTCTCGCTGGCATCCAGGAACAGGCCGTTGTCGACGCCCACGATGCCTTGCCGGCGAAGTATCTCCTGGAGATGACCGGCGAAAAACGCGGTGTGAACCGGATGCGTGGTCAGTTCCTCGGCGAAGCACTTGCTGACGGTGGAAATCGGCGCGTCCAGCAGCGGCAGCATGCCCTCGTAAAACGTGTCCCGGCGGACGGGCGGCGGATTGCCGTCGCCGCCGGTCTGTCGCAGCGTCGGCCAAAAACGTTCGTCCACGCGGGCCGTGATCAAGCCCAGTTTGCCCGGCGGCAATCCCCAATCGTACGGATTGTGCGAGGCCAGCACGACGGCGGCGGAGTGCAGCACGTTGTCCAGCACGGCTTGCTTGACGGTCAACGCCGTCGCCGACATCTGCCAGTCCTGAGCGTGGATCACCAGATCGTCGGTCAGGCCCAAGGCAGCCAGCACTTGCGGAACCGCGGCCGACGCGAACAGGCTGTCGACGTCCAGCCGCGAGGAAGCTTGAGGCTCTGCGGGACTGGTGTAGTCGTACGGAATGTTGCCCTTGGGGCCGCCCCGCGCTTGAAAGTAATCCGGGGCCTCGAACAGCACCCAGCGGACGCCGTCCAGCGTGTGCTCCCAGAGCGTCAGGGGCACTCGGGTCTTGGCAAAGCGAACGCTGGTTTCGCCGCACGGCCGCAAGGGACTTGGCGGGGCACCCGGCGCGGCGGAAGGTTTCGGAGGCGCCGTGGCCAGCGCCGCGTGGAAGGGGCTCAAAACCAGGACTTGCTCGCCTTGCTGCTGAAGCGTCCTGGGCAGCAATCGCGCCACCGCGAACAAGCCTCCGGCACGGGCAAAAAAGTTCTCATAAACGCACAACACAATGGTCCGCTTGTCTCTTCGGATCTGGCGGCGACAGGACTCCAGACGCCGGAAGTCCGTGTCGCCAAACAGGGCGCGCATCGCCCAGGGATCGTGGCCCCAGGCCGACAAGTACTGAGAGAGTTTCGGATCCAGCATGCAGTAGCCTTTCTCCTTGGCAGGCCTATAATACTTAGTTTCTCGTCGTCACGAGCGTTTTTCTGGCATGATTGGGTCGGATGTGCGTTAGCTTATCCTTGATTAGCTGCGACGGGAATCCAAGAGCGCTGATTCCGTTCGCAATTTGTGAAAACTGAGGCAGGTGATGCCTGGGTCCAAGTTCTTCTCCTCTTTCGTTCATGGTCGCCGGGGTTTCACCCTGGTCGAACTGCTGGTCGTCATGGGAATTACTGGCGTTCTCGTGGCGTTGCTGTTACCGGCGGTGCAGAGTGCCCGCGAGGCGGCGCGCCGCACGCAGTGCGCGAGCAGCCTGCGGCAAATCGGACTGGCCGCCCACAATTCCCATTCCGCCGCCAAGTGGTTTCCTCCCGGTTACCTGGGACCTTGGCCGCCCGATCCCTGGCCAAGTCCGCCCCGCCCCATGCCGCCGATCGTCGACCAATGCGTCGGAGCGCTGCCGTATCTGCTGCCCTACCTGGAGCAGGATGCCGTCCGCGACCGGATGGAGGTCGATATGGACGTGGAGAAAATCAGGCCGCCGTGGTGGACGGATGCGGCCACCCGGTCCGTCGCCCAGTCGAAGATCAGCCTGTTGCTCTGTCCCAGCGACGACCCGTACTCGAACGCGGTGGGGACGTTCGTCTGCTTGCACACCTGGTGGGACAAAGCGGGCAGCGAAACGCCGCCCGGTTCGACCTGGCTGACCGGCGTCCAGTTCAGCCTCGCTGGCGGCGGGGCGAATCTCGGCCGTTCCAACTACGTCGCCAGCGCCGGCGGGATGGGACTGACCGAGAACTCATATTGGGACTTGTATCGCGGTCCCCTGTACAATCGCTCGAAAACCACAATGGGCGACGTCTTGGACGGCACCAGCAACACGCTGATGTTCGGGGAAGCCCTGGGAGGCCTGGACGGGAGCCGGCGCGAGTACGCCCACAGTTGGATGGGCAGCGGCTCGCTGCCGACGGCCTGGGGGTTGAGCGACGCCGCGTATTACCGGTTCAGCAGCCGGCATCCGGGGATCGTCCAGTTTTGCTGCGTCGACGGATCGGTGCGGCCGCTGGCGACCACGATCACAGACGATACACTGAAGCGATTGGGCGGCATGTCGGACGGCGAGATCTCCCCGTGAACGGCGGACTGGGCAAGGCTTTGGCATCTGCCTTGTCAGGCCGGGACAGTACGTTCCTCGAATGATGAAGGAGAGAGTTATGAGCTTGAGCGAATCGCTGCTGCCGGAATTCGATCATGAGATGGCCAATACCCGCAAAGTCTTGGAACGGATTCCTGAGGACAAGCTGAACTGGAAGGTCCATCCCAAGTCGAACACGATCGGCTGGGTCGGTATGCACTTGGCCGAGATTCCGAGTTGGGCTGAGGAGGCGTTGAACCACGATTCCTGGGACGTGGCTCCGGTGGAGGGCCAGCCCTATCGGACTCCCGCAGCGAACTCGCGACAGGCGATCCTGGATCGCTTCGACAAGAACGTGGCCGCGGCTCGGGCGGCCATCGCGGCCGCTTCCGACGAGCAATTCATGAAGCCTTGGTCGCTCTTGATGGGAGGCAAGACCCTGTTCACGATGCCGCGCGCGGCCGTGTTGCGCAGTTTCGTCCTCAGTCACAACATCCATCACCGTGCCCACCTGTGCGTCTACCTGCGGCTGAACGATGTCCCCGTGCCCGCTTTGTACGGTCCCTCGGCCGACGAACGGGGCCTGTAGTGACGCTTCGATGCCGTCGCTCGCTCGCGCCCTGGCGGCACTGGCACTCTTTCTCATCAGGCGAGGGTGAACTCCGGCAACGGGACGATCCGGCCGCCAGCCAGCGCCGATTCATGGGCGCACAGCCCGACGCAGGTCCAGTTGGCGGACTGGACGGCGTTGGGCCAAGGATCGCGTCCCTGGGCCAGGGCGCTGACGAATTCGTTGACCAGGTGCGGGTGCGAGCCGCCATGACCGGCGCCCTGGATGAAGGACAGGTGCTCGGCGTCCTGGATCGAACGCGTGAAGGGACGGATCGGTTCCGGCAGCAGGTGGGCAAAGTCCGGCACTTCCACGGGCGACGGGATCTCCGGCTCGGGCTTCTTGGCCGTGTGCAGGACGTGCGATTGGCCCTCGACCAGCGTCCACTCGAAGCTCTTCTTCGTCCCGTACACGTCGAAACTTTCACGGTACTGCCGGGCGGTGTCGTACAGGAACCGCCAGATGTGAGCCACGACGTCCGAGTCCTTGATCGCGATATGGCAGGACTCGACGGCGAACCGGTTGCCCGACTTCTGCCGGATGTCGTCCCGGACGGTTCCCGAACCGAAGCACGAGACGTATTCGGCGCGGCTGTTCATCAACCCCAGGCAGGGACTGACCACGTGGGTCGCGTAGTGCATGGGAATCATCCGCTCCCAGTATTCCGGCCAGCCGTCCATGTCCTGCGGGTGCGATGCCGCCAAGTACTGGATCTTGCCCAACTCGCCCTTCTGGTACAGATCCTTCAGGAACAGGAACTCGCGGGAGTACACGACCGTCTCGGCCATCATGTACTTCAAGCCGGTTTGGCGGACCAGATCGACGATTTCGCGGCATTCCTCGATGGTCGTGGCCATGGGCACCGTACACAGCACGTGTTTGCCGGCTTTCAGGGCCGCGATCGACATCCAGGCATGGTCCGGGATGGGCGAGTTGATGTGGACGAAGTCCACATTCGGATCGGCCAACACGTCCTCGAACCGCGTGTATTGCTGCTGGACGCCGAACGTCTCGCCGATCTTCTTGAGCCTCTCGGCGTTCCGCTGGCAGATCCCGTACATCTTGGCGCCGGGATGTTTCTGGTAGATCGGGATGAACTCCGCCCCGAAGCCCAGACCGATGATCGCCACCTTGACTTGCTTCTGGTTCATACCTGTTTCTCCTGGGGATTGCAGACAGCTTTGGCGTCGATTGTAGGTTTGTGCAACGGCTCCTGCTACACCCCTAACCGGCCGCGCCCGGACCTGAAACCCTGATCTTTCACCTAATCTTTCACTTCATCTCTTCCTACTGCCTTGAAGCCAGTGGGGATTAGGTGAAAGATTAGGTGAAAGATTAAGGTGTTCCTGGCGCCAACCATCCCAGAGTCATCGACGACGCATGAGGACTACGATGAAGCGTCGCACGCAGCGCAAGAGCTTTCCGTGGCGTTGCTCGCATTGTCGAGCGAAGGAAGTCTACGCGGCAGTTGTCCCGTACACGGCGCGTGTGAACCATGATGGGCGGATTTACGAACTGGAGATTCCGGCTTTGGACGTGGCCCAGTGCCGTGCCTGCGGAGAGTTCGTCCTGGACGATGTCGCGGACGAGCAAATCAGCAAGGCGTTGCGCACCCACTTGGGCCTGCTGACTCCCACTGAGATTCGCCGGGCGCTGCGGACGTTGGGGATGCAGCAGAAGACCTTGGCCGCCTGTCTGGGGATCGCCGAGGCGACGCTCTCACGCTGGCTGAGCGGCGGCCTGATTCAGTCCCGGGCGATGGACAATCTGCTTCGAGTCTGCTTCGGCATCCCCGCCGTGCGAGAAATCCTGAACGGGTCGAGGAAGATGTCGGATGTCGGATCGCGGGGAACCGGAGTTGGGGCTTGACTTGTGCTTTCGTGCCGCAGCGTCCCAAGACGGAGGAGTCGAGGATCACTCCCATGGATCGCGTGGTGCATGGACGGCTTGCCGGCTCGCTTCGATGTCTTGGGCGAGCAACTCGTCAGGCTCTGGGTGCTCACTGCGCCAACGTCGCAGAAACTGAATCAAGCCTTCGCACGATTCGTTCGCTGTCGGGACGGGAACAATCCGCACGACGGGCCGTCCCGCCTTGACGATCACCGCCGCCTCGCCCTGCGCGTGGACCTGCTCGACCAGTTCGGCCAAGCGGATCGCCGCATCCTCAAGCGTCGTCACCGTCTCGCTCGTGCTAATACTCTACCACCCCGCCAGTCGTTCGTCGAGTTCACAGTAGGCGAGTATCTTCGAGGCGCGTTTTCCGGTTTCGGAGCGCCATTCCGCTCATTTGCTCGAATCATGGTCAGGGCTTCACAGTGTCGGGGACCTCGCGGATTTCGACATCGTCGAACCAGGCGGTGCCTGGACCGTCCAGTTCCAGGCCGAGTTCGACGTACCATGTGCCGGCGTTCACGTTCGAGGGCTGGAAGCTGACTCGCGTCCAGTCCTGAGTGCCGGTCACGCGCGTCGGGCACTCGATCCGCACCCGCTCTTGATTGCCGTGCATGGTCAGCACGTACAGGCCTGCGCCCGGGGGCTGCACGTCCTGCGTCTTGATCCAGGCGGAGAATTCGTAGGTCGCGTTGCGGTAACCGTCCATGAAGTAGCTGGAGCCCGTAATCGCCCGGCAGGAGGACTTGCCGCTCAGCCGCAGGCTGAGGGCGTCCGTGCGGCCGACCTGCCGGTCCACGGCACCGCCGACCCAGCCTTGCTCGGCATGCGGTGCGTCCAGACGCCGCACCAGATCGAACGTATTGACGCCCGGCACGTAAACGGCCAGTTCGCGGTCGCCCGCCATGCCCGGCTGGATCTCGGCGGCTTTCAAGAGTTCCGCCGACTCGGCCGCGCTAAGGAATTCCACGCGATAACGCGCCAAGAACTCCTTGTCCGGCGGGAGCGGGCAGCCGCATCCGTTCGGGAACGGCCCGTAGCGGAAGTGAATGTCGTACGCCCACCAGCACAGGCCGGCGAAATTGTTGAGCCGGGGGTCGGCCGGGTTGTCGAAACGCACGATCAGGTTGTAGGGCTGCATGTCCTGGGCCTGGAGATAGGTGTAAAACCCGCCATCGGGTTTCACGGGCGCGACCGGCACGCCGTTGTGATGGATCGGCTGCCGATAGGTCCGGCCGTCTTTGTCCCGGTAGACGATCCAGCGGTACTCCCAAGGCCAAGGCTGCTGCACCGGCGCGGACGGCCCGACGACGTTGTAGGGGATGAGGTTGCAGTATTCGAGCCCGTCGGCTGTATACTTCCACGTCTGTCCGGGGACGACTTGCATGCGGCTTTCCACGTCATGCACGTAGCTGTCGTGGACGGGGTCGTAGCGGACCGCAAGCGTAATCCGGTTGCCGACCTCACGCTTGGGGTTCTTGGCGTCGAAGAACAGTCTCAATTGCTGGCCCTGTTCGAGCACCTTCATCTCGTCGAGCTTGTTGGCATAGTTGAAGGTGCCGTCGTACTGTTTCCAGTGCAGTTCCCAGTAGGCCAGCGGCTTGTAGCTGCGTCCGCCCCGTGCCTCCCACAGAACCAGCAGGTTCTTGTCGAGGTGAGCGACCGGGACCTGGCCGTCGAAAATCCAGTCCATCCAGTGCCATTGGCGAAGCGTGAAGGCGGGCTGGTGTGCGGCCGTCTGGTGCGGGGTGATCGCCGTCCGCTCGATCTGAGGCGGGGTGAAGCGGCACTCGGAATTGAACACAGCCAGGCCAAACCGGCCGCCGGCCAGCGGTTCGACCGCGGTCGCATGCTCCAGCACGACTTGGCCGTCCAGCGCCACCCGGACCCAGCCGGGCTGAGTGGTGATTGCCAACGCGATCGGCTTGCCGACGGGGATGGCGGCCGGCGCCACCTGCAGGAAGCCTCCGCGCGGCTTCCACAAAGCCACCTCTTGGTACTTCGAACTCAGGACCACGCGATAGAAGTGGTCGCGATCCGTCCAGTGTAGCACCAAGCCGGCGTCGTAGCCGCTGTCATTGCGTCCGGCCAGGTAGCGGCAGAACGCCTGCCCGCCCTCCGCGGGACTGTCCGGCGCCGGTTTGACAATCGTCACGGTGGTCCGAAACGCCGCGGCCCTATCCGGGGCTAACGCTTCACGGCTGACTAGTTGCGGCCAGCATGCACCGGCCCCTTTGCCGATGATCGCTTCATCGGCCGTGGTCCAGGCGGTCGCGCTCGGCGTTTCCACCTCCTGCCAGTCGTTCAGGTCGATCGCGGCCGCTGCGGCCGCCGCGGGCATCGCGCACCACGAACCAGCGATCAACATCCCGGCCCAGAACCACGTCTTGCTTTTCGTTGCCATGTGGTATTCCTCAAGTAAGGCGGACCTTCCATCACAACGTCCGTTCACAGGTTCAATGAGAGCTGGCGGAGTGCGGCGGTGGCGCGGATGCGGTCGGCCACGGTTTTGGTGTTCGCCTCGGAAATCCTTCTTCTTCCACCTTGGCAAGGAGCCGTTCGGTTCGTAATGGTCAGGTAGATTTGTCCGATTCTTAGCCCCCAGGGAACGAGTGTCAAGGAAAGGCAGCTGGGTAATCATGCGTGAGGCAGGAATCGCTTCTTGTCGCAGGACGGCCGTTGCGGCCCGTTTCTTGCCCGGAGACTGGCCGGAATGCCCGTCATGCTGGCAGAGTTTCCAACAGAAATTCGCCTTCCTCCTCGAAAAGACGGGGGAAAATCCGCAAACACGGGTGGTGAAATGTTGGCATGTGGGAACGACTGAGATAAAATGAACGCCGGAATTGCTCGTTCGGTTTCTGCGCGCCGCGGTCAAGTGACGTGCTTGTCATGTCTTTGCGGGGTTGTGGTGTTTGGGCGTCATGATTCCCATTCGGGGCAGATCGGGTGGCGTCATGCAAAGCCTGGATTTTGACCTGGAAATCGGTGGCTGGCGAGGCGACGGGTATGTCGTGGTGGCTCGTTCGCTCGGACAAGACCGGCGTGGCACCCTCCGGCTGAATGTCAAGGACGCATCCTTCGTCCTGCAGCTGATGGCCATGGAAAACGCGGTGCTGCGGACGGCGAGCAAAACGCGGCGGCTAGACGCGCCGGAAGCCACGGGGGTGCGGGCTTTCGGACAGCGGCTGTTTGAAGCCCTCTTTTCCAGTGGGATGTTGGCGCTCTACGAGAAAACGCGGCAGACGGCGGAGCAGACCGGCCGCACGGTTCGGCTGCAACTTCGCGTCGGCCCCCAGGAGTTGTCGGCGCTGCCATGGGAGTTTCTCTACGATGCACGGCGCGACCGCTATCTGTGCCTGGACGGCAACACGCCGCTGATTCGATACATCTCGTCGGACGTCCGGCTGGATCCGCTGGAGGTGACGCCACCGTTACGGGTGCTTGGAATGGCAGCGAGTCCGCCGGGCTGCGCGGCATTGGATCTTGCCGAGGAGCAGGAATTGGTCGAGCGGGCGGTGTCCGAGTTGAAGGCGAGCGGACGGCTTGAACTCGTTTGGCTCACGAAGTGTACTTGGCGTCAGTTGCAGCATCATTTGCGCAGCGACAAGCCGTGGCACGTGCTCCATTTTATCGGGCACGGGGGCTACGACACTTCGCGCCAGGAGGGTTTGCTGGTGCTTGAGGGCGAGCAGCCGGGCACGTCGGACACGCTGACCGTATCCTCGCTCGCGGATCTGCTTTTGCCTCACCGCTCGCTCCGTCTGGTCTTTCTGAATTCGTGCGACGGTGGCCGTGAAGACGCCAACCCTGAAGCTTCCGGCACTGCCACGACCCTCGTGCGGCGGGGTATCCCAGCCGTGCTGGCCATGCAGTATGCGATCAGCGATCGCGCGGCCATCGAATTCTCGCGGTCGTTCTACGAGGCGTTGGCGGATGGGGTGCCGGTGGATCGGGCGGTTTCCGACTCGCGCGTGGCGGTCAAGACCGCCCTGCGGGATTCACTGGAGTGGGGCACTCCGGTGCTCTTTACACACGCTGCGGACGGTGTGCTGTTCTCGGGGAGAGTGGGCGACGAGCGGGGGTTCTCGTCGCGAGTTTCCGGACTGTCTGCCGGTCCAACGCCACTCGTGCCGCCGGTCGCGTCGGAGGGCAGTTCGGTTAGCCCGGAGCAGGAAGGCGGCCCGCCGGCCAGTTTCGACGTATTCTTAAGTCACAACAGCAAGGACAAGCCTGCGGTGCGCGAGTTGAAGCGATTGCTCGCCGCCAGCGGACTGGTAATCTGGCTGGACGAGGACGAGCTTCGCCCGGGCATGCCTTGGCAAGAACTACTTGCATCGGGCATCCACACGTCAAACAGCGTGGCTGTCCTGGTGGGCCGAGATGGTCTGGGACCCTGGGAAGATGAAGAAATGCAGGCCGCCCTGCGCTTGGCCGTGAAACACAAACGGCCTGTGATTCCCGTTCTGCTGCCTGGCGCTGCTGCGGAGCCGGAGTTGCCCTTTTTTCTCAGCAACCGCACCTGGGTGGACCTGCGTGGCGGCCTGACCAAGGACGGATTGGCAAAGCTCATTTGGGGCATCACCGGCAAGAAGCCGCCCGATGCCGGGCCGCCGTCAGTGCCAACACCCGCGGCCGATGTCACGGGCTCGCCGCCGGCGCCGTCAGGCGTCGTGGTTTCCGGTCGCCCACCGCACGCCGCACGCGCTACGAGATCACCTTCATCACGGGGATGGGAAGATACCTGGAACACGGACACGTGCCCCGTGCGGTTGGTGATCGCCCTTCAGAATCGGGCGAATCGCGTCCGCGTCCGCAGGATGAAATCGCGATTGACCGTGAGTCAGCCCGTGTTCGAGAGCAAGCAGAGTTTCGCCTTCACTTGGGACGAACTGGAACCGACGAGTCTGTCCCAAATCGTCGAGCGGGTCGTTGACGATGGGCACGGGCAGGGCGCCGTCTTGGTCGTCGTGGTTTCCGATCAGTTGGTCGAGGTGGACGGGAGTCCGGCCTCGCGAGCCTATTCGCCCAGCCCGTTGTGTGCCGCGATCCGGCAGCGTTTCCTGGCCGCAACCCAGTTTTGCGGATTGGTGGCCCTGGTGGCAGGTCCGAGTTGCAGGACGCAGGATATCGACTGTGTGCTGGACTCGCGAACGTTGACGGAATCGAGGCTGCGCGAGGCGATTCTGGCCACGGCAAACCGGCTTCGTCTCAAAGCGCCGCCCGGTCCGGCCGGCGAGTTGGCAAAGGGCCAGGCGGTCGTAGTACGGTTGGCTCGCGACGAGGCGGAACTGCGCGGATCTCTGGAACTGCGTTACCAGGTGTACACCCGGCTCGGATATCTTCCGGAGCGGGTCGTCCAGTGCTCAGCCCAAGTGGACCTGGACTGCTATGACCCCCGCGCGTTGCACTTCGTGGCGGAGGAGACCCAGAACGGGAATCTTGTGGGAAGTGTCCGGCTGGTGCTTCCGCGTGGGATCTCGGAAAGGCGTCAGCATTCCGTGATCGGCAGCCCGCCGGCTCGCACCCTCAGGCGGCAGGCGGCATGGTGCCAAAGTCTGGCCGAGGCCGTTCGGCGCCAGGGTTGCCCGCTCCTCTTGGAGCGACTTGGGGAGGCCACGTTCGCCTCGTTGCCGATCCTGCAGTCCAACGACTTTACCGATTCGTCGACCGGGTCCCGCACGGAAGTGGAGAACCTGTTGTCCCAGGTTGGCACGTTCGCTGAGTTGAGTCGGCTGGTGGTGTGGCCGCGGTACCGGGGGCTGGAGATTTCTCGGCTGCTCATCCGCGCCGTCGTAGCGGTCGCAGTCGACCTGGGCCTGCAATCCCTGGTGCTGGAATGCGTCCCAGAACATGTGCCGATGTACGAGAAGTATGGATTTGCCCGCATGATTCAGGGGCACCTGGGCCGCGACCAGGATCTGGACCAGGTCGCGGTGGCGATGAGACTCGATCTGGCGTCACCGGTGGTCAGTGCGTGCCGGGGGCTGGCCGAGCGGGATCTGGAAATGATCCGCGACGGACCGGAAGACGCCGCCATGCTGCTGGGCAGCAGGCACTTGTGCCTCTGCAACGACACGGCTTGTTGGCAGGGAGGCATGTACGTGTCCCGCAACAGGGAGGCGTGCCCCCTGCGGGCCCAACATCCAGAGGCCGCCCGGCTGATTCGTTAGCCGCCGCTGGACCCGGTTTCGTTGCCTGCGCCGTGGCCCGCTCGCCGAAAACGGGACGACCAGGCGATCTCGCCAGCAATGATAGAGGGGATTGGACATGGCCAAGAAAGAAGTCCCGCCGGACAAGCCTGCTCGCTCCAAGCCGGGAGATGATCTGCCGCGCGGGAGGATTAAGACCATCGCCAAGCGGCGTGAGACGGGCAAGTCATCCGCCGGCGGGCGACGTGGCCCGCCATCGCCCAGCCCCCGCTACGAATTGCCGGGGACCGACGAAAAGCCGACGGGACCCGACAAGTCCTGGCGGATTATTGGTGACGCCCGCTGGACCGCCTTTGACCAGGCCGTCCCAGCGTACTTGCTGGACAAGAACTACTTCTTTCTCGACTGGAACCCCGCCTTCGATCTGTTGGTCGCCCAACCGCTGGGGCTCCGCCGCATTCACAGTCACGCCGAGGACTTCGTTCGCAGCCTGAAGAACGTGCGGGACGTCTACGAACGATCGAAACGCGTCTTTGCCCCCGGACGGGCGCCACTGCTGGATTTCGAGCCCTTGGTGTACGAATCGCAGGATTTCGGCGAAATCGAGTTTCAGAAGATCGCCGTCCAGATCACCGACGACGAGGCCGTCTTGGCCGCCTGGTCGGTGTTCCTGAACGTGTCGCGGACGGATCGGCCGGAGGACTTGTGGGCCGCCCTCCACCGCCGAATCAGCGACGAGTTGCACTGGGAACGCTACGCCGTTTCGTACGACACGCTGCTGGTCAAGTTCGAAGAGTACGGGGAACTCGTTCGCTCGGTCGTGAGCCGATTGGATAATTGCCACCGCGTGCTGGACCTGGGGGCCGGCACGGGAAACGGGACCATCGAGTTGCTGGAAAGACGGCGAGAGCGCGAGGTGTGGGCTGTCGAATCCAACCATGCCATGATCTCGCGACTGATCGACAAGTTGGGTTGCGCGGAGCAAGCGGCCCACCGAGACTATTTCTCCCATCTCAAGGTGATCAAGGACAGCATCATCGGCCTGGAGGAGCATGCCGCCATTCCGTTGAACTACTTCGACGGCGCGGTGCTGATCAACGTCCTGTACGCCTTGGATGACCCCGAGCGCTGCCTGTGCGGCCTCCATCAGTTGCTGCGCCCCGGCGGCCGAGTGGTCCTCTCCACCCCCCATACCAAGACGGACGTGGACAAGTTGTTCGAGCAGATGCGCTACAGGCTGACGGAATTGGGAGTCTTCCAAGAACTCCGCTCCAACTACGAGGACGGCTATCGGCGAAACCTGGAGATGCTGGATCTGATTCATCGCGACAGCCGGGAAGACATCGAACACTACCTGCGCAATTCCGGCTTCCGCATCGTCGAATGGCAGGATTCCGCCTACGTGGGCGCGGTGGTCATCGTGACGGCCGTCAAGGACTGAAGGACGCCAATCGGGCGAGGGCCTGCCGTCTGCCGCACGTGCCGACGCTTACTTCTTCTGAGCGATTGAGCGGGCCTTCGATGATGTGCAATTCACGGTCGGCCTCCAGATTCGCCACGACCGACTTGCGGATTAGCCGTTGGGCGCTAGCCCAGGGTTGTGGCGGAGCAAAATGGATGCTGGCGCGTACCGGCTGATTCGGCGAACCCCAGCCTTAGGCCTCGACGACGCACTGGCCGCCGTCGTAGCTGCTGTCGTTGCGTCAGATCGAGTCCCGTTTCCACCGCGGGAGCTTCTGCGCGTGACGCCGCTCACTGCCTGTGTTTTCCGCTCATCCGGACGACGACCAGACGAATCACCAAGACCTGTTTCAGGTCGGCCGTCGCCACCAGTTTCTGTTTCAGCGGTTCCGGGTCGGGGTCGGCATGGTCGATCATCAGCGACAAGGCCCGCCGTTTCTCGTCCAGATCCTCGACGAACTCCGCGCGGGCCTCGAACATGACCGAACGATAGGCGTGCGAGCACTCGCCCGTCATGTAGCCGTGGTCCTCGATCACCTGCCCCCACACCCGCGGGTTGGCTCGGAGGTAGTCGATCTTGCGCCCCTCCGTCGCGGAATGCACGTAGAAGCAGTTCTCCTGGTCGCTGAAGGCGTAATTCAGAGAAACCAGATAAGGTTGATTGTCATGGGCCAACGCCAGCGACAGGTACTTCTGGCCTCGCAGAACGGCCAATTGGTCCTTGCGATCGGGCATGTCGCGATCGACGCGACGCAGGTGGTAGGTCTCGCTCATGAGTGCTTCTCCATTTCTTGACGGCCGCCATTGTACATCGGCCGCGAGGCACTGCCAGCACGCACGCTTCGAGAAACAAGTGAGCGGAATGGCGCTAGCCACCGGTTCCGGATCCGCCGCAGTACCGGCGGCTAGCGCTCTGCCGCTCACGTGTCATCTGACCGGACGGTTTTTTCGCATTTCTGAACGCCATTCACTCTCCGGATTTGCTCCCCTCTCGCCCAGAAACGCCCCGCCTGCTACCATGCCTTGCTATGGCTAAGACCCCCATGATGCAACAGTACGAGGACGCCAAGGAAGTCTGCGGAGACGCCCTGCTGCTGTTCCGCATGGGAGACTTCTACGAGATGTTCTACGAGGACGCGAAAACGGCCGCGCGCGTCCTGGGGCTGACGCTGACCAGCCGGGAAAAGGGCGAAAATCCGATTCCCATGGCGGGTTTTCCGTACCATCAGTTGGACAGCTATCTCGGCAAATTGATCGCCGCCGGATTTCGGGCCGCGGTTTGCGAGCAGGTCGAAGATCCCAAGAAGGCCCTGGGCCTGGTCAAGCGGGAAGTCACCCGGTTGGTCACGCCGGGCACCCTGACCGACGACGCCCTGCTGGATCCCCGCGAGTGCAATTACCTGGCCGCCGTGGCCTTTCCCGGCGGCCAGGATAAACGCGGAGGGGATCAAGTCGGACTGGCCTGGGCCGACATCTCGACGGGCCGGTTCTACGCGGCGGTCAGTCCGGCGGAGCAGTTGGGCGATCAGCTGGCGCGGATCGCCCCGTCGGAATGCCTGGTCAGCGACGAACTGGCGGCGGACGTGGCGCGAGTCGCGCCGCGGTTGGTGCTCACCAAGCGTCCGGCCTGGGCCTTTGCTCACGATGCCGCCTTGACCGCTCTGACGCAGCACTTCGCCACGGCCGGCCTGGAAGGGTTCGGGTTCACGGACGACGACCGGCTGGCGATTCGCGCCGCCGGCGCGGTGCTGGACTACCTGCGCGAGACGCAGAAGTCGTCGCTGGACCACATGGACCGGCTGATTCCGTATCGCCAGGGCAGCGCGCTGGAGATCGACGAAGCGACTCGCCGCAGCCTGGAGTTGACGCGGACGATTCGCACCGGCTCGCGCGAAGGCTCGCTGCTGGCCGTGCTCGATCGCACCGTCACCCCGATGGGTTCGCGGCAGCTGGGCGATTGGCTGGCCAACCCGCTGACCGATCCGCAGGCGATCAACGCTCGGCTGGACGCGGTCGAAGAGTTGATGCAGGACGACACGCTCCGCGGCCAATTGCGGGACCAGTTGCGCGGCGTGTACGACCTCGAACGTCTGCTGGCACGGGTCACGACGGGCCGGGCCAGTCCGCGCGACTTGAGCTTCATCGGCCGCACGCTGGGCGGGCTGCCGAAGCTGAAAGCCAAGATCACCGCCCGCCGCAGCCCATTGCTGGGCCAGTTGGAAGCCGAGCTGGACTTGTGCCCGGACCTGCGCGGCAAGCTGGAGGCAGCCCTCGCCGCCGATTGCCCGCTGTCGGCCCGCGAGGGCGGCTTCATCCGCAGCGGTTACGACCAGGAACTGGACCGGCTGCGCGATCTGGCGGCCGGCGGCAAGCAATGGATCGCCCAGTACCAGTCGCGGGCCATCGAGCAGTCGGGGATCCCCAGCCTGAAGGTCGGCTACAACAAGGTCTTCGGCTACTATATCGAAGTCACCAACGCCCAGGCGGCGAAGGTCCCGGACTACTTCATCCGCAAGCAGACGCTCAAGAACGCCGAACGGTACATCACGCCGGAGCTGAAGGAATATGAGGAGCAGGTGCTGACGGCCGACGAGCGGGCGAAGGAGTTGGAGTTGGAGTTGTTCGTCCAACTGCGGGACACCGTCGCCGCCGCCGCACGCCGCCTGCAAGCCACGGCCACGGTCCTGGCCCGGCTGGATGCGCTGTCGGCCCTGGCCGAACTGGCTCGGACGCGCAACTACTGCCGGCCCGTGGCGGTGGCCGAGCCGATCCTGGAGATTGCGGACGGCCGGCACCCGGTGCTGGACATCATCGAGCCCGGCGGGACGTTCGTGCCCAACGACACCCTCGCCCATCCGGAGGCCGGCATGATCCTGCTGATCACCGGCCCGAACATGGCGGGCAAGAGCACGTACATCCGCCAGGTCGCGCTGTTGGTGCTGATGGCCCAAATGGGCTCGTTCGTGCCGGCGCGCAAGGCCACGATCGGCATCGCCGACCGGATCTTTGCGCGGGTTGGGGCCAGCGACGAACTGACGCGCGGCCAGAGCACGTTCATGGTCGAGATGACCGAGACGGCCCGGATCCTGAACAACGCCACGGCTCGCAGCCTGGTGATCCTGGACGAGATCGGCCGCGGCACCAGCACCTACGACGGCGTCTCGCTGGCTTGGGCGATCGTCGAGCACGTCCACGACCGCATCGGCTGCCGGACCTTGTTCGCGACGCATTACCACGAGTTGACCGATCTGTCGAGTTCGCTGGGCGGCGTCAAGAACTTGAACGTGGCGGTCAAGGAGTGGGAGGAGAACATCGCCTTTCTGCACAAGATCGTGGACGGGGCGGCCGACAAGAGCTACGGCATCCACGTCGCGCGGCTGGCCGGCATCCCGACCGAAGTGAACGAGCGGGCCAAGCAGATCCTGGCCCAGCTGGAGGCCGAGCACTTGGACGACGACGGCCGCCCCAAGATCGCCAGCAAGAAAAAACGCCGCCGCGGAGGCGACATCCAGCTGACCCTGTTCGGCCCGTCGGAACACCCGCTGCTGAACACGATCCGCGACCTGCAAATCGACCACCTGACGCCCCTCCAAGCGCTGCAGCTGATCCAGCAATGGCAGCGCGAATTGAAGCCATGAACTGGATCACGGTCCTCGGTATCGCGCTGGGTTTGGCGATGGATGCGTTTGCCGTGTCTCTCGCTTCCGGTCTGAAACTCCCCCGGATCACGCCGCGTCACGTGTTCCGTCTGTCGTTCCATTTCGGGTTGTTTCAGTTCCTGATGCCGGTCATCGGGTGGTGCGTCGGCCGGCAGATGGCCGGGCTGGTTGCCAGTTTCGACCACTGGCTCGCTTTCGGACTGCTGTCGTTGATCGGGGGAAGGATGCTGTGGGAGGCAAGCAGCAACAGGGAGTCCGAATCCAAGGCCGACCCGACCCGCGGGATGATGCTCGTCGCCCTATCGCTGGCGACGAGCATCGACGCGCTGGCCGCCGGAGTAAGTCTGGCCTTCCTGGACCAGTCCATCTGGATTCCAGCCGTGACCACCGGGGTGGTGACGGCCGCCCTGACGGCCATCGGCATCGCGTTCGGCAGCCGGTTGGGCCGTCGCTGGGGGCGCTGGGCGGAAGTGATCGGCGGGTGCGTCCTGATCCTGATCGGCTTGCGGATCTTGGTCTTGGACCTCGCTTCGTCCGCGCACGAGCCTCCTGAATCGCCGACCAGTGCGTCGATCCAGGCCTGGTCCTCGGCGGGGAGGGGCGGTTCGCACGGCGTGTGATAGCCGATCCGGTCACGGGAACCTCGGGCGTCGCAGCACCAACGGATGCGCCGCAACCACCATCTTAAGAACCGCTAACAAAACCGTTCGGCGCGGGTCTCTGACCCCGCCGAAACCG
>CAYPGE010000080.1:0-24949 GCA_964409865.1 uncultured Pirellulaceae bacterium
CCGGTCATGGGGCACCGATTAGGGCTCACGGCTCACTGGTAACCGATCACTGGCAACCGATCACCCGCATCTGGGAATCACCGTGTCGCATTGGTTCTTTCAGCCAATTCTGAACAGCTATGCGTTGGTGGCGGCCACCGCGGCCGTGCTGGTGCTGCTGCTGGCCATCGGGCCTGTGTTTGGCCGGTTGACGAGGCTGCAGCGCATGGTGCTGGTCCTGATGCGGCTGACCGTGATCGCCCTGATCGTGTTGGCCATGTTGCGGCCCACACACATCAGCACGGTTCGGCGTCCTCAGACCGCCGTGTTGGTCGTTCTGTTCGACCAAAGCCGCAGCATGCTGTTGCCGCAGGCCGCCGCCGAGGCGACTCGCTGGTCCGCCCAACGCGAGGCGCTACAGAAAGCCCAGCCGCTATTGCTCGAGTTGTCGAAAAGTCTGGAAGTCAAGGTGTACGGGTACGACGCCGAAGTGCATCCGGTCGAATGGGCCGGTCCATCGCTGCCGCTGCCCGCCGCCCCGGAAGGCCAGCAGACGGACATCGGCACGAGTCTGCACGCTGTCTTGCAGCGGGAATTGGGCAAGCGGTTGGCCGGAGTCGTGCTCTTGGGCGACGGAGTGCAGACGGCGTTTCGACCGAGCGTGGAGATCCCGGAGGTGGGACGTGATCTGGCGCGGCTTGGATACCCGCTGTACGCCGTCCCCTTCGGGCTGCCGATGGACGCGGTCCAGACACGGGACGTGGCGGTCGAGAACCTGCAGGACCAGTACACGGTTTTCGTCAAGAACGAGCTGCCGGTGACGGCCACGATCGCCATCCGCGGTTGCACGAACCAACCGATCCCCGTCAGCCTCGTTGTGGAGAAACCGGGCGGCGAAAAGGAGACCATCGGGCCGGTGAACGTCGTGGCTCGCCAGGAGCAGGATCAGGTGGCGGTCGAATTGCGTTACGTGCCGGAGCAGCCCGGCAACTACAAACTGAGCGTCCAGGCGGCCGAGCAACCCGGCGAGTTGGTGACCAAGAACAATCAATTGAGCGCCTTTCTCCGCGTGCTGGAGGGTGGCCTGAAGATCCTGTATCTGGAAGGCGAACTCCGCGAAGAGCAGCTTTTCCTGCGCCGAGTCCTGGAAGCTTCTCCCGACATGGAGCTGGATTTTCTCTGGGCCGATTCGCGCCAACGAGACACCTGGCCGATCGATCTCGCCGGCCGCTTGCGCGACCCAAGATACGATGCGTTCGTGCTGGGCGATTTGGACTCGACGGCGCTGGGCAACGATCAGCTGCAATCGCTGGCCGAAGCCGTCAGCCGCGGCAAGGGTCTGGCACTCCTGGGCGGCTACCACAGCTTCGGCGCCGGAGGCTATCACGACACGCCGTTGGCGGACGTCATGCCGATCACGATGGATCGCTTGGAGCGGCAGGACTTTGGTGCGCCGATCCGCCAGGACTTGCAGTTGCCCGGGCCGCTGCGCATGCGGCCCGTCCGCGCTCATCCCCTTGTCAGCCTGGGTCTGGAGGGAAACAACGCGGCCTCTTGGAGTCCATTGCCCCCGTTGGCTGGTGCGAACAAGTTCCATGGCGTCAAGGATGCTGCCGGCGTGCAGGTCGTCGCGGAAAGCGACGCAGGTCAGCCCCTGTTGGTGGTCGGCGAGTACGGCCGGGGCCGAGTGGTGGCGATGGCCGGCGACTCGACGTATCGCTGGGCCATGCAGGGCTTTGACGCGGCTCATCGACGGTTCTGGCGGCAGGTCATCCTGTGGCTGGTCGGACGTGAAGACCGCGAGCAGGACCAGGTGTGGGTGAAACTGGCCCAGCGGCGATTTCACCCCGACGCACGAGTGACGTTTACCGCCGGCGTCAATTCGCCCAGCGGCGAGCCGATCGCCGTTGCGGACCTGAGCTGCGAATTGATCCTGCCGGACGGCAGTCGCCAGGACGTAGCGGCCACTCGCGACGGCGTGCAATGGCTGGGCAGCGTCGAGACCGTGACGTCGCCGGGCGATTACGCGTTGGAGCTGACGGCGACCCGGGACGGGAAAGTGCTCGGAAAGGGACGCGGTGAGTTCCTGGTCTTCGACCGAGATGTCGAATTGAGCACGCCTGCGGCCGATCACGACCAGCTGGCGCGGTTGGCCGCCACGACCAAGCCGTTTGGCGGCCGGGTGGTGGCGCCGGAACAGGTGCCGGCGCTGCTGGAGGACATCCGCGATCGGCCGCCGGAGATGGACATCGAGGTGCAGACCAAGTGGCAGTTGGCCGACACGGGCCGCGACGCGTGGTCGCTGCTGTTGCTGTTCGTCGCGCTCTTGACGGCCGAATGGTTTTGCAGGAAGAAATGGGGATTGGTCTGACTCTGGAAGGAATGAACTGTGCCGATCTACGAGTTCTATTGCCGCGACTGCCATCGGGTGTTCAATTTCTTTGCCCGCCGCGTAAACACGACGTCGCGTCCCAGCTGTCCGCGCTGCGGCAGGCCCAAGCTGCAGCGGCAGGTTTCGCGGTTTGCGGTCGCGCGCGGCGCGCGGGAGCCGGCGTCGGCAGCCGGCGGCGAAGACGATCTGCCGCCGGGGATGGACGAATCGAAACTGGAACAGGTGATGGAGGAACTGGGGCGGGAGGCCGAATCGCTGGACGAGGACGATCCCCGCCAAGCGGCGCAGCTGATGCGAAAGCTGCACGAGCGGACGGGAATGCCGCTGAGCGGCAAAATGGAGGAGGCCATGCGTCGCATGGAAGCGGGCGAAGACCCGGATCAGATCGAACAGGAGATGGGCGACTTTCTGGATGACGATGAACCGCTGCTGGGCGCCGAAACCGGCGGGCGACTGCGAGGCCTCGCCAAGCGACTGCGGGCCCCGGAGGTCGATGAGACACTGTACGACCTGGAGTGAGGGAAAGCGGCACGCGTGTGGCACGGCCTACTCGTCAGCCGTGCGACCGCCGCCAAGGAAGCCAGCAGAGCCACGTTCGCCTATTGCCTCAGCGGACACCTTGTTCTCTCAGCCGTTGGTCGGCCCACGCCGCGTCGTCGGCGCTCAACGCGGGATGCGGATCCCGCGTGTAGTCGATATCGTCGGCGTAACGCCCGTTCTCGTAGGCGGCATCGATCAGGGCCTGGAGTTGCAGCGGCACATCGTCTTCCCCGCTGCGCAGCGGAATCCGGATCGTCGGGAGTGGCTGGCGGAGCGAGACGCGGTAGACCTCGGCGTCGCCCGCCCCATCGGCCCGGACGACGTTGATGCGGTACGGCTCGCGATACGACCTCGGCAAATGACTCCGCTGCACGCCCAGCACCCAGGGACCGGCGCGCAGCAAGTCGATTTCCACGAGATTGACGCCACCTTGGATCATTTGCCGTTGCTTCGAGCGGTATTGTCTCCGGCCTTCTTCGCTGATCTTGTTGGCTAGGCTGAGGAACTCGATCGAGGTCACGATGCGGTGTCCGGAGTTGGTGTCCACGATTTGAATGTAACGCAACGTCTCAGGCTCGCTTTCCCTCTTTACCACGAGCGGTTTCGCCGCGACGGCAACCGCGACGGCCGTGGCGACACCTCCCGAGTCCTCCAATGCCTCTGGACGTTCGATCACGCGGACGTCCGGCGAGAAGCGGGATCGTGGTGCGTCCCAATCCTCCTCGGACTCCACCGCCACGTACTCCTCAATGCGGGCGCGAAGGCCGGGCGGCAGCCGGGGCTGTAGTTGATCGCGGGCGTAGGTGGTCAGACTGGTATGCACATCGCCCCAGTGTTCTTCCAGCCAGGGGTTCATTCCGGGAAACGGGTTCTTGCTCATTTCAACCTCCGAAACATGTCCCGAGGCCCGGCTCTTCCAAGAATCCGTGCCTCTTCGATTGCGGCTCCAACACGCGCTCGATTCGCCTGCGGAACTGCCCAACGGCTATCCGCCATTTTAGTGAACTCGGGGCGGCAGGTCGATCAATTCCGCTAACGCGGCCTCGGCGAACTCCCGGCCGCTCACGTAGCGTCCCGGCTTCATCCATTCCGCGAGCCGTTCCGGCGTGAGACCCAGGAACTTGGCCAGCAACAGATCCATCTCCTGCTCCAACTGGCTGAAGTGACGCGCCCACTCGCGTGCTTCGGGCAACTGGACGCTTTCCTCGCTCTGCCAGCGCATGGGATGAAACAGCAGCACGCTGTACGGCGTCACGATGCGGCGGCGGCAGGCGGACAAGGGCCAAATGGCCGCCGAGGAACACTCGCCCGTCACGATCCCCGTGGCCTGGAGATCGCGCAGCACGAGCAGGGCGAGCATCGAGATCGCGCTGTACGAACTCCCGCCCGGCGAATTGAAATACAGCGTACACTCGCCTCCCGCGGGGACCGCCAACAACTTTTCGCAAATGTCCGCTTCGTGATCGGTCAAGTCTCCAATCACCGCAATCTCCGGCGGCGTTTCCGCGCCGCGTCGCCCGCTCCGCTGTTTACCCATCTTTCCTACCTCGCCTTTCATTCGGCGCGATTGGCCCAGAAATCCAAGAAAACTCGCACGGCTCAGGAGAGCCATGCGACGGCGACTGTTCCCCGCGCCCCGTCTTCGCAGTCGCGTGCAACCGTAATCTTCCCAATAGCTTAGCACTATGTATAATGGGGCGTCAGGGGCCGGACGATGGTCGGTCAACGAGTTGCTGCAGAGGAACGGCAGACGAACTGATGGGTATACGATTTCTTTGTCCCACTTGTAGCCACAAGTTGAATGTCAAGTCGTTCTTGGCGGGCAAGCGCGGAGTTTGCCCGCAGTGCGGCGCCGGGCTGGACATTCCGCTGGAGAGCCAACTCACCAGAGACCCTTCCAGCGGTTCCCCTGGGGGCGGGGCGGGATCGCCGACCAGCGAAGACGATGCACCGGAGTTGACGGTCCCGCTGTCCTATCCCGATTCGCCAGCCGGCGTTCCGGCGGCACAGCCCTTGCCTTTGCGGTCGCCTGCGCCGCGTCCGAATTTGACGCCGGCACCAGACGGCTCGCCGGTCGCCCCTCAGCCCGCACAGGGCATGCCGTTGGGCGCCGCCCCTGGCGGCGGGGCGCCGTCGGGTCCGCAGGTCGCCCCCACGGTGCCGATGCAGCCGGCCCTGCCTGTGCACCCAGCGACGCCGATGCAGCGGACGGTGCCGATGCAGCCGGCCGCAATGGCGCAGCCCATGGCGCCGATGTTAACGGCTCCGGCGCCGCTGGACCCGATCGACGAGGCGCCGCAGGCGATCTGGTACGTCCGACCGCCGTCGGGAGGTCAGTACGGTCCGGCTCGAGGCGATGTCATGCGGAAATGGATGGGCGAAGGCCGCGTCAGTCCGGATTCTCTCGTTTGGCGCGAGGGCTGGCAGGATTGGCGCACCGCCGCCGACGCGTTCCCCACCTTAGACGCAGCCGTGACGCCGCCGATGCCGGCGCCCGTCACGCCCGCCACTTATGCTGCGTCCGGGATGCCCGCGTACCCGGCCGCCACGCTGCGGCCGAAACGCCGCAACTCGACCGCCCTGGCCATCACGATCGTCGCGCTGCTGGGGCTGATGTGCCTCGGTCTGTTTGTTACCCTGGTGATCGTGTTGTTGAAGTGACTCGAGCGCCGTCATGAAGATTCATCAGTTCCTGGAACATCACGGGGTGACGCGGAATCCTTTTGCGGAGGAGGATGCGCAGACGGACTTGGTGTTCAAGGAGCACTGCATCGAGAGTACGTTTCACCCCACCTGGGACAAGATCTACGGCGATCCGAACGAACCTTCCACGTCGATCGTGTTTGGGGAGAAGGGCGCCGGCAAGACCGCCATCCGGCTGCAGATCGCCAGGCACCTCCAGCAACACAACCGGCAATGTCCCGACCGGCGCCTGTTTGTCGTCCACTACGACGACTTCAATCCGTTCCTGGATCGCTTCCGTGAACGGCTCGGTGGCCGCAAGAGCCGCCGTGCCGATCGGGTCTTGCGGGAATGGAAGTTGTGGGACCACATGGATGCGATCCTGTCGCTGGCGGCAACCGGCTTGGTCGACCGCATCTTGAACGTGGGCCAGCCGGCAACGTTCGTTGACGCCACCATCGATCCGGCGGCGATCGACCGGCTGGATCGCCACCAGTCCCGCGATCTGCTGCTGGTGGCCGCGTGCTACGACCAATCGGTGGCCGCGACGTTTCGCGACCGTTGGTCTGCGCTCCGCAAGCGACTGCGGTTCTCCACGTTACGTTCCAAGATCCCGGCGGCGATTGGGATCGGCGGGACGCTGGCCGTGGCGGGATTGGCGCTGGGGCTTGCGTTGCGGGGGCACGGCGGCAGGGTCCTGTCCCTGTGGTTTCTGTTCGTGGCGGCGCTGGCGGCAGCCTGGGTTCCGTGGCTTTGGCGCTGGTGGGGTTGCTTCTGGCAGGCGCGGCGGATCCGGCGGCAGATGCGATTGAGCAATCGGGACGCGAGGTCATTGCGGCAGATCCTGCTGCAGTTCACGCGGCAGGAGATCGTCGCCCAGCCGCTGCCGGACGCGGACGGCACCGACGACCGCTACGAAATGCTGATGAAACTGCAAGGCCTGCTGCAGACGCTGGGCTTTCGCGGAATCGTCGTCCTGGTCGATCGCCTGGACGAGCCGCACCTGATCAACGGCTCGGCCGAATTGATGAAGGCCCTGCTGTGGCCGATGCTGGATAACAAATTCCTCAAGCATCCCGGCCTGGGGCTGAAAATCATGGCGCCGATCGAGCTGACGCGGTTCATCGAGCGCGAGGACCGCGATTTCTACCAGCGGGCGCGGTTGGACAAACAGAACATGATTGCGTCCTTCGAGTGGACGGGCGAAGCGTTGTACGACGTAGCCAACGCCCGCTTGTCGGCCTGTGGCTCGGACGGGTCCGCGCCCAGTTTGCGGGACCTGATCGACCCGGCCGTGGCCGACCAGCGGCTCTTGGAGGTCTTGCGCGGGTTGCGGACGCCGCGGCATTTGTTCAAATTCTTGTATCGGCTCCTGGTCACGCACTGCAACGCCCACGTCGAAGGCGAGCCGGTCTGGCGGGTGCCCGCGGCCACGTTCGAGTCGACGTTGGCGTTGTATCGCCGCGACCAGGACGCCTTCGACCGGGGCGTGGGCGCGGGATGACGAGCGGACGGATGGTGGGATGAACCGGAGACTTGCCGTAGCGTTGACCGTGGCCTTGGGGATGGCGATGTGCGCCTGGGCGCAGCCGCCCGCGGCCGCTCCTGCCCCGGCTGCGGCCCAGCCTGCCCCGGCGCAGCCCGCTCCCGCCCAGGCGGGCCCGGCGCAGCCCGCGGCCGCCGGCGCGGTGCCGGCGGAGAAAGAGGAACCGCAGCCTGCCGCCAAAGACGCTTCGGAAGAGCCCCCGCGGCCGCCCAAGAAGCTCTACCAACTGGAGCCCTACGACGTCATCACGCTGGACAAGGTGAATGAGAACAAACAACTGAAGATCATGCCCCTGCCCGATCGCCAATTGCCGCCCCAGCCCAAGCGGGTCGGCAAGCTCAGGGTCCGCCTGCTGGAAGACCGCGCGGACGAGTACGAGGTGGCGTGGCGGAACATCGACAAGGTGGATTTCTTCGAAGAGTTGGTGCTCCGCGAAGCCGCCAAGATTGTTGCCGAGGCGGTGTCGCTGACGGCCGCGAACAAACCGGCGGAAGCGCAGCGGAAGTACGACGAGGCGTATGAGTTCTACCAGTTCCTGCTGCGGTTTTATCCCCACACGCAGGGTCTGTCCGCGGCCGTCCAGGACTATCTGTACCTGAACGCCGGTTCGCTGTTTCGTGTGGGCCGCGTCGAAGAAGCTTTTGCCATTCTGGAGGAGCTGTACAACCAGAATCGCGAGTACCGCTATCAAGACGGACCGCAGACCGCCGTGGCGGCCCTGGAGCGGGTTGGCGAGCGGCTGATCGGCGCCTATGCGGACGCTCTGAACTACCGCGGCGCCAGAATGTTGCTGGAACGCCTGCAGCGCACCTTTGGCAGCAACCTGAAGGTGGTCGCCGAGTGGCGCGACAAGCTGATCGCCATTGCGGCGGTCAAGCGCGAGGAAGCGGCCGCGCATTTGGCCGCCCAACGCTTCCGCGAGGCCCACGAAGCGGGCCAGGAGATGCTGCGGATTTGGCCCAACCTGCCGGGCGGGCGCGAGCTGGTTTTGGAAATCGCCCGGCAGTATCCGCTGGTGGTGGTCGGCGTCTCGCAGCCGGCACTGACGTTCGACCCGGCCAGCTTGGACAACCCTCCGGCACGGCGCTGCGGACAGTTGATGTACCGAATGCTGGTTGAGTTCGTGGAACGGGGCCCGGAAGGCGGCGCTTATGCCAGCCCGTGGGGCACGGTCCAGCAGAGCGCGGACCGCAGCCAGCTGATCTTCGAGTTGCGTCCCCAGGCGTCGGCCGCGTTCACCGGCTACGATTTGTCCCGCGAGTTGCTGCTTCTGGCCGATCCCGCGTCGCCCGCCTATCGCCCGTCCTGGGCCAGTTTGATGGCCGGCGTCCAAGTCGAAAGCGTGCGGCGGGTGCGGGTGCAGATGCGGCATCCCCACGTGCTGCCGCAGGCGTTGTTGCAGGTCCGCCTGAGTTCTCAAGATGCGCTGGGCGTCCGCTATCAAGCGGGCTCGCAAACGGAGGGCGAAGTGCGATTCGAGCCCACGGGGGACCGGGCGGCGGCTGAGCCCAGCCCGGTCATCGTGGAACGCTATTACGCCGAGCCGCGCAAAGCGATCGAGGACTTGCGCAAGGGCAAGTTGGACGCCCTCGATCGGTTGTTGCCCAGCGACGCGCTGCGCTTGCGCAGCGACGAATCCCTGAGCGTGGGAACCTATGCCTTTCCCTCGATCCACGTGCTGCTTCCCAATCGCGAAAACCCTTTCCTGGACAATCGCGTCTTCCGCCGCGCTCTGCTGTACGGGATCAATCGCGAAGTGATCTTGCAGGCCGGTCTGTTGGACGAGAACAAGGTGGAGGGGACGCGCGTGCTGAGCGCTCCTCTGCCGGCCGGGATCACCAGCAACGATCCGGCGGCCTACGCGTACGACGAAGCCATCCGGCCGCTGCCCTACGACCCCGTCATGTCCGCCATCCTGTTGCGGCTGGCCGACCAACAGTTGGGCGCGGCCGCCGACAAACGCCAGGAAAAAGCACCGGAGTTGAAGGAGTTGGTGTTGGCCCATCCGGCCGGCGAGATGCCCCGCTTCATCGGCAAGCAAATCCAGACTCAGTTGGGTGTGATCGGCGTCAAATGCTCGCTGCGCGAGTTGCCTCCCGGCCAGCAACGGCCGGAGGACGGCAAGTTCGACTTGCTGTACGCGCAGTTGATGATGCGGGAGCCGCTGGTCGATGTGGTCAGCCTGTTCGGCGCCGGCGGCGTCGCCGCAACGACGGACCCCTACATCAGTCTCACGTTGCGACGGCTGAACGAAGCCGGCAACTGGAAGGACGCCCGCGACCTGCTGCACGAGCTGCATCGCCTGCTGTATGAGGATGTCACCTTGCTTCCGCTGTGGCAGATGATCGACTACTTTGTGTGCCAACCCGGCTTGACCGGCATCCAGGATCGGCCGAGTTCGTTTTACCAGAACGTCGAGCAGTGGCGCGTGGTGCCTCCGGTCCGTCAGGAATGAACATGGCTTCCGCAAGCTCCCACATCCGTTTGGAACATGACGCCGGCTTGGGGCCAGGGTCAGACGTACAGAATTCAATTTTCGCCGCCACACGATTTCCCATGTGGCCGGTCGATGGGCCGCGAAAATTGAATTCTGTACGTCTGACCCCAGGGCGCGGCACGCTCGGCCGTACGGGCCGGCTTTGGTTCCTCGGCGTCGTGTTTGCGTTCGGCCTGACGTTCGGCTTCCCGAACGCCCTGCGGGCCCAGGCCACGTGGGAGTACTCCCCCTACTCGATCAAAGTCTGGCTGGCCTTTGACGCCGCCGCCGAATTGACGGCGGGCCTGGCCAAACGCATCGAAACCGCGATTGCGGACCGGTCGTGGGTGGTGGCGGGGGCGACGTGGCAGATCCAAGTCGTCCCCTGTCCCGCGGCGCTGGCCCTGGATGCCGCTCGAGACCCCGAACGGATTACCGTCGATGCGGTCAAGGCTGCGGCTCCCGACTTGTTGAAGCAGGACGACCAGTTGTTTCTGATGAGCGTCCGCGACGAAACGACAGGACTGGCGATCACCGCTCGCGAACTGGATTGTCGGACGCGGATGTGGCAGGCGGCCGCAACGCGGCACGTCACTCAGCCCGCGCGCGTGGCCGACGAAGCCTTTGCCGCCCTGCTGGACGCCTTCGTTCCCTTTGGCCGGATCGAATCGTCCAAAGGCAAAGAGGCGATGGTTCGCGTCCGCGCCGCCGGCTTGATCCTGGACGACCGGTCTCCCGCGCGGTTGGCCGAGCAAGACGTCCTGGTGCCGATCATCCGCCGCAACGACCGCCTGGGCGAACCGCTGGCCAACGGCATCCAGAGGGCCACGTGGACGTTTCTGACGGTGACCGGCCGCAAAGGGCTCCAGCTGCAGTGCCAGGTCCACTCCGGCATGACCTCGCCGTTGGGCGGGCGGTCGAGCGCCCGCACGATGCGCCTGGCCCTGCTGGCCAAACCCCGCCTGGAGGCGACGGAACTGGAAATCTTGACGCAGGGCGACCAGCCCCAGCCGTTGGGCGGCTACGAAGTCTACTCCAAGCCTCCCAACTCGGAGGATGCGGACCTGTTGGGCGTGACCGACTGGCGCGGCCGGATCCGGATCGACAAGAAGCCGAACCCGCTGCAGATCCTCTACGTCCGCAACGGCGGACGCCTGCTGGCCCGCTTGCCCGTCGTGCCCGGCACGGAACCGCTGGTGACGGCCCAAGTGCCGGATGACGACCCGCGGCTGCTGGCCGAGGGTTACGTCAAGGGTCTGCAGAATCGGGTGATGGACCTGGTGGCCCGCCGCGAGTTGTACACCGCTCGCTTCCGCCGCCTCCTGCAAAAGAAGGAACTCGACCAGGCCAAAGCCTTGCTGGAGGAGTTCCGCGCCCTGGAGACGCGCTCGGACTTGGCCCGCCAACTGGACCAGCGGGAACAGCGCGTCAAGAGCCCCGATCGCCGGGTCCAAGCCAGGATCGACCAACTGTTCACCGACACGCGCCAATTGATCCTCAAGTTCCTGGACCCCCGCACGACCAACCAGTTGGCCGAAGAACTCCTCCGCGCCCAGCGGTCGGGGTGAGGCGATCGCCTCAGCGTCTCGGAATTGACATCCTTTTCGCCAGTCGTTCGAATACCCGGCATGAGCGATGATGCGAGCGGCCAGACCGTGCAGCCGGAGACGACGCGGCGTTTTGCGCCGCTGGTCGTGCTGTTGTCGGCGGCGGCGGCCGGAATCCTCGTCGATCGTTGCTTCCTGCTGCCCGTGTGGGTCTGGCTGGCGGCCGGCGGGACCAGTCTGTCGGGCTGGTTTTTTTTCTGGTTGCGCGGCCGCACACGGATTTCCGCCTGGATTCTGCTGGGGGCCGCGGCTTGCGCCGGTGCTGCCCGGCATCACGATCACTGGAACCTGTATCGTGCGGATGAGTTGGGACGTGCTGCTGACGAAGCGCCGCGGCCGATTTGTCTGCGGGCGGCCGCGTTGACGTCCCCGCGCCGGGTGGCCGCGCCCCCGGACAATCCGCTGCGCACCAGGCCCACGGGCGAGCGGTCGCGGTTGCTGGTCGACGTCGCAGAGATTCGGGATGGCCGAGCGTGGCGTCCCGCGTCGGGCACGGCGGAACTGTACGTGGACGGACACGTGCTGGGAGTCCAAGCGGGCGACCGCCTGCACGTGTTCGCGTTGTTCAGCCGGCCGCCGCGCCCGCTGAATCCCGGCGATTTTGATCTTGCCTGGCACCGCCGTTGCGATCGGCAATGGGTGCAATTGGAGGCACGCTTTCCCGACGCCGTTCGCGTCGTGGCCCCCGGAGCGCTGCTGGACTGGCGGCGAGTGCTGGCAAAGGTCCGCGACCCGTGCCATGACTTGTTGTGGGGTTATCTCCGAGAACGCCAAGCAGGCTTGGCCTCGGCCCTGCTGCTGGGCGGCCGCGAGCACATGGACTGGGAGCGCACGGAGGCCTTCGTGACGACGGGCACCGTCCACCTGCTCGCCATTTCCGGCGTCCACGTAGGCATCCTGGCGTTTGGTTTCTGGTGGGCGGCGCGGCTCCTGGCCGTGCGCCGTCACGTGGCGATCGGCAGTGCCATGGTTTTTGTCACCCTCTACGCTTTGCTTACCGATGCCGGCCCGCCGGTGGTCCGCGCGGCGATTCTGGTGGTGGCCTTTTGCCTGGCCCGATGGTCCGCGCGCCGCTCCTCCGGCTTCAACGCGCTGGCCGCCGCGGGCGTGGCCATTCTGGCCTGGAATCCTACCGCCTTGTTTCAGACCGGCGCCCAGTTCTCGTTTCTCGCCGTGGCCGCGATCTACCTCTGGGGACCCTACCTGACAGAACCCGCGACGCTCGATCCGTTGGATCGCCTGATCGAGCAAAGCCGTCCCTGGTTCGCACGGTGGGGCCGGCGATGTCGGCACACGGTGCGCAAAATGGTCCTGATCAGCGCCACGGTCTGGCTGGTGACCTTGCCCTTGACCGCGCTCCGTTACCATCTCATTTCCCCCATCGCGCTGGTGCTGAACCCCGTGCTTTGGATTCCGGTCACCGTGGCGCTGTTTTCGGGATTCCTGGTTCTGGTGTTCGGTTGGCTGGTGCCTCCCCTGGGCCACGTGTGCGGAGGGATCTGCAATGTCAGCTTGGCGTTGCTGGAATGGCTCGTGGATGGGGCCGACAAGATCGAAGCAGGGCACTTCTGGACGCCGGCGCCCGCTTCCTGGTGGGTTGTGGGCGCTTACCTCGGCTTGGGCTTGTATGCCGTGTTTTTGCGGCGCCGCCTGCCGCGGCGCTGGTGCCTCGCCGCCGCCGCGATGTGGTTGGGACTGGGCGCGACGACGACCGTTCGCCAGTCTCTGTTTCCCGCCAGGGAGGCGGACTCGCTGGTCTGTACCTTTTTGGCGGTAGGGCACGGCGCTTGCACCGTGATCGAGTTGCCGCAAGGCCAAACGCTGCTGTACGATGCGGGGGCGATGAGCGCTCCGGAATCGACCGCTCGGACGATCGCCGAGTTTCTCTGGACGCGGCGCATCACCCACCTGGATGCGGTCATCGTGACGCACGCCGACGCCGACCACTACAACGCGATCCCGGAACTGCTGAAGCGTTTCTCCGCCGGCGCCGTGTACGTGTCGCCGGTGATGTTCGAGAACCAGACGGAGGCCTTGACGGCACTGCGGGCCGCCGTCGCCGCACGCGGCATCCCCGTGGGCGAGGTTTACGGAGGCGATCGCCTGAGGGTGCGAGGCGCATCGCGATTATCGGTTTTGCACCCGCCGCGCCGCGGCGTGGCGGGCAGCGATAACGCCAACAGCGTAACGCTGCAACTCGATCACGCCGGCTGCCGGATCCTGCTGACGGGCGACCTGGAACCGCCTGGGCTGGATGACCTGCTGGCCTGTGAGCCTGTCGACGGTGACGTTGTCTTAGCGCCCCATCACGGCAGCCCGCGCAGCGAACCTGACCGTTTTGTGGCTTGGTGCCAACCTGAATGGGTAATCGTCAGCGGCGCGGCGAACGAGGGGGCTGCCGCGCACGAAGCGGCGAGTTCCGATCCCCGCCGTCGCGTGATCAACACGGGTCGCTCGGGCGCAGTCCAGGTGACGATCGGGCGGGGACGCCTCGCAGTGCAAACATGGCGCGAGGAACCGTGGTAGTTCCCGCGGTGCTGGAAGAGCCGGCTTCGAAGTTGCGCAGTTCCCGGAGCGCCGCCATGCCTGGGAGGAACCGCAATGCCGTCACGGCACGATGCCTCATGCGTCGGCGTCTTCCGGCATTTCGGTTTTGAGGCACGTCAGCAGTTGAGCGCGGGCGCGGTGCAGGCGGCTGCGGACGGTGCCCACGGAGATGTTCAGGATGTCGGCGAGTTCCTCGTAACTGAACTCCTCCATGTGCCGCAGCACGATAATCGTCCGATGCTCCTCGGTGAGTTGCGCCATGGCGCGTTCCAGTTTCTGTTTGCGTTCCGCCAGTTCCAGCGGTTCGCTGGGCCCCGCGGCCGTGTCGATCGGCTCGTCACCTGACGCATCGCGATTCTGATCGATGGAGAACTCCACCCGTTTGCGCCGGCGGTGGCTGATCGACACGTTCACGGCGATGCGATACAGCCACGTGTAGAACCGGCTGTTGTGCTTAAAGGTCCGCAGCTTGACATACGCCTGGATGAAGGCTTCTTGCACCACATCCTCGGCCTCGGCGCGGCAGCGGACGATGTGCACCACCGCGCTGTACAGGCGGTCCTGGTAGCGGCGGACCAATTCGCCGAAGGCGTCGGAGTCGCCGCCGAGTGAGCGATCGATCAGGTGCCGTTCGTCTTTCAAATCCAAGTCCTGGTTCCGCGGGCTTAAGTTCCAGTGTTTTCGCACCTGATGTCGCGACGCCGACGAGTTGCAAGTCCTTATCGGGAACAACTCAGGACGCAACGGTTCACAACCCGATGCGTTGATCTCATCTTCCCGTCCGGCCGGTGAATTGTCAAACGTTTAAGAATGGCCGGGAGCAGAAGTAGGCCGGCAGGGAAGGCTCGAGCGTCCGATTCAGGAGAAAGGTGCGCGGATGCACAATCGGGCCTTCAGGCAGTCAAGAGCGGCGGGTCTTGGCTCCCGCGATTCGGCCAAAAGGAAGCCCGGTTTTTCCGAAAGAGCCGGGCTTCCGAAAGTTCGCCCCTGCAACTGCGGTCTCAGGGCGCGTCGATGGTCTGGGGAAAGACCACCAATTCGATCCGGCGATTGGCCGTCTGGCCCGCCTGGGTGGCATTGCTGGCGGCGGGCCGGTTGGGGCCTTGGGCAACCACATAGAACTGCTGCATCGGCAGCCGATTTCGACGGGTAAGCGCGTCGAAGACGGCGATCGTCTGGGCGGCGGCCAGTTGGTGACTGCTGATGCCACCCGCCACCGGCGAGTTGTCGGTATGCCCTTCGATGGCGATCAACTGCCGGGGGTAATTGCGGGCCAGTTCGGCTGCCAGCGCGTCCAAGACCGGGAAGGCAGTCCCAATCAGCTGGGCTGCGCCCAGGGGAAACAGTTGATCCGCCGGTAGGGTGACGCGGATGGTATCGCCGTCTTGGCGGGTGTTCAGTCCCGGAATCTCGATCAGCCGCACAGATGCTCGCGAGTTGCTGTTGGCCGTGATGATCGCCCCGCCACGGCGTGTCGTGGAGGCCTGCAGGGCTTCGAGTTTTCGCTCGCTTTCCTCCTTCGCGACCTGCGTCTGTTGCAGACGTTGAGCGGTTTCACTCAACTGCTTTTGCAGCAGCGACACCTGCTGCTGCAGCAACTGGACCTGTTGCCGCGATTGGGCCAGTTGGGCGTGCAAGTCCCGGTTGTTCGCATCCAAAGCCGTCGCACGCCGGTTCAGGTCGTACATCTCCGCCGGATTCGGCGCCGGCGTCTGAGCCGGGGTCTGCTGCCAAGCGGCCGCCGTCGGCGGGGGCGGCAGATAGGGACTCGGATTGCAGCCTGTGAGCACCATCAGCCCAACGACACGTACGGCCACGCGTCTGAACAGCCTTCGCATGGCGACCGTCTCCTGCTGGCAAGAACGTTGACTTTGGAACATCACCCGGTGTCGGCGTCAGGCGTACGGAATTGCGTTTTCGCGGGCACAAGCTCTTCCACCTGGCTGGACGATCGACCTCGAAAACTGGATTCTGTGCGTCTCACCCCAGATCCGGGCGCGGGATGGTATCAGGGCTTTCGCCGAGCAACAAGAGCAGATTGCCGACGCTAGCAGCCGCTAAGTCACAAAGTTGCTTGACTTTGTGGTTCCTGATATGCCATCCTGAAGGACACAGGCTGAGGGCATCCGGGGGCTTGGCCGGCCGAGGAGTTGTATCCATGTCGGGATTTAGACGTATTTCAGGTGTGGTGCGTGTTCGCCATCCAGGCAAGCGGTTCGCAGCCTGCGTCTGGACGCTGCTGGCATTGCTGGAAGCCATGGCGTTGGCCCAGGGGCCGGGCGCTGTCCAAGCTCGGATTCACGGACACATCGCGGCCGGCGAGTTTGCCCCGGCCCTGGCGCTGGCCAACGCGATCCCCCAGCGGGCGGCGCGGGATTCACTGCTGGCGGCGATCGCCCAGGCCCAAGCCCGCGGCGGAGCGAGGAACGCGGCTCTGGCGACGTTGCGCGGCGTCCAGGACGATCGGCTCCGTACCTACGCCCTGGACCAGATGACCGGTGCCGTCGGCGGCAGCCCCGCTCCGGGCGCCGGCGCTGCAGGCGGAGCGACCCTGGCGGATTTCGACACGCTGATCGACCTGATCACGACGACGATCGCGCCGCAAAGCTGGGACACGGTGGGGGGGCCAGGAGCGATCGATTCTTTCCCCACCGGGGTCTATGTGGATAGCAGCGGCCTGATGCGCCGGGCGAAACCGGCGACCGCCGGCAGTGACTTGGCGGAACTCCGCGATCGCGCCCAACAGCCCGACGCCAATCGCGACGTGCGGCGAGAAAGCGTCTTGCGCAAGGTCTCCTTGACGCGCCTGGAACGGCACGCGCAAGACGCTTGGGCGCGCGGCCAGGCGCCGACCCAAGCGATGAAGAACCTGGCCGGGCTGCACAGGATCCAGTACGTGTTCCTGTATCCAGAATCGCGCGACATCGTGATCGCTGGTCCGGCTGGCGCGTGGGCACCGAATCGGGAGGGACGGCCATGCCATATCGCCAGCGGCGAGCCCATGCTGCAATTGGACGACTTTGTGGTCGTGCTGCGCAACGCGCGGCACGAGGGCGGACGCTTCACCTGCTCGATCACGCCGCGGCGCGAGAACCTGGCCGCGGCACAGGCCTACCTGAACGAATCGGCCAAAACGCCGCTCAAGGCCGGACAGCGCGACAGCTGGCTGGCCAAGGTCCGCAGCCTGATGGGCAGACAGGACATTACGGTCCAGGGTCTGGATCCACAAACGCGGGCGGCCCGCGTGATCGTCGAGGCCGACTATCGCATGAAGCTGGTCGGCATGGGCTTGGAGGAAGGCGTGCTGGGCGTGACCAGCTACCTGAGTTCCGTGACCGTTCCGGAAGGCGGCGCCCCGCCGCCGATGACCGTCCTGCGGTGGTGGTTCACGATGAACTACGAGGCCCTGCGAGCTACTCCCGGCCGCGACGCGTTTGAACTCCGCGGTCCCGGCGTCCGGGTGCTGAGCGAAAACGAAATGCTCACCCAGCGGGGCGAACGAATCCACACGGGCCAAGCGGACGAATGGAACGAGCAATTCGCCCACAGCTTTACCAAGCACTTCGCCGAGCTGGCAGCCAAGTACCCCATCTACGCGGATCTCAGGAACGTCTTCGACTTGGCCTTGGTCGCGGCGCTGATCGTCGCCGAGGACGTCCCGAACCGGTTGAACTGGCCCGCGATTCATTTCGTCGAGGAGAAGCGGTACCAGGTCGAACGGGGGCCGGCGCCGACGGAGGTCGAAACGGTGCTCAATCATCGCATCATCAGCCAGAAGCACATCGTGGCGGGCGTCAGTGGCGGCGTTTCCGCCGACGCCCGGCCGTACGTGCAGAAACCGGCGATCGCGATCGACAACTACGGGGCGCTGCAAGCAGGCCGGATCGCCAGCATGCCGAGCGACCAGCCGGACGACGCCTGGTGGTGGGATTGAAATTGCGGGCCGCAGTGAAGTTTCCCAGGCAGCCGTTCGATCAGTATCTTGTTGAAAGGAGTCCCACCCGCCATGCCGGAACGTACCAAGTATCAAGAGCGAGCGATCAGGAACTTCTACGAAAACCGCGAAAGCATCGCCCTGCAGCGAGTTCAAGAACTGGTCACGGAGTTGTACCTGAGCGAGGGCAAGAAGCGCGACAAACACTGGAAGAACCTGGCGACCCACCTGCAAAAACTGGGCGTCGCCCCAGAAACCATCGACCATCTGGTGGCGCAAGACAAGCCGGAGCTAGTTGCGACGCTGATCAAGAGCCTGATGGAAAGGGCGTGACGCTCAAAAAACGACCAAGTCGAACGATCGGCAATGTGTCTGAAACGCGCTTTGGCCCTGAAATACTCGCTCCTGAAGTGCCGTAAGTCGCTTCTAAAGAAAGACTTAAATCAATTGCGCTGACATGGCGACAGGCGGCGGGAGACATCCGTTGGGCTGCCGCTAATCAGCCCCAGCTCGGGAACTTTGTTGGTCGCGGTTGCGTCCGATGGCTGTGGAACAGCGTGGAGGCGATCGGCCTGAAAACGGCTTGCACGCTGCTACCTGCGAGTGGTACAAGCAAGGCCGCATTTCGGGAGCTTGAAGGATCGCTTCACCAAGTGAGGGGAAGTCAGGGACTGTGCCTGGCGTCTCTGCCGTGCGACTTCCCTCAGAACCGGAACCGACGCGATGATGACAGGGCGGGATGATTGGGCTGATGAACTGCTGAGCGCCTACTTGGACGGCGAATTGTCGTCTGAAGAGCGCGAGCGGATCGCGCAGCAACTGGCGAGGAGCGCCGAATACACGAGCCGTCTGCAGGCTCTGCAGGCATTGCAGGAAGCGCTGCGACACCTGCCTCGATACCGTTTGGCGCCCGCAGCCAAGGAGCGGATTCAGCGGGAGATTGAGCGGCTGGCGGGCCGGTCGCCGGACTCGGCAGAGCCTCAGGAAATCGAAGCAGAACTGCTGAGTGCCTTCTTGGATGGCGAGGTCTCGGAACAGGAACGCCAATGGGTCGAACGCCGCTTGGCCGATAACGCTCGGTGCCGAAGCCAACTCGAAGAACTTCGGACGCTGGACGCCGGACTGCGAGGTCTTTCTGCTTTCCATTTGGACGATGGTTTTGCGGACCGCGTCTTGCGGCGAATCGAGATCGAGTCGGATTCGGCCGGGCCGGTTGGGGGCAGTCCAGCCCCGGACGTGCAACCGGCGGAGATTTCGGAGGCGTCGAGGGGACGTTCCACTTGGCGCGGATTCGTCTGGACGGCCGTGGCCGTGGCCGCCGCCATCGTGCTGATGGTGAACTTGGTCCCCAGTCGAGTCGACGGGCCCAGCCGGCCCGCACAGCCTCTCCGCTCCCCGCTGACGCTGGTGAATCAGAAGTTGTGGGATCGATTAGTGCTGGTCTACGATGTGACCGTCGTGCCCGAAGGCGTGGAGCAAGGCGTTTTCTTCCAGCTGTTGAAGCGGCATGGAATCCAGATTCTCAACACCGTCCCCGTGCCGGAACGAGAGCAGCGGTCGCTGTTGCGCTGCCAATTCCTGGAGGATGCCAAGTTGGTCAGCGAGGAAACCGCGGGCGACATGGACGAAATCCGATTGTACTTGGTGTACTGCTCGGCACGTCAGGCGGATGCGATGTGGGACGAATTGCGGCAGCGTCCCGCAGGTTTCGCCGCGTTCTTTCTGAATTTGACGACACGCCGCGAAGGCGGCGGCGTGTTGCCTCGTCTGTGCGATGCCGCCGGCATCAAGCGGCAGATGGGCGGGGCGGTTCCCTTGGCGAGCCGTTTCGCCGTCAGCAGTTCGCAGCGCAAACTCGACACGTTTGGCACGATCGGCTACATCGCGCCCGATCTGCTCGCGCCGCCCGTCGCCCCCGGCGAGTCGATTCTGAAGGAGATGCAGGAGGTCGAGGCGAATCGCCCGCAGGACGACCCCCAGGCGTCGAAACTCACGGATGATTTCCCCTGCGAGTTGCTGTTTGTCGTCCGCAATCTGCGGTCGGCCATCGCCCGAGCGCCGCTGGGCGCGGCTCCGGGCCAAGGGCCTACTGCGAACTGAGAATCTCCAGTTTCAGGCGTCTCAGCGCTTGAACCACGGGCAACAGCTCCGCGTAGGCGCCCGTCCCCTGCATGCTGGAATGCGCGAACTTCAGATGCGCCCCGCCGATTCCACCCAGGCCGAGCGTCGCATCCAGCGGAATCCAGCGGTCCTTGATCCAGACCTCGGTCCACATGTGGTAGGCAAAGCCGCCGGCCGCCGGATAGTAGACCAATCCGATGGCGACGCGCGCCGGGATCTGGCGGGCTCGGCACAGGGCCGCCAGCAACATCGCGTGTTCGGTGCAATCGCCTTCCAGGGACCTGGCCACTTCGGCGGCGGTCGCCATCGCCGTCGAGTAATTCTTCAGCCGAATCGTCGTTTTCACGTGCCGTTCCAGGGCACAGGCGACCGTCCAGGGATCGGACTGGCCGGCAGCCACCGCCTGCGAGATCTTCACGACTTCAGCATCATCGCTTTGGACCAGGGTGCTGGGTTGGCGATCGGCGTCCGTCGGGGCGTCTTTCTCCTGATCGGGCACGCTGGCCGGCTGGTTGGGCCGGACGGCCTGTACGGTGACTTCGGCTCGGCCATCGTCCAGCGACCGGACCGTCTGGGTGAGTCCCGCCGCGAACAATGACTTGACGTCGCCTTCCTTCAAGTGTGCTCGATAGACGACGCGGCGCGTGCGATGAGGGTCCGGCAGGGGGCGATCGACGCGTACGATTGTATCGAACCCCAGGTCGAACCCGCTGTCCGCGCTGGGCTGCAGGGCATCCTCACGCGTGGTCAGGAAGGCTTCCATGCCCAGTTGCAGGTCCTTGACCTTATGAGGCTTGCCTTGCTCGTCCGTCCACACGATGGACTTCATCTGGGCCGGCCCAAAGTCCGTCGTGACGTTGATCCGCAGCAACGTTTGCGTGCCCGCGGCCAATTCCGTGGCTTCGTAGGCAACCGCCTCCAAGTGGATTGCACCTACCTGGTTGATCACGGGCAGCAGAGCTTGCAGGCGGCGGGTTTCTCCCGGCCGCATCGGCTTGCGGCGCAGCGAGAACTGGTCCGCGAAAAAGCCGCCGTAGTGCCGGTCCCAGGCCAGCGAGCGCTGTTCCACCTTGCCCTGGGTCGTATCGCGGAGCGTCAACTGGCCGCCCTCGCACCGTCCTTCCGTGATGACCGTCCCCGGCCCCGTGTTCATTTCGCTGTAGAAGGACAGCAGTTGGCCGTCGCGGGTTTCCAGGCTCATCAGGCGAGTGCGGACGACGGTTTCGGCGTCAAACCGCCGCACTTTCAGTTCGTCCTCGTAACTCCAGCGGAGGCCCGGCCGGCCGTCTTCGGTTACGCCTTCCATCGTCAGGTGCGTATAACCGATCTTGCCGCCGTTGATGTAACATGCCATCCAGATCTCCTCACGCTCGTCGCCAATCGGAATCGGCACACGTTCCGGCGCCGTTTGGGCCGCGGAGGCGTCTGAGTTGGCGGGAGCCGGGTTCGCTTCGGCCGCGGCGTCATCCGCCAGCGGCGAGGCGGTTGGCGAGCAACCGCACCCGGCCAGCGCCAGGAGCACGGCGGCCGACTTGGCAGAGTGCCATAGAAATCTCCTCATCTTGACTTGCCTCCCCCCTGCGAGCGGACGCCGTTGCGCGGCGCGGGCGAACCTGGAATCGGGGCGTTCGTTGGGCCTGCTTTCCGACCGCTGGTGACGGTCGTAACGAATTTCTTCTGCGGGCAATATAGCAGACCCCGGCCTCTGCGCGGCAAGGGCACCCCTCGGGGCAAACTTTCGCCGATCTGCAGCCGCGACAGGCGCGGGGCGTGATTTCCTGGCAAACCCAGTGCGGCAGACGGCGTCGGCTTCGCGAGAGTGCTAGATTTCCCTGACGCGGCCAACCTACCATTGGCACGGGCAAAAAAGATGGGGCGGCGGCCGGAAGCCCGAAAGCGTGACCTAGATTAGGACTAGAGACGAGGCCGCAGACGGAGTCGCTGGAGACTGCCGCTGACCGATCGAGTCCGAACATACGAGGACGAAGATGAGCTTCCTGAAACAGTTTTTCCTGAAGGCATTGCGGCCGGAAGACGTCAGCCACCGCCGCCACAGCAGTTTTGAAAGCTTGTCCGAGGAGGAGTTGGAAGCTCACATGAGCATCTGCCAGTACGACGGTTTCCGTCTGACCGACGCCGTGCGGCCCTCGTACGACTTGCAGGTGCGGCCCGTCCAGGGCTATCGGTTCGACACCTACCGCGATGAACAGGGCAAGGTCGATGTCCCGGTGCTGATGGCTTCGGCCTCGTCCGAAATCCTCTTCGAAGTGCTGCTGGAGTCCCTCGATCCGCTGGGCTTCGATGTGGACGTCGTTCTGGAAACCAGCCATTGCCAGCGCGGCAGCCATCGTGACCTGTACCGCGAACACATCGACCTGCCCGTGCTGAAAAGTGTCCTCTGGGACTACGAAGAAATGCTCTTGAACGACGGCTGCACGGGCCTGGCGGTGATCAATCCGGAGACTCCGCAGGAAGTGCAGTTTGACGAACACAAGCTGCTGATCTATTACGGCGAACCCTTGGAAGCGTTCGAAGACGTGTTGCGTTCGCGCGGCATTCGTCCTGTCGAGGGTCTGCGTTTCATCACGGAAGCCGAACACGTACACTCCTCCCGAGACGAGTTTCGGCGGCAATTCGACGAATTGAAGACGCACTTGGGCATCGACGCCTGGGATACCTGATCCGACTTCACCCACAGACCCACAGCGTGAAGAGGGAAGCCGAGTCAGGGCGGACTCGGCTTTTTTTCCATCTCCAGCCAGCCGACGTTCCAGGCGGCCATCGTACGGACGGCCAGCCAGTACAGCGTCAGGCCCGTCAAGGCGCCCAGCACGTTGGCGACCCAATCCTTGACATCGGGGGTTCGTCCCGGAACCGGGATCTGCCCCAGTTCGTCCACGGCCCCGTAGCAGGCCGCGATCAGCAGGGCGCCTGCGTAGAGCCGCCCGCGCCGCAAGCCGAGATGCGGCAACAGCAGCGCCAGCAGGAAGGTCAGCCCCGCGTACGCCGTGACGTGCAGCAACTTGTCAGAGACCGGCGGGCCGTCGATTACGCCCCCCGGCAGGTGCGTGCCGACGCATAACGCGGCCCAATAGACGGCCAAGATGACCGCCACGGTCTGCGTTTGAGTCCGCCGCCATGATCTCTGTCGGACGTGTTCCACGATCGAGCCTCAAGGTTCTTTCTTCGGTGGCTTGGCGAAAAAGCCGGGCTTTTCCAGCCTGCCCCTGGGCGAGTACGCTATGCTGTCGTCGTTCGCTGGCCTAACCCCAGGAGACAGCTGTCATGAATCGTTCGTTTCCAGCGCTTGCGGCCCCGCTGCACACAACTGCGGTCACTTTCCAGAAATCCGAGGAGTCTGTCAAGTTCGATTGCCTGGCCTTATTCGGGCTCGCGAGGTTCCTTGCAGGCGGCATCTTGTGGCTCGCCGTGCTGGCCGCCGGCTGGGCAAGCGAACACGCACCCGGTGTCGTTCCGAAGCCCTGCTGGACGCCGCTTTTCGACGGCAAAACCCTGGGCGACTGGAAATCCTGCAATTTCGGAGGCGAAGGGGCAGTGACGGTCGCGGACCGGCAGATGCTGCTCGACTTTGGCGATTCTCTGACAGGAATCGTTTACACCAAGCCCTTTCCCAAGCGGGATTTTGAAATCCGGCTGCAGGCGATGCGCGTGGACGGCAACGACTTCTTCTGTGGCCTGACATTTCCCGTGGCCGAGTCGCATTGCAGCTTCATTGTCGGCGGCTGGGCCGGCGCGGTCGTGGGCCTGTCCTGCATCGACGGGCGCGACGCCTCGGAGAACGACACAACACAGTACATAAAGTTCGACGAGGGACGCTGGTACCGCATTCGCGTGCGGGTGACGGCGGATCGTATCCAGTGCTGGATCGACGACCAGCGCGTCGTCGCTCAGAACATCCGCGGACACCGCATCACCACGCGCGCGGAAGTGGATCCCTCCCGACCCTTGGGAATTGCCGCGTGGCAGACCAAAGCGGCGCTCCGCGGCATTGAGTTCCGGCACCTGAAGGAAGGCGAAAGGTAAATGCACGAACATTTCATGCGGCGGGCGATCCAGGAGGCGCAGCAGGCTCGGTTGGAGGACGAGGTGCCCATTGGCGCGGTCATCGTCCATCGGGGACGTCTGATCGCCTCGGCACACAACCAACGCGAACAGCTGCGGGACCCCACGGCCCACGCAGAGATGATCGCCATCACCCAGGCAGCGGCGGCTCTGGGCAGTTGGCGGCTGGAGGACTGTACGCTGTACGTGACGCTGGAACCCTGCACGATGTGCGCCGGAGCGATTGTGCTGGCCCGGATTCCCCTGTTGGTCTACGGGGCAGCGGATCCCAAAGCCGGGGCGGTCCATTCGCTGTACCAACTGCTGAGCGATCCGAGGCTGAACCATCGTGCCGAGGTCGTGGCGGGCGTGTCGGCGGCGGCCTGCGGCGAGTTGCTGAGCGATTTTTTTCAGGCCAAACGGCGTCTCGGAAAAAAGTGACTGCCTGCTCAGAAGTCTTGGCTGCCCAGAAGCCCGGCTATTTCAAAGAAGTCGGGCTTCTCGAAGTGCCGCGAGAAACCCATTTTTTCCCCTTGCCTATGTGGTAAAAGAATCGCACGGCGGTAAAATACGGGCACTTCGCGGACGGTGCCGAATGTAACATTTGGACCGGACAGTCCGGCGGAATAAGCTTTTCTAAACAGGTTGACCGGGACGGATACGATAAATGGCTAAGCTCGACGCTAAGTTGGGAGGCTCTACAGAGCAAAGGAGTGGTGCGATGGGGCGCGTTTATTGTCGGTGGTTTTCGATCGCAGTCGTCATGTTCGCTCAGCTGACGGGGGCAAGGTTCGCCCGCGCGGCTGACACGGCGGAGGCCGAGGTGAGGCAGTCGGTTCAGGAACTCGAACGCTGGCTGGGAAACGATGTCCACGCTCCCGGCTGGCGCAAGTTCCTCAAGACCGATCGGTTGCACGCTGAATTGGACAAGGGGGCCCGCGCGGACCGCGGCTTGGTCCGCGAGGTGCTGGATCGCTTTGCCAGCGACACGCCGGGCCTGGAGCGGAGACGGTTTGTGGCCGTCCGCAGCGCTCTGAAGAAATGGCTCGATACGCTGCCGACA
>CAYPGE010000081.1:0-24849 GCA_964409865.1 uncultured Pirellulaceae bacterium
CCCTGTCCAATTCACGAAGGGATCTTGGCAGAAGGCGGAATGTGTGGTTTTGACCTGGGCAGCAGGGTATTGCCGGTTCAGGGGAGGCCACGCCTTGTCGTATGCTTCGGCCAAGTCAGCGAGCGGCCGGTCGGCTCCTGCGAGCAGTTCGATGGTGGCCTGGAGACCCTGCAGGACCCGCGTAGCCTGCTCCGTCAAATCCTGTTGGACGGCTGAATCTTCATTGGCGATACGCGAGATTTCGCTGCGATAAAGGTCGACCACGTGAGGACGCACGTTCTTCAGGGAGCGGGCGAGCCCAGCGGCAGATGTCGTACCATCACTGATTCCCTTGATGGCGCGGGTAAGGCTCGAAGCGGGCCCAAAGCAATACGAACAGCGCCGGGGTTGTCCGACCTGCCCAGAGTCGACGAAACGTTGGAACTCTTTCGCGGGTCCGTTCATCACAAGGGCTCCTGCTGCGTTTTTAGTCTTTCCAGATGCGTGTAGAGGGCCGTCACGTCCTTTTTGAGCTCGGCATCGAAGGCCACACTCGGGTCGCTAAGTAACTGCCGGATCTCGGATAGATGTTGAAGAAATACGCCGAAATGCTCCGGCGTCGCCGGGGTTGGGCGGGGGAAGACATCTTCGTCGTGAGCATCCCCGGCTACTTCGCGGAAGGCGATCCCGCCCGTCCGGTAGGCTCCGCGGTCGCTTCCGAACTTCGGCAGGGCAATGACCTTCTGTCCAATCGTTCGGTGACTTCCTGAACGTTCGACGATTTCGATCAACACGACGCCGTATGGAATATGCTGAGCGCGATATAGCAGCTGAATCTCGTGCTCGTCCCACTTCGTGGAATCCAACTCCTGAATCGGCGGCGCCGGCACGTCGTCTCCGGAATGCCCAGAAAGAAAACAACAGGCTTCGTACTCTGCTGCCCAGATATCCCGTCTTTCGGTACTGGAGCCTGACGGTGGCAGAGAGACGGGATCGGCAATGTCCCGGGATGCCGCGCGTAACTGTTCGTTCGCCAATCGATCTCCCATACGCCGCAGTATGGCCTCATCGTCCGCGTCCCGCACTTCGTTCACAAACCGCACGCGGTACTCACCGGGGTCCAATCGTAGGGCGAACATGCCGCTGCCCCCGGTCCGCGCGACCGCCACAAGCTCGTCGCCGCGGAACACACCGCAGGCCAGATCCTGGGCCAGCGGGGGCACGCGACCTTCGCCCAACGCGATTAACGTGCGGCCATTTGAGGCTGGGGCGATCAGGATCGGCAGGGACTCGTCGCCTAGGTATCTCCTCTGGCCGGCCGCAAAATAGACGTTCTCCGCCGTCCGCAAAGCGGCGATTTGGCGGTGTACACAATTTGCTTCTTGTCGAATCAGCATATCAAGGTCCATGGTTATTCTCCTATTGGCTATACACGCGGAAGCGTGGGCTCCCAGTCTATGTCATCAAAAGGGACGTCCGTCTGATAGAGTTCGATCTCGCAATCGCAGCGTACCGCGTCCTTTCCACACGCCGGACATGTCGTATCCTGTTGGGAAATCCACACGTGGCGTGCCTGGCAAACGTTCACTCGCGCTCGAAATGCGCCCGTGACCTTGTCGCTGCCGATGGTGGCATAGCCCAGCTTGTGCCCCGCACAATTATGGCCGTTGGTGAGGATCTTCTCACACTTGCCGCAACCCAGTAGGGGGTGGCGGCGGATCGTGTCCCCGGCCACGCGGTTATCATCTTCGGCGTTTGGAATCAACTCGACAAGGTCCTGGTCACCTTGTTCCCCGTCCACGAACCGCGCAGACTGTTGCTCCGACTTCTCGCGCTCATCTCGGTCCTCGCGATCGGTCGCATCGCCTGATTCAGCACTCTCACTGGCCTGCCACAACCGCGGTGTCTCGACGACGGCGATTTTGCCGTCGAACGCCCTGGTGACCAGCCTCCCGCCGCGGGGCGTGCGAAAAATGTTGGCCAGCATCGTCTCGACGAACGCTCTGTTGATCTGGTTGGCGATCTGCTCGATGACGGCTCGCTCGACGTATTCGAACTCGTCTTGATACGTTTTCTTCTGATAGGGGAGACGCTTTTGCTTGGCATTCTCGACATTCTCGCGACATAAGAAATGACGGTAACGACAGCGATCTTCCGCCTTGCATCGCTCGTTGAACTGTGCCTGGACATCCGGATCGTCGCGAACGTCAAGGGGACCGTTCTGCCCCTCCAACTGCTCGTCGGCAAGAGGAATCGGCGCCAGGTCTTCGGGGCAGGTGCAGGTTCCCGTCACCAATTGCCTGGCGATGATCTCCGCCCAGCCCTGCATCAGGAGCGGGATGCAAGCGCCAATTCGACGCAGCAATTCGTGGTCCTTCTGCTTGCGCCATTTCTCTGATTCCGCGTCTCTTTGTCTCGCGTTTTCGCAGCCTTCGAAAATCCGCTCCAGGATTTCCTTCGGCGGGTTCCAGCGGAGTTCTTCGATCTCGCGTTCGAAGAGGTACAACTCGATGACGCCGTCGTGGTACAGGCGATCGAATTTCTTCGGATCCTCACGAGACCGTACTTTCTGCTTTCCGAGCCATTGACGCAATGTACCCGAGTATTTCGGACTGGATTCGAGCAATTCCTGTACGTCCGCCGTGGCGTATCCCCGCTCCCGAAGATGACGTCGTACCGTCTCCACGGATAATCGGCCGGTCGGCGGATACGGCGGGTCGGCGAAAGAGCCGGGATACGCCTTGTTGTCGTTGTCTTTCAGTTTGCACCAGATCAACCAAAGGACACAATCGACCAATCGGTTCATGTCCTCCGGCGTCTGGCCTTCCAGAACCTCGCTAGATTGTTTTGCGGGAGGACGCTGTATCTTCTTGGCGATCGTTTCCCGGTCGTAGATCTCTGCACCCCGAAACCTGGTTCTCGTGGGTTCGAGAATTCGTTCGGCAAAAGCATCGTTGGCCTCGCTGATCTCAGCTATCGCCTCATTCCACGTCTGGCGAATTGGCATGCGCGCGCCTCCAACAAGAAAACGAAACAGGTATCCCGATAGTCACCCCGTCCACCAAGAACAAAGGCAAATCGAACTGATCGGAGACGAAGAGGCACGAAATTAGGCCGATCAGGCACCCTGACCGCCCGTTCGCGGGTATGCCGAAACCAGCAATAACCCCAACGCTAGTTAATAGCCATGCCCCACATTAAGAGCCAGTATCCGGGCAGGCCTGGCCCCGTCAAGCCGCGCAACGGGATTTTGCCTTGTTGATTCTCATCCCGGCGGTCGAGTCCCACCCGTCAGCGCGATCGCCCAGCCGATTGCGGCGATGACCAACCACGGCAGCAGGGACCACACCGGGACGCCCGAAACCAGCCACACGACCAGCGGGAAGGTAGTCGCCACGAAAGCGTTCACGACGGGGTTCTCCAATTGAGTCGACGAGGCCTTCATCGTTCTTCTCCTGACATTGCCTATTCCTGCAGTTGCGTTTGCGGCGACACGCTCGCCGCGCACCTACTAAGGCAGAATCCGGCAACGTTCCGGCTCGCTTCAGAGTCAATCCTGATCCTGCAGCCGGCGCAGTCGAGCCAGTTGCTCTTGCCGCTGGCGGTCGATTTCTTCCCGCGCCTCGCGCTCCAGACGCTGCAGATCGCAACCCAATTCGGCCGAGCGGGGAAGAGTCGCCCGCGCGAAGGGTTTGCGGACGGCTGGTTGTAAACGTACTTGCGTTTTCATGAGGGTTCTCCTTGGGTTGAACGTGTTCTCTGCTGAACCAAAGGCAGCCCGTGCTAATCCCCGCCGCTACGGATTCTTTTCTTGCGGCCGTTTCAATTTTTGCCTTTGTAGTGGCGATGGGACATCGGGCGACGGTCGCCCGGCATCAGTGAGTTCTCTTTCAGAAAGGGAGGTGTTCGATGCCTCGCAATGGCAATGGCGTTCAGCCAACGTCGTGGCACGGGGGCGTGGAACGCGACCCGTGGCACGGCGGCGTAGAACGCGACCCGTGGCACGGCGGTGCGTAGACGGATCCGTGGTGCGGTACCACGGGCGTCGCCGCGATGGTGCGCAGTAGGTCTATGTGGTTTCTTTGGCGTGGGGCCGCCGTGGCCCCGCGCCGGGCTTCTGGGGAGGGCAAAGTCATGGAATGGATCATCGGTGGTTTGATCGTGTGGGGCGCTCTCGCCGCGATCGGCGCCGCCTGCGGCGGCAATGGGATCGGGAACGACCCGTATCACTAATTTTCGGAAAGGGTAATACCATGGTGGAACAGATCGGCAACTATCGTTTTCGTTACTGCAACGATGTCGACCGTCCCGGCAAGGTGCGGATCTATATCGAGCAGCAACCGAGCTACAACGGCAAGCCGACGGACAGTCACAGCACCCATCGGCTGTCCTCGGGCAGCGGGGCCCCGCCCCATATCTGCATCAAGTCGGAATGCCAGCCGAGCACGCTGGCGCAGGCTCAAGCCAAGGCACGCGAGTGGATCGGCTACACGGAACGCTACCGGAGAAGCTGATCTCGCGGGACGTGTGGCACGGCCTACTTGTTGGCCGTGTCCGCGGCTTCAACACGGCCAACAAGTAGGCCGTGCCACGCAGAACGTGACGTAATCGCTATCGAAACGCAATCCAAAACCGTTTGGTGCTGGCTGGTCGGGACGGCGCTCCGTTCGCGCTGTCCCGACCATTGTGAGCCCGAATAACGTCGACATCGTAAACCTCCGGTCACCGGTTTCGGCACGCTTCGGAGACATGCCCGGAGCGGTGAGCCGGGCGCCGAGCGGTTTGTCTAAGACCGCTAATAAATCCGAAGGCGGAGACCTTCGGTCGGCGGTTTCGGCGGGGTCAGAGACCCGCGCCGAACTGTTCTGTTAGCGGTTTGCTTAGGATCTTTCAACGAAAGGTAGTTATCATGACCTATGACCCTCATCACCCATCGCCAAGGAAGGCCGTCGGTTGCCGGAACAAAGGGAGCCGGGAACCTGGGGCTTCCAGCCGGCATCTTGCCGAACGGGAAAACCGTTTACCCGGAGAATCCTGGCACAGGTCTGCGGAATCCGAGGAAGAGGAACGGGCGGCCGAGAAGCAGGTGTCGTCAATCACGGTCCAAATCCATGCCATCGCGTACGACAAGCTGCGCCGGACGGTCGGTTCTTTCCCGCATGAACACGGCGGCATTTTCGTCAGCCGCGTCGGTCCCTTGTACATTGAGGATTTCATTTTCGACGATATCAGCGACCGTGCCGTGCCCGTCTACTATCCGCACGCGGACTACCTGAATGGCATCGTCGACCGGCAATACGAGCCCCTGGGCTTCTTCTTCGTGGGCCTCGCCCATAGCCACCCGCCCGGCATGTGGCACCCTTCGGGTCACGCGGGCTGGGGCGATGTCAAGGCGGCCCGCAACAACCTGAAGAGCAACGAGAATTTGGACTCGCTATTCATTCCCATCGTGGAAAGCGAGGCCACGAGCGGGACCTTCCGACTGCACCCCTACGTGATCCTGCGGGACGGCTTTCGGATCTGCCGGGCCGATGTCGAAATCATCCGCGGTTCCCAACCGTCGGGGGACAAGAACGCGAAACCATCGCGTCGGAAAGGGGCTGACGATGAATCCGAGTGATCAACTGGACTATGCCCGCCAGCAGGGGGCTGCCGGCGTCGAACTGCTCCGCCGGCAGCACGTGGTGGTCGTCGGCATCGGCTCGGCCTCCACGTTGGTCAAGACATTCGCCCGCATGGGGATGGGCAAGATTACCGCGATCGACCCGGACGTAGTCGAGTTCCGCAACGTGACTAGCCAGGGGTACCGCTTTGAAGACGCGCGCAAGCAACGCCCCAAGGTCGAGGCGTTGCGAGACGAATGCCTGGCGATCAACCCGGACCTTCGTTTCCTGGGCCTTCAGGAGGACTTCGTGTCGCTGCCCGATGGCCAGCTCAAGACGATCCTGGCAGACGCGACGCTGCTGGTCATGACTACGGACCACCATCCGGCCCAGGCGCGCGGCAATTTGGCCGGGCTGGTGTGCGACGTTCCGGTGTTGTTTGGCAGCCTGTACCGCCGGGGGCGGGCGGGCGAAATCATCCTGCAGTATCCGGGGTTGACCAGAGCCTGCTACCGCTGCATCACCCGCGACCGCTATCAGTACGTCGCTCGGCAGCAGACCGGCGGCACGGGCAATGGGACCGGCAGCCTGCCGTTCGCTCCCCTGCTGGTGGATTCGATCCTCGGCTTCCTGGCCGTCGGCGTCCTGCATCGGCGCCACGGGGCCACAGACAATCCCTATGCCGCCTGGATCGACCGGGTGGCCAACCGCGGCTTCATTCAAACCCGGATGGACCCGGATTACAGGCTCGGTGAGGAAGACATCTTCGGCGACGTGTTCGGTCACGGCGAAAAGGTGTTCTGCTTCGACACGATCTGGCAGCCCGCCGAGCCGGAGGTTCAGGCCAATTGCCCCGATTGTCACGGACAGGGGGCAATTCCCGTGGGCCAGCGGCATGAGGAATCGACGGAGTTGCAGCAACTGGCTTGCGGTTGTCTGGTGCAACGCCGGTCGACGCCGTGGTCTGCCTGCCCGGCCTGCCATGCACTGGCATCGACATCGTCGCAGTTGACGAATTGACTGCGCAAACAGAACTCTTGAGGAGATAGACGCAATGGACGCCAACGGTCTGCAAAGGATCCTCTCCGCCACGCCGCGCGAGATCCGGCTCTTGGATCGGCACCTCATGAACGGCGACGCCTATGCCTTCCTTTTGCACGGCGGTCCGAGGTTCGCACCTTCGTCAATCAGCGCCTGGCTTCGGCCGCCCGACCCGAGCTACGAAATGCGGCTGGAACGGCCGATCGAGTACCGCGGTGACGATGCGCAACTCGTGCGTCTGGCCACCGAAGGGTTTCATCAGGAGGCGACCCTGGAAGAGATGGTCGGCTTCATCCGGCGCTACTTCGGCGCCGCGGCGGGCGATGGCCGGGCAGGATCAGCCGACGGCCGCAGTATCGCCCGTCGGCCGGGTCCCGGCCCGGTTCGGCCGTCTGAGTCGGAACGGACCATTTCCGCCCTTCCGTCGGCTGCCGAGGTGACCGACCTGGCTGAAGCGCGCCGGCAACTCGCAGACCGCGAAGTATCCCGTCGTCTGTTGGTCGATCGCGAACGGTTGGCTGCGCGGCTCAAACGCCGGATTCACGGCCAGGACGAGGTCCTCGATCTGCTCACGGATCGCGTGACGCTGGAACTGGCGAAGCGTGACCGCCGCAAGCCTCTATCGTTCTTCTTCTGCGGCCGCTCGGGCGTGGGCAAGACGGAGACCGCCATCGTCCTAGCCGAGGCCCTGGATTTTCCCGAATGCGACGTCCGCTACACGCTGGTGCGATATAACATGCACGAGTACCAGGAACGTCACTTCGCCTCCCGCTTCGTGGGCGCCCCGCCCAGCTACGTGGGCTATGGCGACACGCCGCCGCTGCTGCAGGAGATCGAACGCAACCCGTTCCTGGTGGTCCTGCTGGACGAGATTGAGAAGGCCCACCCGGACATCCTGAAGACCCTGATGGCGCTGATCGACACCGGAGAGTTGTCCTGTCCGGCTGGGGGCGATGGCACCGTGGTGGGCGATTTCCGCCGGTGCGTGCTCGTCTTTACCTCGAACGTCCGTCTGCCGGGACTCGAACGAGACGGGAACGCCGACGTGGACCAAGCGTCGGTGGCCTTTCAGCTTCGGGCCCGTAACGAGTTGGTTCGGCAGCACATGCCTCCGGAGATCGCCGGACGCATTCAGACGTTCTTGCTGTTCCACGATCTATCGGCCGAGCAACTGTTGCCGATCGTGGCCGACAAAATCCAGCGATGCGCAGCCGATTACGGAGTGGCCGTTTCACGGATCTCCCCGCTGCTGCTGACGGAACTGGCTCAGCAGGCCATTTCGTCCAGCTTCGGTGTGCGGATTGTGGAGATGGTCGTAGAACGCAAAATTGCTGCCGGGCTGGTGGGATTGCTGCGAGAACACCCGCAACTGGAAAAGGTCGAGATCACGCTTGCCGACGGCCAGGTAATCGTCCTGCCTGACAGGACAGAAGCCGAACGGCAGAACAGCAGTCTGGCCTCGGAATGACATCGTCGAGTCGTTGTTTCCAGCCCCAGTCACTTGGAGGTAATCACTATGATCACAGTTACACTTCTTGGCAGATCGAGCGGACGTCCCTTGTCAGGCCGCCGCGTGACCGTGCATTGGTCGTACTCGTGGAGTGAAGGCTTCACGGACGGCAACGGCTCGGTGAATCTTGCCGGCGGGCCAAGCCGGGGCAAGATATACGTCAGCGGGACGAAGGTTCGAGAAGGGTACCTGTCCGGCAATGTGACGGTTTACGGTTGACTACAGCCCCAGCACGTCGTTCATCGTGTACAGGCCGGGTTTCTGGCGGGCGACGAACTTGGCGGCGGCAAAGGCGCCCAGGGCGTAGCAGTCGCGGTTGGTGGCGCGGACGGTCAGTTCGATGCTCTCGCCCAACAGGCCGAACAGGATCGTGTGCTCGCCGGGATTGTCGCCGGCGCGGACGGCGTGATAGCCGATCTCGCCGTGCGGCCGTTGGCCGAGGACGCCTTCGCGGCCGTGCCGCTGTTGGGTCTGGCCCATCTCGGCCGCGATCAGTTCGCCGAACCGCAGCGCGGTGCCGCTGGGCGAGTCCTTCTTGAAGCGGTGATGCCGCTCGATGATTTCGACGTCGGCGCCGCCGGACGCGTTCTTCAGTACACTCGCGGCCATCGTCGCCAGCTTCATCGTCAGATTCACCGCCAGGCTCATGCTGGGAGCCCAGACGATGGGGATCTTTTCGGCCGCCGCGTGCAGCTTGCGCTTCAGCGGCTCCTCTAATCCGGTCGTCGCCATGACCAGCGGCAGAGTGTGCTCGAGGCACAAGTCGGTGGCGGCTTCGGCCCCGGCGGGCAGCGAGAAATCGACCAGCACGCCGGCCTCGGCGTTCAAGGCTGCCGTCAGCACGACGCCCAACGCCGGCACGCCGGCCAGTACACCCGCGTCCTGGCCCAGTTCCGGATGGCCGGCACGTTCCAACGCGGCGACGATTTGCAGTTCGGGATCGGCACTGCCCAGGGCAATCAGCCGCCGGCCCATCCGTCCGGCGGCTCCGTTAATGGCGACGCGTGTCTTGGTCATCGTCAACTGTGCTGGGGGATGGCTGGGATGATCTAGGTCAAGTCGTTGTTGGCTGTCATCACGCGGAGCGTGATGGCTACTAACGCTGGATGGCTTGGATGATCTGATTCAAGTCGTTGGGCACGGCGATGGCGCGATTGGCGAACGCCGCGCGCTCGACGCCTCGGCTACCGAGCACCTTTCGGAACTGCTCCTGGTCCGTCGTGTGATAAGCCACCGTGGCCGTCGGGTCCTTGAGCTGGTGGCCGGTCAACACGCACACCACGCGCTCTACTGGACCGATCACGCCTTCGCGGACCAGCAGCCGTGCGCCGGCGACGCTGGCCGCACTGGCCGGTTCGCAGCCGAAGCCGCCCGCGCCGACCTGGGCTTTGGCGTCCAAAATGTCCTGATCGGTGACTTGGCGGACCAGGCCGTCGCAAACTTCCAGAGCGCGAACGCACTTCCGCAAGTTCACCGGCCGATTGATCTCGATCGCGCTGGCGATGGTCGAAGCCTTCTTGTGCTTCTGGTCCAGTTCGCAATAGTAGTCCGCAATCAATTGCGCGTCGATCCGGCCGCCGTTCCACCGCAGGCCGCGGCGGTCGTACAGTTCGTACAGCGTGTCCGCCCCCGCAGCATTGATCACGGCCAGTCGCGGCACGCGCTGGATCAGGCCCAGCTTGGCCAACTCGGCAAACGCTTTGCCAAACGCGCTGGAGTTCCCCAGGTTGCCGCCTGGCACGACGATCCAGTCGGGCGGCTCCCAGTCGAGCGCCTCCAGCACCCGGAACATGATCGTCTTCTGGCCTTCCAGCCGGAACGGGTTGACGCTGTTGACCAGGTAGATTCCCAAGTCCCGCGAGACTTCCTGGACGCGAGCCATGGCGTCGTCAAAATCGCCCTCGATCTGGACGGTCAACGCGCCGTAGTCCAAGGCCTGCGACAGCTTGCCGTAGGAGATCTTGCCCGAACCGATGAAGATCACCGCCTTCATCAATCGCGTGACGGCAGAATACATGGCCAGCGAGGCGCTGGTGTTGCCGGTCGAAGCGCAGGCGGCCCGCGAGGCTCCGGTCATCCGGGCGTGGGTAAAGGCCGCCGACATGCCGTTGTCCTTGAAGCTGCCCGACGGATTCAGGCCCTCGTACTCCAAGTGCAACCGGCCGGATTTCAGGCCCACGTAGGCCCCCACGCCGTCCGACTGCTGCAGCACCGTCTGCCCCTCGCCCACCGTGACCAGCGATTCGGTGCTAGCAAAGGGCAGCAACTCGTGGAACCGCCACACACCGCTGTACCGCATCGGCAGTCGCCGCTGGCCCCACCACTGCTCGAAAAACCGCAAGCTGTCCGGCGGGCTGAGACGGTCCCAGTCGTATTCGACATCCAGCAAGTCGCCGCAACGCGCGCAGGCCACGCGGACCTCGCCGACGTCGTACGTCGCGCCGCAAGCGGGAGAAATGCACCGTTGGTAAGCAGTTTGGGTAGTCACGAAGCCTAGTCTAACCGACGCAGCCGGGAAACTCAAGATCGAGGGCACCAAGCACTCGGCGGGATTCACCGGCAGATGGCGGCGTGATTCCCATGAAAATGACGCATCCAAGGGCCGCTCACTCGGCCGAACCGGCCTCGCGCAGATCCACGTGTACTTGGGAATCGAGTTCGGCGACGGCGTACTGGCCGGCGAAGGCGGGGCCGCAGTTGACAAGGATGCTGGCGCCCAGCCGATCGACGCCACGAGATTCGTGGATGTGGCCGCACAGCAGCAGCGCCGGCTGGGCTTGTTCGATGAACTGCCGCACGGCGCGACTGCCGACGTGTTGGCCGCCGCGAGTGCGATCCAGCAGCGTGTCGCGCGGCGGCGGGTGGGAGAGCACGACCTCCCATCGGGGCTGTGTCAGCTGTTGCCGACCCACCCACAGTGCCCGCCCAATCTCGTCTTCGCTCAGTTCGTACATTGTCCCGGTCCAGGGGGGCATCGCCGACACGCCGCAAAAGCCCACCTGCTGATGCATCACGCCACGGCCGAACAGGGACACGCCCAGGCTTGCCAGCCGCTCGTCGATCGCCTGCGAATCGCAGTTCCCGGCGACGGTCAACACGGTTGGGCAGTGCTGCTGGGCTTGCTGCACCAGAAACTCCGCCGCGTTGGGCGTGCCGAAATTCGTGATGTCGCCGCCCAATAACACAACGTCAGTTGGACCGGCATGAGCCAAAATGCGGTCCAAGGCTTTGGGGTCGCCGTGCAGATCGGTGATGCAGACGATGCGCATGGGGTCGGCGATCCTCGGGATTCGACAGTTTTGATCGAGCAGAAAAAGACAGCGGACAGAAAAATGAGGTGACAGAACAATGATCGGAAGAGAATCATTTTCTCTTCCACCGCCCTTTATCTTTCTGTCATCTTTCTGTCACTCCATTTTTCTGTCAGTCTCTTCTATTCTTGTGCATGGACTTTTCTGAGGGGACCGGTGGGCTAACGCCCCACCGTTCGCCGAGTTTGGACAGTCGAATCACGCCCGGTCCTTTTTTCGTCCCGGCTTGCGAGCTGGTTTCTCAACCGGCCGGTCGTTGGGGCCGACGTTGTTGGGGCCGGGGCCGCCGTATTGCTTCCAGTACAGCGTCTTGAAGGGGTTGGCCTGCGGCGCGGTGGCCGCGGCGTCTTCGTTTTCCAGGCAGGGCACGACTTCGGCCCACCAGCCGTCGTAATAGGCTTCCAGCTGAGCCACGACTTCCGGCTGCCGGGCGGCCAAGTCGGTCTGCTGAGCCGGATCGGCTTTCAAATCGTACAGTTCCCAGTTCTTGCCGGCCTTGCCGCGCGACACCAGCAGATGCGGACCGCGGCGGACGCTCATATTCGAATACTTGTGCTTCTCCGCTTCGCCTTGGGGCCAGCGGCCGACGTGGGTCACCAGATAGCGGTCCGGCCAGGCGGCGCCGGCATGCTCCAGCAACGGCAGCAGGCTGTATCCGTCCAGCTTGACGTCGTCCGGGATCTTTGCGCCGGCCAGAGCGGCGAAGGTGGGGTACAAATCCAGGTGCGCCGTCAGCTGGCCACGGTCGCCCGGAGTGAGCGTGCCGGGCCAGCGGAAGAAGCCGATGGCCCGCGTGCCGCCGTTGTCGGGACTTCCCTTCTGGCCTCGCATCCCGGCATTCCAGACGCTGCAACCGGCGGTGCCCCCGTTGTCGTTCATGAAGATCACCAACGTGTTCCGCTCGATCTCCAGCTCCTTCAGCTTGGCCAGCAGGCGGCCCATGTTGTCGTCGATGTTCGTGACCATGCCCAGGAACTTGGCCACATTCTCCTTGACCTTGTCCCGGTACAGGGCCTCGTAGTTCTCCGGGCAAATCAGCGGTCCGTGCGGGGCGTTCGGGGTGATGTAGGCGAAGAACGGCTGCGAGCCCTTTGTTTTCTCGATCCAGCGGATGGCCTGCCCAAAGAAGACGTCGGTGCAGTAGCCGGAGGTTTTCTCGAACGTGCCGTTGTGCAGGATCACCGGATCAAAGTAGCTGTTTCCCGGCGCGTCGCCGCAGGTGCCGGGATAGGATTGGCCGATGCCCCCGGCGCCGTGGATGAACATCTCGTGGAAGCCGCGCCGGCTGGGCCAACGCTCCGGCTCGTCGCCCAAATGCCACTTGCCGAAGATGCCCGTCCGGTAGCCTGCCGACTGGAGCAGTTGTGCGATGGTGGTCGCCTTGAGGCTCATCCGCTCGCGTTCCATGATCGTGTGCGTCACGCCCGATTTGAATTCGTGGCGTCCGGTCATGATGGAACAGCGGGTGGGCGCGCAGGTCGGGCTGACGTGGTAGTCGGTCAGCCGCGCGCTAGCGTCGTACATCCGGTCCAGGTTCGGCGTCTGGATGATCGGGTTGCCGTGCCGGGCCACGTCGCCGTAGCCTTGATCGTCGGTCAGGACCAGAATGATGTTCGGCCGGCGGCCCGCCAGGGACGAAGGCGAGTCTGCGCCAGCGGAGGGCGCAAGGATCGCAAGGCAGAGCACGGCCAGGGCGGAAACGGTCAGCAGTCGCATCGTAGTATCTCCTGTGGTGTCAACGTCTTGGTTCGCAAGATGGTCCTGCCGCCGCGCCGGACCCGCGCGGACTTGTTCCGGCCCACCCCGATCTGTCCAGGTCGCGACTTACCAATTCAGTCCGAATTTGTCCCCTCCGCTGTCGCGTGCGGTGCCGCCCTTGAGCGGTTTGCGGGTGGGCGGCACGACTGACTTGCGCGGAGGCTCGTCCGGCGTTTCTTCCTCGGCCGCTTCCGTCGGCTCCACGCCGGGGATGGGGTGCGCGTCCTTGAGCGACAGGCTGATGCGTTGGGATTCCGGATCCACCGCCAGAATTTTCACTTCGATCTCATCGCCTTCGCGGACCACGTTGGTCACCTGAACCACGCGGTGGTGCGCCAGTTCCGAGATGTGGACCAGACCCTCCACGCCCGGCGCCAACTTGACGAATGCGCCGAACTTGGCCGTCCGCGTCACCAGGCCTTTGACGATCGAGTCGATGGGGAACCGCAGCTCGATGTTCGTCCACGGGTGGTCCAGCAGGTCCCGGTAGTTGAGGCCGATTTTGCCCGTCTGTTGGTTGATTTTTTCGACCTTGACGCGGATCTTCTGACCGACCTGCAGAACTTCGCTGGGGTGCGTGATGCGTTCCCAGCTAAGTTGGCTGATGTGGACCAGGCCCTCCAGTCCGCCGATATCGACGAAGGCCCCGAAATCCCGGACGCTCATCACCGTGCCTTCGCGGACGTCGCCCACCTGGAGTTCTTCCAGCAGTTTCTTGCGCTGTTCCTCCCGCTCGCGTTCCAACAGCGCCCGGTGGCTGAGGACCAGATTCCGCCGCCGCTGGTTGGCTTCCGTGACCAGGCACAGCAGCTTCTTGTCATAGTAATCCGGATAGTGCTCCACGCGGAACATCTCGATTTGGCTGGCCGGGATGAAGCCGCGAATGTGCCCCACCATGCACTCCAAGCCGCCGACGTTCGAGCCGGTCACGCGGGCTTCGACAACCGCGCCCTCGACCAGGTCGGACCAATCCTGCACGTCGATGGACGAGCCGGGGGCGCTCACCTCGTAGAAGCCGTCTTCGGCGTTGTAGCCGGTGACCATCACGTCCATTTCCATGCCCAGATCGGGCGGCTCGCGGAAACTGCGCAGCGAAGCCACGCCTTCGTTGCGGCCGTCCAGCGCAAAGAACACGTCGTCGCCGTGGATTTTGACGACGACGGCGTGACGTCGGGAGTCGATTTCGATTCCGCTGCCGACAATGGCAGATCCGGGCCCGCCGGACACCAGTTCTTCCATCGAGGCGCCGGCCATGGCCGACTCGAATTCCTGTTCCAGGTCGGCGGACAGCGGCTGCCGGCGCGAAGGCGGCGGGACCTTGGTGCGCGGCCGATCGTCCAGCGCGGCTTCATCCAGCAGCGGGTCTCGGTCGCCGCCGGGGTCGTCGGCCCGCTCGCGGTCACTTGGCTGCCGTGGCAGAAGTCCGGCTCTTTCGGGAAAGCCCGGCTTCTTTTCGCCCGACGGTCCGCCGCCGCGGTTTCTGAACCCGCCGCGCCGAGGCGCAGGCGGCCGTTCGGCGGTGCCGCTGCGGCGTGTGCCGTTTTGCACGCGGCGGCGCAAAGGCGGTTCCGCGGGGACGCGAGGTTTGTCTTTTTCGGCCGAGCCATTCTCGCGGCCTTCCGCCGTCGTCGTGGCTGCAGATGCCGGCTGCGCCGCCGGGGGCCCTGCGGCATTCTCCGCAACGGCTCCGTCCGCAGGAACGCTTGCCGTCGGCAAGTTGGCTGCGGGGGTCTGCAGATCGGGGAACGAGGAAGTATCCGACGTCGTGTCGGCACGCTCTGGGATGGGATCGATGTTCATCGGAAAACCGAGCTGTCCCTGTAAAGGAGATCGCGACGTTGCACGCTGGCGTTCAGCGTGCAATCAGTGTAACATGCCGGACGGGCCAAAGGTAGAGTCCCCCCGGACTCGTTCGAATCTGCCCGCAGCCGGGATAGGGCGACGAGGAAGGCAAACCTTAGCGATTACGTAGGCTTTGACCCGCTGGCGTGTTTGTAGTGCCGGCTTCAGCCGGTTTTTCCGAAGCGCCTAAAGGCGGCACTACGAGCAAACGGATGGTCGGGCACTTACTGTGAAATTGGTCCGGGGGGTGTCCAGAATCGCGGAGGAAATCGAGCATGGCATTCCAGTTTCAGTGCCCCCAATGTGCCAATGTGCTGCAGGCCGAGGATTTTCAGGCAGGCCAACAGAGTTACTGCCCGATGTGCGGCGCGATGTTCTTGATCCCGTCGCCCTATGTCGCACCGGCTCCTGGGCCCTCGCCGGGAATGCCTCATCCCGGATCGCAGTTTCCGGCAGTAGAGTATCCGGCGGGTCCCGCCACACCGCCTACGTTCCAGCCGTTTCCCGGTGTCGGACCCGGCCATGCGCCCGGCGCCGGCCCAGGCGCAGTCAGCCACCCCAGCGTCCTGCCACCTCAGCCTCCGGCGCCGGCTTTCGAACTGCGCGAGCCCGAACTGTTGCACATTCCCTGCCCGCAGTGCAAGGAGATGTTGGAAACGCCGGTCGAGATGCTGGACCAGGAGGTCTTGTGCCCGCATTGCCAGGCCCAGTTTCAACTGCGCCGCCGCGACAGCGTGGAATTCAAGCGGAAGAAACAACAGGAGGCTCAGATCAAGGAGATCAAGGCGGGGAATACTTGGCTGAATCTGGCCATTGTCGCGGTCGTGCTGGTCGTGCTGTTCTTGGGGTCTTTGATCGTCTGGCAAATCTATGGAAAACCCGGATGAGTCTTCTTTTCTCAGGAAAACTTGTCCGCGGGTGCTTATTGGCCGCCCCCGAAATCTGGTACACTTCTTGCTTCCTTCGTGATGCCCATTGACCAAGTGATTCATCCGGGTACGGGAGTTGACGATGGCAGAGTCCACGAAACCGATGGAACAAGCGTATTCTCTGGCGAAAGAACGTTACGCCGCGATCGGCGTCGATGTCGAAGCGGCGCTCAGCGCCTTGTCGCGGGTGCCGATTTCGCTGCACTGCTGGCAAGGCGACGACGTCGGCGGCTTTGAGAAGACCGGCGAAGAGTTGGGCGGCGGATTGGCGGTGACCGGCAACTACCTGGGCAAGGCGCGGACGCCGGACGAGTTGCGGGCCGACCTGGACCTGGCCTTGTCCATGATCCCCGGCACGCACCGCTTGAACCTGCACGCCTGCTATGCGGAGACCGGCGGCCGGCGGGTCGAGCGAAACGAATTGCAGCCCGCCCATTTTCAGCGCTGGATCGACTGGGCCAAGGCCAAGCGGATGGGCATGGACTTCAACCCCACCTACTTCGCGCACCCCAAAGCGGCCGACGGCTTGACGCTGACACACCAGGACGACGGCATTCGTCGCTTCTGGGTCGAACACGGCATCGCCTGCCGCAAGATCGGCGCGGCGATGGGCCAGGCACTGGGCACACCCTGCGTCACCAACGTCTGGATTCCCGACGGCATGAAGGACGTGACGGTCGATCGCAAATCGCCCCGCGATCGGCTGAAGTGCTCGCTCGACGAGATCTTCGCCGAACCGCTCGATCCGGCGCATAACCTGGACGCGATCGAAGCCAAGCTGTTCGGCATCGGCTCGGAGACCTACGTGCCCGGCTCGCACGAGTTCTACCTGGGCTACGCCGTGCAGAACGGCAAGTTGCTGTGTTTGGACGCCGGGCATTTTCACCCGACGGAAACGATCGCCGACAAGATCTCCTCGGTGCTCGTGTACCTGCAGGAAATCCTGCTGCACGTCAGCCGCGGCATCCGCTGGGACAGCGACCACGTGGTGATCCTCAGCGACGACCTGCGGGCGATCGCGGAAGAAATCGTGCGAGGCGGGTTCCTGCCGCGCGTCCACATCGGCCTGGATTACTTCGACGCCAGCATCAACCGCGTGGCGGCCTGGGTGATCGGCACCCGTGCGATGCTCAAGGCTCTGCTGGGCGCCCTGCTGGAACCGATCGACCGGCTGCGCCAGCTGGAACAGAGTCGCGACTACACCGGCCGTTTGGCGCTGTTTGAGGAAATCAAGACGCTGCCGCTGGGCGCCGTGTGGGATCATTACTGCGCCACCGCCAGTGTCCCCGTCGGCCTGGCGTGGCTGGAAGCTGTGCGCAAGTACGAAGCCGACGTGCTGGCCAAACGCGGTTGAGCGCGAAAGCCTCGTTCCCAGGCTCCGCCTGGGAACGCCCTGCCTCGCCGGCTCTGCCGGCCCAAAGCGAGGCAGAGCCTCGCGGCCAGCGGGTTACGGGGCAGAGCCCCGTAACCAGACCCGATCACCGATTACCAATCACCGATTACGGAACCCATGAAAGCCTCGTTCCCAGGCTCCGCCTGGGAATGCCCTGACTCGCCGGCTCTGCCGGCCCAAAGCGAGGCAGAGCCTCGCGGCCAGCGGGTTACGGGGCAGAGCCCCGTAACCAGACCCGATCACCGATTACCGATCACCGATTACTGATTACGGAACCCCCCATGACTCCCAACCCTTTCCTCGGCGTCGTTTTTCACTGGCTCGGCGGCTTGGCGTCGGGCAGCTTCTATGTGCCTTACAAGGCCGTTCGGAAGTGGGCCTGGGAAGTCTATTGGCTGGTGGGCGGATTCTTCAGTTGGATCATCTGCCCGTGGGTGCTGGCGACCGTGATGACCAACGACGTGCTGGGAGTCCTGAGTCAGCAATCGTTGACCACGCTGTGGTGGACGTATTTCTTTGGAGCCATGTGGGGGTTCGGCGGGCTCACGTTCGGCCTCACGATGCGGTACCTCGGCATGTCGCTGGGCATGGGCGTCGCGCTGGGGTACTGTGCCGCTTTCGGCACGCTGTTGCCGCCGATCTTCAAGCTGTTCGTCCCGGACATTCCGGTCGCCGAAGACATCGTCCAGATCGCCGCGTCGTTTCCCGGCAAAGTGACGCTGGCGGGCGTGGCGGTCTGCTTGCTGGGCATCGGCATCGCGGCGCTGGCGGGCCTGACCAAGGAAAAGGAGATGCCGGAGGAGGCGAAGAAGAAGTCGATTGCCGAGTTCAACTTCGGCAAAGGCATCCTGGTGGCGACGTTTTCCGGGATTATGAGCGCCTGCTTTTCGTTCGCCCTCACGGCGGGCAATCCGATCGGCGTCGCTTCCGACGCGGCCGGCACCAGCACACTGTGGACCGGGCTGCCCAAGTTGATCGTGGTGCTGCTGGGCGGGTTCACGACGAACTTCGTCTGGTGCGTCATGCTGAACATTCGCAACAAGACGGGGTATCAGTACTTCTCACCGACGCTGAGGCAGGAGCCGCCCCAGCGCGAAGACGAGACGATCATCGAAACGGCCTTGGATGCGCCCAGCGAAGAAGTCGTCGTACACGCTCCCCGTGGCGCTCAGGCAGCTGTCGACAACCGCGTGCCTCTGCTGAGGAACTTTTTCTTCTCCGCCCTGGCCGGGACCACCTGGTACTTCCAGTTCTTCTTCTACACGATGGGCGAAACGCAGATGGGCGATTTCGGTTTCGCCAGTTGGACGCTGCACATGGCCAGCATCATCATCTTCAGCACCCTGTGGGGCGTGGCGCTGCACGAGTGGAAAGGCAGCAGCAAGCGGACGCACGTGCTGATCACCATCGGCCTGGCCGTGCTGGTCTTGTCCACGATGATCGTGGGCTATGGAAACTACCTGAAGGCGACGCCAGCGGGGCATTGACGACTTGGTTCGAAGGACGCGCCGACCGTAGAACGGAATTGATTCCGTTCCGAACGGATAAGAATCCGTTCTACCTTGCGTTAGGTGAACCATGACCGACGACGAACTCCAAGGGCCGAGCGAATTCGAGCGCGAGCCCGTCCCGCCGCGGGCCCAGTTGGGCTTCAGGAGCTTCATCGGCATGTACGCCGGCGAGCACACGGCGGGCACCGAATTGATGATCGGGCCCTTGTTCGTGGCGTATGGGGTTAGCGCTTTCGACGTGATCGTCGGCCTGCTGCTCGGGAACCTGCTGGCCGTGCTCAGCTGGACCTGCCTGACCGCGCCGATCGCCACGCGGCGGCGGCTGACGTTGTACTACCAGCTGGAAAAAATCTGCGGCCGCCAACTGGTCACGCTGTACAACCTGGCCAACGGCGTGATGTTCTGTTTTCTGGCCGGGGCGATGGTGACCGTGTCCGCCACCGCGGTCGGCGTCTGGATCGACTTCCCCATGCCGGGTCTGAACGACGTCTACCCCAACAGCCTCGGCTGGGTCTTGGCCGTGTTGGGCGTCGGCGCCGCGATTGCCGTCGTGGCCGCCTACGGCTATGAAACGGTCGCCAAAATCGCCAACATTGCCGCGCCCTGGATGGTCGTGGTGTTCGTCGCCTTTGGAATCGTCGGCTTCCGCCAGTTCATGGACGTCACGGATACCCAGGTGCGGTCGTTCGACGATTTCTGGCAGTTGGCATCCACGGTGATTTGGAAGGGCGATGCACCGCAACCCGGGCGCGTCAAGTTCACCTTCTGGCACGTCACGTTCTTTGCCTGGTTCTGCAACATGGCCATGCACGTGGGCATGTCGGACCTGAGCGTATTTCGTTTTGCCCGCAAGTCGTGGTACGGCATGGCGTCGGCGTCCGGGATGTACCTGGGGCATTTCCTCGCTTGGATCGCCGCCTCGATCCTGTACGCGTACCAACTGCACGTGGACCCCAACAACACGGACGTGCTGCCCGGCCCGCTGGCCTATCGGGCGTGCGGCGTGGCTGGTTTGATTTGCGTCGTGATTGCCGGCTGGACTACGGCCAACCCGACCATCTACCGCGCCGGTTTAGCATTTCAGGCGATCACGCCCAAGACCTCGCGGTTCGTGGTGACCCTGGCCACGGGGGGCGTGGCGGCCATCGCCGGCATGTTCCCGGCGATCGCCATGAAGCTGCTGGATTTCGTGGCCCTGTACGGCATGTTGCTGATGCCGATGGGCGCCGTGATCTTCGTCGACTTCTGGCTGATCCGCAAGTTCGGCTTGCACAGCGACTATGCCGAATTGAGCGGCCGGCATTTCAACTGGGCGGCGGGCCTGACGTGGTTTCTGACGCTGGGCACGTGCTATCTGTTGGTCCAGTTTGCCGGCGTGCAGATCTTCTTCGTCAGCCTCCCCGGCTGGTTCGTCGCGGCCGCGCTGTACGTCATCCTGAGCAAGGTCTACCAGCGAGAGGTTCAGCCGTCCCCGCGGGCCGAACCGCCCGCCGGTTCATGAGGTCACCCGAGCCATGCGCACCGTCGTGCAAACCATTTCCTGGATCGCCTGCGCCGCCACCCTGTTGCCCTCGCTGCTGTTCCTCACCGGCGACATGGATCTGGACCGCGTGAAACTGTGGATGGTCTTCGCCACGGTCGTCTGGTTCGCCGTCACGTCCCTGTGGATGGGCCGCAAACAAGGCCGCTTCGCGCCGGCCGGCAACCAAACGTGAGCGGCGACCGAGCGGCGCAGGGCTCAGGCTCACCGATTTGCGTACAGGAAGAGAGCAGAAGCTGACGGAGAGATGGCGTGAAGAGACGGCGAGAGAGTGATTCATGACCGCGACCCTGATTTGTGCGGCGGCGATTTGGAGGTCCTGTTCCCGGACTACGACCGGGTGTCGGAACTGCTTCTCCTTCAGGCGATGGTTCCTTCACCGCTTGCCCACGAAGAAGCCGTGGCCGTCCAGCACGAAGACCTTTCTCCCGCCGTTCGTCGCTTCCTCTTTGGCGCCTTGGGCGAGCAGCGCTCGGAACGCCGCCGTCGCGCTCGGCGGCACGGCGATCTGGACGCGGGCCTGCTGCCCCTTGAGGTTCACGACCGTCAGAATCTGCTCGTTGTCAAGTGTCCGCAGGAAGGACAACACGGCGTCGGGCGCGTCGTTGTCAAGCCACTCGAGCGACCCGTGTGTCAGCGCCCGCTCGGCGTGACGCAGTGTGCACAGCTGCTGGCAGAACGCAAAACGCGCCTGGCCCGTGGGCGTCTCGCCGCTGGCCCAGTCGATCGGCAACCGCCCGAAGATGCTGTGGCGAGCCGTGTCGGCGACTTCCTGCCCGTTGTACAGGAACGGCACGCCGTCGAGTGTGAAGAGTGCGACCAGCGTGGCGTTCACTCGCGCGGTTCCCCACGCCTTGTCGAGACGGTTGTCATACGCGTCGTTGGCGATGTCGTGGTTGTCGATGAAGCGAATGAACCTTGCTCCGCCGCGGGGCCGTTCGTCCCGCATCTTCTCCCATTGCTTCCGGATGCCCGCCGCGTCGTCCCACTTGAACCCCCAGCCGTAATCCAGGTCGAAGGCCTTCAGCTGATCCTCGCGCCGAGTGCCCTCGGCCAGCATGCAGATTTGACCGGGACGGATTTTTTCTAATCGCTCGCGCGCCGTCTCCCAGAAATCCAGCGGGATGCCGTCCGAGACGTCGCAGCGGAACCCGTCGGCGCCGAAGTCGCGGACCCAGTACTCCATGTTCTTCCACAGGTACTTGCGGAGTTCGGGATTAGCGATGTTGATGGCCGGGAAGCCCCAGGCCGCGGTGACGATCTTGCCAGCTTGGTCCCGCTTGACGAAGTCCGGATGCTCGTCAAGGAACACCGCGTTGGGGCCGCAGTGCAGGTAGACCATGTCCAGCAGCACGCGCATCCCCCGCCGGTGCGCCTCGGCGATGAACGCCTTCAGGTCGTCGTCCGTGCCGTACTCCGGATCGACGTGGTAGTAGTCCTTCATGCGGTACATATTCCGCGGGTTGTTCAGCCCGGATTTCCTCTGGCGCGGACTCCAGCCCTTGGGGTCCGGATCGTCGTCCGACACAAAGACCGGGCAGAGGTAGATGATATCGGCTCCCATCTCGGCCACATGCGGCAGTCGCGCCGTCGCGGCCCGCAGCGTCCCCTCCGGCGTGAAGGCCCGCGGCTGGATCTGGTACATCACCCCGCCCGTCACCCACTCCGGCGACGGCCGCGCCTGGCGTTCATTCAGCGGCGACGGCTGCCCGGCGGAGACGCACGTGGCCAGTGCCAACAGGCCTGTGATTCCAGTCATGATTCTCTTCATCTTTCCGTCCTTTCGTAGGGTGATACCGTGAATTCGCCTGCGCGGGAGATCTCCATGACGCGAGGTGATTGTACCAGGTTTCGCACGGCGCGGCGAGAACGAGGCCGCCCCAGCCGGTCTGACACGGATCGTGCAGGCCGCTTGGCGTGCGATCACGATTTGTCCATCGGGTCAGGCTGGAGCCATTGCGGATTTTCCCGCACGCCCACGGCTTCCCGAATCGGCCAGGTCGCGCGGGCGTCGTCTTGATAGGGGCCGATGTCGCGGAAGGAGATCGGCTCGAAGCCGAGCTTCCGTGCAGGGGATTCCGGTTTGAGCGTGAAGTCGCCGTGTTCGGCGTCGACGAACAGCGGATCCGCCACGACCGAATGGGCGTCCGCCCCCGCCATCTGCCAGGCCTCCCATTCCGTGGCCGGCTCCACTTCGTCCAGGCGCAGGTCGCTGATCTCGGCCCAGCCCTGGCTGGAGTTGAACTGGAACTGGAGCGTCAACTCGGTCACGCGGGCGTCGTAATCGGGCTCACCCGCCTTCGGCAGATAAAACGCGGTCTGGCATGGGATGCCCTCGGTCGCCTTGGTGATATCCGACATGTCCGAACGTTTCAGGAACCCTCGCGAGCCGAATGCCTTCCACAGGCCCTGGCTCTCGCAAACGAAACGGGCGACCAGCTCACCGGTTGCATTCTCGTGGCGCAGTTGGAAGGTCAGGCGGTAGTGCTTGCCGGGGGCCAGCGGAAAGGGAGTCGATCGGACGCAAGTGTTCTGGATGTATTTCTTTTCCTTGTTGAACGCGCCGGGCAGGCGCAAAGCACTCTTGCCCTCCTTCGTGATGACCTCGGCTTGCAGGTCCGGGAAGGTCTTGTGGTACCAGCGCCAGTCGGCAGCCACGGTGCGGTCGGGGGCCTGGACGAGTTGCTCTGCCGCCAGACGCTGCGAGAAATCGGCATTCGGGATCTTGTCGGTCAGGTCGGCGAGCGACTTCTTGAAGGCCTGCCGGCCCGTTTTCACAGGCACGGTCCCGCCGTTCCAAACGACGTTCAAGTCGATGGTGTTGTGCTGGAGGTTGACGCCGTTCTCGCGGATGTAGCGCGACTCCGGCTGGCTGGGGTAGTAGAAGATGTTCCGCGTAATGACGTTGCCCCGCATGATCGTGCCGTCGGGCAGGAAGGGATCGGCCGGCGATACGTGCATGCCGCGCATCGCCGCCCACGCGGGATTGGTCATCAGCCGCTCGTAGTCCTTGAGCATCTTCGGCTGCCGGTCGCGCAAGAAGACGCCGCTGGGGGAATCGTTCCAGGTCTGCAGCGACAGCTGGTGGGTCTTGCCTTGGGGTCCCGCGTTGTTGACGAAGATGTTGTTGTAGATGTGGTTTTCCCGCGCGTTGTGCAGGTGCATGGCGCCGACCTGGCAGCGCTCGACGATGTTGCCGTAGACGTCGTTGCCGCAGCCGCTTTCATCCAGATAAATGCCCCAGGCGAAGACGAAAAACCGGCCGTGATTGTCGAACCCGATGCTGTCGCTGCAGTGGTTGTAACGGACGGTGTGCCAGCCGCCGGTCCAGCCGCCGGTGTAGGTACACCCCGTGTCCTCCATTTCCAGGTTGCAATGGCGGATGCGGTTGTATTCCAGGGTGTGCAGTGCCCCGCCGTGGAAGATGCCGCAGCGCGGCATGTCGTGAATCAAATTGTGCGAGACGCGGATGCCGACGCCGCTGAGCATCACCCCGATGTCATGCCGGTTGAACTGTCCGACGTGGTGGATGTAGCAGTTGTCGACCACGTGCTCGCAACGCTCCAGCTTGACCTGATTGCCGCCGCTGAGCGAGATCCCATGCCCGCCGATGTTCCAGATGTCGCAACCGCGGACCGCGCCATGCGTGCCGCGGTCCAGGGAAACGGCAGAACCGTGGAAGTAGCCCAAGTCGTGGATCGAACACTTCTCGACCACCGCGTAATCGCAATCGGAGAAGCGAATCGCACACTGCTCGGCGCAGCTCATTTCCAGCCCACGGACGCGGACGTGGTGGGTTCGATTGAACTCCAGGATATTGTTCACCGTGGGGACGGTCACCACGTCCCTCATCAGATCCGCGCCGGCGGGCGGGATTAGATACAGCTTCTGATTTTCCACGTCCTGGAACCATTCGCCGGGCGCGTCCAACTCCTCCCGCAAGCCCATGACGCAGAACCGGTCTTCGGGGCGAGCCGCGTACTGCATTTTCTTGGCGAGCGTGATGGTGCGGGTCGGTGGATCATAGGCCGCGATCTTCTCGATGCGGTTCCACCAGTTGTAGCGGGGAAAGATGCAGACTTCCCCGTCCTGCGGCCGCGACCACTGCCGTGCGTCCTTGGCTCTCAACACCACCGTGTCCGTGCGCTCGCCCTCGATGTCCTGGTACATGGGCGGGCGGACGCCGTCCACGTAGGCCCAACCACCGGAATAGGGCCTGGCCGGATCCTCGTTGGGATAGCGGGCCCAGGTGAGCCGTTTGCCGTTTAGATACACCTGCCGGAAAGGAACCGTAAGTTCCAGCGGTTTCAGATCGGCCTCCCAAACGTCCGCCCGGCCGTTGAAGGCGGTCTTCTTCCAACCGGTGACGACCGCGCCGCCCACCAACAGCGGCCGCGCGTCCGGGGCCGCCGGATCGTGCCAGGCGAGGATC
>CAYPGE010000082.1:0-24823 GCA_964409865.1 uncultured Pirellulaceae bacterium
GACGCCTTCGAGCGGCAGTTGTACGTGATCCGCAAGCGGGCCAGCCATGAACTTCGCAGCGACCGCCGGCTGAAGCAGGCGGCGATGTTCTACGTCTGCAGCCTGTCGACCAAGGTCATCATCTACAAAGGCATGCTGATGGCCGACCAACTGATGCTGTTCTATCCCGACCTGGCGGACGACAGCTACCTGACGCACCTGGCGATGGTGCACTCGCGGTTCTCGACGAACACGTTCCCCAGTTGGGATCGCGCTCAGCCGCTCCGCTTCATGAGCCACAACGGCGAGATCAACACGCTGCAGGGCAATCTGAATTGGATGCGGGCCCGCGAAGGCGTCGTGGCCGGCGGCCTGTTCGGCGACGACTTGCCCAAGCTGTTCCCGATCGCGGAACCCGGCTGTTCCGATTCCGGCAGTTTCGACAACGTGCTGGAATTCCTGCTGATGTCCGGCCGCTCGCTGCAGGAAGCGATCATGATGATGATCCCGGAAGCCTGGCAGAAGCACGACACGATGCCGGAGAACAAACGGGCCTTTTACGAGTACCATTCGGCCGTGATGGAGCCCTGGGACGGCCCGGCCTCGATCACCTTTACCGACGGCCGCTACATCGGCGCGGTGCTGGACCGCAACGGCTTGCGGCCCAGCCGCTACTACCTGACGCACGACGACCGCGTGATCATGGCCAGCGAAGTGGGCGTGCTGGCGGTGGATCCCCAGAACATCAAGGCCAAGGGCCGCCTGCAGCCGGGACGCATGTTTCTGGTGGACTTCGAGCAAGGCCGGCTGATCCCCGACGAGGAGCTGAAGAACGATTTCGCCAACCGCCGGCCGTATGCCCAGTGGCTGCGCGAAAACCGGATCGAACTGAAGGACCTGCCGCGCCGGGAAGCCGCGGCGAGGTTCGACCCCGATACACTGCTGCAGCGGTTGCAGGCGTTCGGCTACACAACCGAGACGATGCAATTCATGCTGCTGCCGCTGGTCCAGCAGAAGCGAGATCCCGTGGGCTCGATGGGCAACGATTCGGCGCTGGCCTGTTTGAGCGACCAGCCGCGGCTGGTGTACGACTATTTCAAACAGCTGTTCGCCCAGGTGACCAACCCGCCGATCGATTCGATTCGCGAAGAGATCATCATGTCGCTGGAGTGCTATATCGGTCCCGAGCGGAACCTGCTGGAGACGACCGAGCAGCATTGCCAACGGCTGCTGGTGCCGCATGCGATTTTGACCAACGAAGATTTGGCCGCCATCAAGGAGATGGATCACCGCGGCTGGAGAACCCGGACGATCGACATCACGTTTCCGCTCAGCGCCGGGCCGGACGGCATGCGGGAGGCGATCCTGCGAATTTGCACCGCAGCCGAAGCGGCCATCGACGAGGGCTACAGCCTGGTCGTACTCTCGGACCGGGCCATGTCCGCCGAGCGCGTGCCGGTCAGTTCGCTGCTGGCCTGCGGCGCGGTGCATCATCACCTGGTGCGGCAGGCCAAACGGACGCGGATCGGGCTGGTGCTGGAAACGGGCGAGGCCCGCGAAGTCCACCATCACTGCCTGCTGGTCGGCTACGGCGCCGATGCGATCAATCCGTACCTGGCGTTTGAGGCGTTGTGGCAAGCCCGCGCGGACGGATTGCTGGACGCCGCCGAATTTCCCGACGATGCGAAGGTGGTTTCCGCTTACCGGATGGGAGTCGCCAAAGGCATCCTCAAGGTGATGGCCAAGATGGGCATCTCGACGCTGCAGTCCTACAAGGGAGCGCAGATCTTCGAGGCCGTCGGGCTGAACCGCGAAGTGATCGACTTGTGTTTCGTGGGCACGGCCAGCCGCATCCAGGGCGTGGGGCTGAAGACGCTGGCCGAGGAATCGCTGCGGCGTCATGCGCTGGGCTACCCCCGCCTGGCCGACGAGCGGTTGCCGGTGCTGCCCAATCTGGGCGAGTTTCACTGGCGGGCCGAGGGCGAACGGCACGCTTGGAGCCCGGACGCGATCGCCAACCTGCAGGTCGCGGCCCGGACGGGCGACCGTGACGCCTATTGGCGGTTCGCCAAACTCCTGAACGAGGATGCCCGCGCCCGCTGTACGCTGCGCGGCTTGCTGCGGTTCCGGTTGGGGGCTAACGGCGATCCGCTGCCGCTGGACGAGGTGGAACCGGCCGCGGACATCGTCAAGCGTTTCTGCACGGGGGCCATGAGTTTCGGTTCCATCTCCGCCGAGGCTCACGAGAGCTTGGCTGTGGCCATGAACCGCATCGGCGGGCGGAGCAACACGGGCGAAGGCGGCGAGGATCCGGCGCGGTTCAAGCCGCTGCCCAACGGCGATTCGAAACGTTCCGCCATCAAACAAGTGGCCTCGGGCCGGTTCGGCGTGACCGCCTGGTACTTGACCAATGCCGACGAACTGCAGATCAAAATGGCCCAGGGCGCCAAGCCGGGCGAGGGCGGCGAGTTGCCGGGGCGCAAGGTGGACGACCACATCGCCCGCATCCGCTACTCGACGCCCGGGGTGGGCCTGATCAGCCCCCCGCCGCACCACGACATCTACTCGATCGAGGATCTCGCCCAGCTGATCTACGACTTGAAAAACGCCAACCCGTCGGCCCGGATCAGCGTCAAGCTGGTCTCCGAGGTCGGGGTGGGCACGGTCGCGGCCGGCGTGGCCAAGGCGCACGCCGAGCACATCACCGTCTCCGGCGATTCCGGCGGCACCGGCGCGTCGCCGCTGACCAGCATCAAGCACGCGGGCCTGCCCTGGGAGTTGGGCATCGCCGAGGCGCACCAGACGCTGGTGCTGAACGACCTCCGCAGCCGCGTCGTGCTGCAGACGGACGGCGGCATCCGCACGGGCCGCGACGTGGTGATCGCCGCCCTGCTGGGCGCGGAAGAGATGGCCTTCGCCACCGCCCCCCTGATCACGCTGGGCTGCGTCATGATGCGCAAATGCCATCTGAACACCTGCCCGGTGGGCGTGGCCACCCAGGACCCGGTGTTACGGCGCAAATTCAGCGGCAAGCCGGAGTACGTCATCAACTACTTGTTCATGGTCGCCGAGGAGGCCCGCCAGATCATGGCCCAGTTGGGCTTTCGCAAGATGGACGACATGATCGGCCGCGTCGATTGCCTGGAGCCGGAAGACGCCATCCGGCACTGGAAGACGGACGGCCTGGACCTGCGCCCCATTCTGGCTTTCGCTCGGCGGCCCCACGACCTGGTCTCGGTCCGCCGTACGATTCCGCAAGACCACCGGCTGGATCGTGCGCTGGACAACACGCATCTTTTGAAGCTGACTGCTCGGGGCCTGATCCGCGGCGAGGCGGTCAAGATCGCGCTGCCGATCCTCAACACGCATCGCACGGTGGGAACGATCCTCAGCCACGAAGTCGTCAAGCGATGGGGCGAGCAGGGACTGCCGGACGACACGATTCACATCAAGTTCACCGGTTCCGCCGGGCAGAGCTTTGCAGCGTTCCTGGCCGGCGGCATCACGTTGGAACTGGAGGGCGACGCCAACGACTACACCGGCAAGGGCTTGTCCGGCGGCAAGTTGATTGTTTATCCGCCCGCGGAAAGCACGTTTGCCGCCGAGGACAATATCCTGGTGGGCAACGTGGTTTTGTACGGCGCGACGGACGGCCGGGCCTTCTTCCGCGGCCGCGCCGCCGAACGGTTCTGTGTCCGCAACAGCGGCGCGTGGGCCGTGATCGAGGGCGTCGGCGACCACGGCTGCGAATACATGACCGGCGGCCGCGCGATCATCCTCGGACCCACCGGCCGGAATTTCGCGGCCGGCATGTCGGGCGGCGTCGCCTACGTCTGGGATCCTGTCGGCGATTTCGCCACCAAGTGCAATTTGGGCACCGTCGAGTTGGAACGCGTGGAAGCCGAAGAGGACATCGGCGAGTTGTTGGAGATGATCGAAATGCACCAGACCTATACCGGGTCGAAGGTCGCCGAGCGGGTGCTGGACGAGTGGATGACGATCATTCGCCAACAGTTCGTCAAGGTCATGCCGATCGACTACAAGCGGGTGCTGATGGACCGCCGCGCCCACGAGGAGGAAGAGGAGGCGCCCGTCCGCGAAGAGTTCGCCGCCCGGTAAGCCGGCGGGCATCGGCTCGTACTACTAGTTCGCGATTTGTTGCTGGCCGAGCAAGAATCGTGGGGGAGGGTAATGAATGGCGAATACTGAAGACTGAATACAGAAGGCAGAATCCTCCGATGTCGGCCCATTCTGACTTCAGTATTCCTCATTCAGTATTCACTATTCGCTCTCGTCTGACGAAAGCACACAGTGGTTGCGGCCGAAGGCCGCGCCGGTTAAGGTCAAGCCGAAGGCGTCGGCTTGGTTCGTGCCGTAGACGCCTTCAGCTTGCCGTTACACAAGCCCCGGCCATCGCCAAGGATCACCACCCAGGAATCAAGACTTCATGGGAAAGCCCACAGGTTTCAAAGAGTACCCGCGCAAAGCTGTTCCCTACCGTTCGCCCGCGGAACGGGTCGCGGACTTCGACGAGATCTACACGGAACCGGCCGAAGACCACCTGCGCACGCAGGGCGCCCGCTGCATGGACTGCGGCGTTCCCTTTTGCATGTCCAACAGCGGCTGCCCGATCGACAACCTGATCCCGGAATGGAACGACCTGATTTATCGCGGCCGCTGGCGGGATGCGCTGGACCGCCTGCACAAGACGAACAACTTCCCGGAATTCACCGGCCGCGTCTGTCCCGCGCCCTGCGAAGGCGCCTGCGTGCTGGGCATCAACGACCCGCCCGTGACGATCAAGAACATCGAGAACGCGATCGCCGACCGCGGCTTTGCCGAGGGCTGGGTCCAGCCCCATCCGCCCCAGACTCGGACGGGCAAGAAGGTGGCCATCGTCGGCTCCGGCCCTGCCGGCCTGGCGGCAGCCGCCCAGCTGAACAAGGTCGGGCATCAGGTAAGCGTGTTCGAGCGGGCTGATCGTATCGGCGGCCTGCTGATGTACGGCATCCCGAACATGAAGCTGGACAAGGCGATCGTCGAGCGCCGCATCCAGCTGCTCCGCGACGAAGGCGTCCAGTTCATCACGCGGACGCACGTCGGCCGCCGGGAAGATTTTCCTGCAGGTCACATGACCCGCATCATGGAGGAGCACCGCGAAGAAACCCGGTTCGTCGATCCGCGGGACTTGCTGCAGCAATGCGACGCGCTGTTGCTGGCCACCGGCGCGACCGTGCCCCGCGACTTGCCGCTTCCCGGCCGGCAGCTGAAGGGCATTCACTTCGCGATGGACTTCCTGACTCGCAACACCAAGAGCTTGTTGGACTCGCAACGGGGCGACGGCGTCTATTGGAGCGCCGCGGACCAGGACGTGATCGTCATCGGCGGCGGCGACACGGGGGCGGATTGTGTGGGCACTTCCTTGCGGCACGGCGCCCGCAGCGTGGTCAACTTCGAGCTGCTGCCGATGCCGCCCAAGCAGCGCGCCCCGGACAACTCCTGGCCGCTCTGGCCCAAGATCTTCCGCATGGACTACTCGCACGACGAGTACGCGGCCAAGTTCGGCCACGATCCTCGGACCTACAGCGTGTTGACCAAGGAGTTCATCGACGATGGCAGCGGCCAAGTCGCCGGCGTCCGCACGGTGACGGTGGATTGGTCCAAGCCCAGGGACGGCGCGCCCTTCAGCGAAGTCCACGGCACGACCCGCATCTGGCGCGCGGACCTGGTGCTGCTGTCGATGGGCTTTCTGGGACCGGAACACTCGGCCACCGATCTGCTGGGCCTGGAATACGACGCGCGCGGCAACTACCAAGCCACTCACGGCCGCTACGCCACCAACGTCCCCGGTGTGTTTGCCGCCGGCGACTGCCGCCGCGGCCAATCGCTGGTCGTGTGGGCCATCAACGAAGGCCGCGCCGCCGCCCGCGCCATCGACGAGTTCCTGATGGGGGCCAGCGCGCTGCCCGCCCCCGGCGTCACCCTGGGCTCCGCCCTGGCCGTACAGCGATGACGCCGGCCGCGGCCTAACGCGCGACGGCGGCGAGGAACGCGGAAAGGATGCGGATGGAGTCGTTTACGGCGTCAGTACAATCCGGTCGGGGATCTCGCCCAGGTGGTAGAACCGGTGCTCGATACCCGTATCACGGACAATGACAATCCGCATTCCGGAAACGTCCTTCCGCAACGGCTTGCCGATCGCCCCGGTGGTGACGATCTCCAGGGAATCATACTTCGCCGTGGCGTTGGCATGGTGGTGGCCGGCGAAGACGTGCGTCACGCCAAACTGCTGGAACAAATCGAGGTACGGCCGCCGCTTCGAAGCGGGCAAGTTATGGTATCCCGCCGGCTCGTCGATGCTCGCCATGAACCAGGGGTGGTGCTGGAAGACGATCGCATGACGCACCCCTTCCTGCTTGGCTTTCTCCAGTTCGGCTTTCAGCCAAGCGTCCTGTTGTTCCGCCTCCTGCGCGACAGCTTTGGGGGAGTGAATGAGCCCGGAATTGAGCACCAGCCCCACCAGGGGACCGCAGCGGAAGGTGTAATGGTCCGGACCGAACCGGGCTACGTACGCTGCGATGCTCTCCGCCGTCGGTTCGTTGCCGATGTCGTGGTTGCCCGGCAGTTGGTACAGCGGGATGGCAGGATCGAGCTTGGCGGCGATCCTCAGGTACTCGTCCGCCTGTGTCTTGTCGCCGCCCTTGTTCACCAGGTCGCCCGTGACGACCACAAAGGCCGGTTTGAGCCGGTTGACCGTAGCGATGGCAAACTCGAAATTGGCCGTCTCCTGCTGCATGTCCGCATTCGCGGTGTACATCCCGAACTGCGGGTCGCTGAGCTGGATGAAGAACAGCGGCTCGGCAGCCCCGGCCCGCGCCAAACCCAAGACGAAAAAGCCGACCCAGGCGACCCAGCGCAGCGATTGAGCCAAACCGGGATTTCGCAACGATAAGAGGTTACCCATGGCAGATCCTTTCCTTACTGACAACAGGCCCATGCTCGATCGCGGTCGAATGATCCCACTGTAACGGCAAGCCGTTCCAGCCGCCACGGGGGGCGACTCAGTGTGAGCAGTGTGGACTTCGGCTGCTTGGCAGCAATTCAACCTGTGAAGCAACACCAGAGACCGCTGCGGAATCCCCGTTTGGAGTTTGCGTTATCGACCAGGCCCGTATCGCTCCCGGATTTCAGACAACGTGCGGATGCCGCGGCCCGCCGCAATCGTTTCGACGTTGCTGATTTGGCCGATAATCTCGAAGTGCAGGCCGCTATTGTACCAGGGTTTCGGTCGTAGGGAACTACGTCGCAACGAGCAGCGGCTGCCAACTCCGGCGATTCCGGCGTCTCCGCGCGGCGCTTCGATTCGCTGCTCACGTGGATGAACGGCCACAGGTCGAACGTTGGCGTGCGATGGGATCGCCTTACAACAGCGACATGGATGGGGCCCGTTCTGGACCTGGTGTCTTGCCGTGAGCCTGGACTCCAGCGTACAATCGCAGCCGTGGAACCACTCGTCCCCGGAGAATCGTCCTCCCATGTCCATTCGTGCCACGTGCTCTTGCGGCAAAGCGTTTCTGGCGATTCCGGAATTGGCCGGCAAGGTGGTCAAGTGCCCGGCGTGCGGCGGGGCGTTGCGGGTGCCCCAAGCCGCGCCGACCGTACCTGCGGACGACGATCCGCTGGGTCTGGGCCTCCAGCCGCACACGGATTTCAGGGCACCTGTGCGGACACCCGCCCGTTCCGTCCTGTCGACCCCGGCGACCTACGCGACGGCGCGGCCAAAGAAGTCGGGAGGCGGCGGAATGCCGCCCGGTCTGAAGATCGGGCTGATCGTGGGCGGCGTGGTCCTGGCGAGCGTCGTGGGTCTGGCTTTGCTCTTGGCGTTGTTGCTGCCGGCGGTGCAGGCCGCGCGCGAAGCGGCTCGCAGGGCGGCGGCCCGCAGCGCCGGAGCCCAACCGGGCGGCGGAAAGTGGCAGACGTACACTTCGCCGACCGGCGGATACTCGATTTCCCTGCCTGGAACGCCCCAATTGCGCTCGCAGCCCATGGTCAGTCCAATCGGCGTCGTCACCGTGTCGATCGCGATGGTCGACCTGAATCGCGACGGCGCTTACATCGCCTCGCACGTCAATACGCCCCCGGGGGGCTCCTGGCAGGCAACGTTGGATGCATCGATGCAGGAAGGGCTGCGCAACGTCAACGGGCAAGTGGTGTCCTCACGTAACTTGACGGTAGCGGGTAGCCCCGCTGTGGAGTCCGACTTCGAGGGCACGAAGGATGGCCAAGCCTTCTGCGGCCGGATGCAGTTGGTTCGAGCCGGGGCCACACAGTACCAACTCATGTTCATCGGTCCGAAAGGCACCAAGCCGGAGAGCGATTTGCAGCAGTTCTTCTCCTCGTTTCAGTTGACGCGGGCCGCAGCGCCGGCCCCCGCCCCGCCCGCGATGCCACCCGCCTTCGCCCCGCCTCCCACCCAACCGGTGACGCCGCCCAGTTTCCCGCCACCGCCCGCTTCTCCGCCGCCGGACCTGACGGCCCCGGAATCCGCCCCGCCGGTCGCTCCCGCACCCGCCAAGCCGGGCGAGTTGAATGACGCGCAGCGCAAGTCGATCTACCGCGCGCTGGCCTCGTACGAACGATTGACCGAGATGTCGGCCAAGCACGCGGACAGTATGGAGCAGGCGGGGCAGCACGAAGCCGCGGCCAGGCTGCGCAAGAGCCGTGAGGAAGCGCGCCAGGGACTGGTGCGGAAGCTCGCCAGCGGAAACGGCATCAGCGAAGCCCAGGTCGAGGACATCTACCAGACGGGAAAACGCGAGAACTGGGACCGGTGAGCACGCGACCATTTCGCCGCAGCTAGACCGTCCAACGGAGGGCGAAATTTTGCACGCCCCGATATTGACAGTGTTATTTGACAGCGTTATAATCCGGGCATGAACGAACGATGGAGACTGGAAGAACTGGTGGAATTGGCGGGACAGGCCCTGAACGCGGCCCCGTATGAGGGGCAGACTTCGGGACGTGTGCGGGAGGTGCCCGACGCACGGACGATCCGCTATTACACGACCATCGGAGTCCTGGATCGGCCCGTGGAAATGCGGGGCCGGACGGCCTACTACGGCCGGCGCCACCTGCTGCAAATCGTGGCCGTCAAGCGCCTGCAGGCCCGCGGCATGTCGCTGGTGGACATCCAGAAGAACATCGCCGGCGCGGATACCAGCAGCCTGAAGCGATGGGCGGCTCTGCCAGCCGGGTTCTGGGAAACGGCGGCGGCCCAGCAGACCCAGCGGACAGTGCCGGCATCGCCCGACGACTTGTTGAAATCCGCCGATTCCAGTCCCGCCGCCGAGGCGGCCCCGGCAGTTGCGGTTCGAGCCCGATTCTGGGCGGCGGAACCGGCGACGGCGTACAGGCAAGACCGCGCTGCCTCCGCTGTCGCCGTTGCGGCAAGGCCGGCCGTTGTCCTGCCGCTGGCCTCAGGCGTATCCCTGATCGTCGAAGGTCGATCGGGGAAGCCGCCTGAGACCGCCGCACTGCATGCGATCCGACCTGCGCTCGACGGACTGCTTGCGGCCCTGGCCGAGGCCGGAATCATCGCGGAGGGCGGCATCATCGAAGAAGATGGCCACGACCTGGGCCATCGCCAAAACACAATGAACCAAGGAGATGACCATGTATCGTGACGTGGACGTTGTGATGGACGAGGCGCTTGTGTCAGACGCCGTGGACCACGAGGCCGGCTTTGGAGCATTGGAGACCGAACGCGGCCGATTGCCGCTGACCGCCTTGGACGTCGAAGCCCGGATCGCCGGACGGATCGCGGAAACTCGCGTCCGGCAGACGTTCCGCAACGCGCTCGACGAGCCGTTGGAAGCGACCTACATCTTTCCCTTGCCGGATCGAGCCGCCGTCACCAGCTTTCGTATGCAAGTCGCCGGGCGAACGGTGGATGGTGAACTGAAAGAGCGTGGCCAAGCCCGAAAAGAATACGATGCGGCCATCGCGCGCGGCCATCGTGCGGCCATCGCCGAGGAGGAGCGGAGCGGCGTGTTCCATCTGCGCGTGGGCAATCTCCCGCCGCACGAGGAGGCCGTGGTGGAACTGACCTTGGTCGGGCCGGTGCCCGTTTCGGACGGCGAGGCGACGTTTTGCTTTCCGTTGGTTGTCGCGCCCCGATACACGCCCGGCATTCCCCTGGACGGTCCGTCCGTGGGCGCAGGCACGACTCCGGACACGGATCAGGTGCCGGATGCATCGCGGGTGACGCCGCCGGTCCTGCTGCCAGGGTTTCCCAATCCGGTCTCGCTGTCATTGAAGGTCGAGTTGGACCCCGCCACCGTCACTGCCGCCGATACAGATTGGCCGCGTCGGATTCGCAGCAGCCTGCACAGCGTGGTGACGGCCGAAGGCCCGCCCTGGACCGTCGTGCTGCGGCCCGGTGAGCGGCTGAATCGAGACTTCATTCTGCGATACCCTGTGGCGCGGGAATCGCTCGCCACGTCGCTGCACTGCCACGCGGCAACGGGCGAGCAACACGGGACGTTCGCGCTGACGCTGTTCCCACCGGCGGGCCAAGGGCTGGAAAAGCCGGCGCCGCGGCGCGTCGTGTTCGTGCTGGACCGCTCGGGCAGCATGAGCGGCTGGAAGATGGTCGCCGCCCGGCGGGCGCTGGGCCGCATGATCGACACGCTCTTGGACCAGGATCAGTTCACCGTCGTGGCGTTTGACTCGGTTGTCGAACAACCGCCGCACGCGCCAAGCGGCTGTGTTGCCGGCAACAATCGCCAGCGATGGCAGATGTTGGAGTGGCTGGGCAAGGTGGATGCTCGGGGCGGAACGGAACTGGGACCGGCCCTGCAGACCGCACTGGGACTGTTTCCGAGGCAACCCGATTCTTACCGCCCGATCCTGGTCTTGATCACCGACGGCCAGGTGACCGGCGAGGACGCGATCCTGCGCAGCTTGGGGCGGTTCGGGCAGGAATCGCTGCCACGGATCTTTACGGTCGGCATCGACCGGGCCGTGAATGCCGGCTTCCTCCGCAAGCTGGCGGACTTGGGCCAGGGCGACTGCGAACTGGTCGAATCGGAAGACCGGCTGGACGAGGCCATGGACCGCATCCACCGCCTGATCGGCACGCCCTTGCTCACGCAAGTTCGCGTGGAGGCAATCGACGGCGAGTTGGTTGCCGGCAGTCTCACCCCGGAACGCGTTCCCGATCTGTACGTGGACCGTCCGCTGACGGTCTTCGGCAGGCATCGCGGGCAGCGGGATTCGATTCGCGTGCGAGTCCACGCTCTGGATGCCGCCGGGCGTCCGTGGCAGCAAGAGGTCGCGGGACGTTCGGCGCCGGCGAATCTGCTGCACAGTGTATGGGGCCGGGCGAAAGTCCGGGATCTGGAGGACGAGTATGCCGCGGGACGAACTCGTAACGCCAAGGCTTTGATGGACCGGATTGTGCAGGTTTCTCTCGAAAGCCACGTCTTGTCGCGTTTCACGGCTTACGTGGCTGTGGACAAGTCGGACGTGGTCAATCCGGAGGGCCGGCCGCTGGAGGTCGTTCAGCCGGTCGAATTCCCGGACGGCTGGGAGGCTGGAGCGTTGGCTGGTGGCGTGCAGGCATGCATGGCGTGCGTTTCGGCTGGACCGCAGCTTGGCGCGATGCCAAGGCCGTCACGGGTTCTGGCCAGAAGAATGTGCGTTCTGCAAGATTCCGTGTTCGACGACGCACTGGGACTCGCGGAAGACGCAACCGATGTCCGGCTGTTACCATCCCAGCCGTCGTCGCCGCCGGGCGATTTCGCCGATCGGTTACCAGCTGGTGCTGGCGAATTGCTGGGCAAGAGAGGCCAACACGTCACACACGAGTTGGACGTGATTTTTGCCGAGGCAATTCGTGTGGGAGCTGGTCAGATCTCCATCGCAATGCACCGCAAGGCGTGCCGGATTCAATTCCTCGTCCATGACAAGTGGACCGATTACGTACCAACGCCGCCGGTCTCGTGGGACGAGTTGCTGGAGGCCGTCAAGCGACGCTCAGGAATCGATCCCGCGTCCACGTCCTGGCCGCAGCGTGGGGAGATCCGTTGGCAGAATCTCGCTCTTGCCGTGACGATTACACGCGAGCGTAAGCGGGAGACGGTGGTGATCGACATCCCGCTCGGAGTGGCGGGAGCACGAGCCCCGTCGGACGTTTCGCGCCCGTCCGCCGAAAAGCGTTTCCGTTTCTGGACGTGATCGAGAGCCGAAAAAGGCCGGTAGCATGCCTCTCTGAGCCGTGCCGACTTATCGTAATCTCGCGACGAACCGCGCGGCTCAGAGAGCCATGCTACAGAAAATCCCAGCCTCGCAGCGTGCCGCAGGGTCTGCCCAGACAAATCCATTTGTGCTACAATCCGCTTCCTAGCAACGCGGTCCACAATAACTTCCCGATCCATCAGAAATAACTCGAAGCAGCTGACAGAAAAATGGGGTGACAGAAAGATGAGGAACAGAGAGCGTAAGGAAACTCAGTCCAGACCTGCGTTTCTACCTGTCCTAGCATTTCATTTTTCTGTCACTCCATCTTTCTGTCAGCTATCCTCATTTCTTTTGTAGTTATGCCATAGGTGTGAGATTCGGGAAGTTGTTTCGGCCATCGTTGCTACGGATTTCCCTCACGACGCTCCGCCTGACATCCCGACGGATCATCGCCATTTGAAGCTCTGCTGCTGATGGACACCGCGAAACTCCTGCCTTTCGACATCGCCCTCGTCGTCGCTTATCTGCTCGGCGTCACGGCCCTGGGGCTGTGGCTTACGCGCGGCATCAAGACCAGTCGCGAATACTTCCTTGCCGGCAAGTCGCTTCCCTGGTGGGCGGTGGGCATGTCCCTGGTGGTGTCCGACATTGGGGCCAAGGACATGGTCGGCCTGGCTGCCGACGGCTACCGCTACGGCCTGGTGATGATGAACTTCGATTTCATTGGCTGTGCGTTTCCGGTGCTGGCGGCCGCCTTTCTGTTCATGCCCTTCTTGTGGATCGCCGGCGTGTACACCGTGCCCGAGTACCTCGGCCGCCGGTACAACCCCACGGTCCGGACGTTCTTTGCGCTGATCTGGGCCTTTTTCATGATGGGCACGGTGGGAACGATTCTGGTCAGTGCCGCGGTGATGTTCGAGGCCCTGTTGGGCTGGAGTTTCTGGTGGTCGGTCGGCGTCACCGCGGTCCTCGTCGGCGTGTACACGACCGCGGGTGGCCTGAAGGCCGTGGTCGTGACCGACGTGCTTTCCTGCGTCGTGCTGATTGTCGGAGCCGCGTTGATTTGCATCATCGGGATGGACCGCGTCGGCGGCTGGGAGGGCCTGCAGGCCACCGTCAACCGCCTGGACTGGACGGAGCATCATTTCCACCTCGTGCTGCCCGCGGATCATCCCGCCTTTCCCTGGCCCGCGGTCCTGCTGGGACTCGGTTTTGTGCTCGGACCGGCCTACTGGATCGGCAACCAGGCGATCGTCCAGCGCACGCTGGGGGCCGGCAGCCAGAACCAGGCGCGTGCGTCCTACGTCTTCTGCGCGGTCCTCAAGCTGGTGTTTCCCGTGTTGCTGGTGCTCCCCGGCCTGATCGGTCTGGCCATGTTCTGCGACCGGCTCGGCGATCCGAGTCAGTGGAGCGAAGGCGTGGCCAATCGGGTCCTGCCGCTGTTGGTGGTGAACCTTCTGCCCACGGGCGTCCTGGGGATTGTGGTGGGCGCCTTCCTGGCGGGCGTGTTGTCCAACCTCGATTCCTACATCAATTCAGCCAGCACACTGGTCGTCACCGACCTCTACCAGCCGTTCGTGCGAGGGCGGACCGATACTCACTATCTCCGCGTGGGGCAATCGCTGGTCGTAGTCTTCCTGCTGGCGGGCGTGGCCTTCGCCCGGATCATCCAGCCCGTATTCGGTTCGGTCTTCGAGGCCTTCCAGACGTTCATGACGTTCTTTCAGGGCCCGCTGCTGGCCCTGATGCTGTTGGGCATGTTGACCCGCCGCGCGACGTCGCCAGGCGCGCTGGTTGGCATGCTCTTGGGCGTGGGAACCGCCGTGGTCCTCCATTCGTTACGATTCGTCCTTGGTGCCGAGCACACCGTGTCCTATCTCTGGGTCGCCTGGTGGTCCTTCGCCGCCGCGATCGCGGGGACCGTCCTGGTGAGTCTTTTCACGCGGCCCTACGATGAAGAGCGTCTCCGCGGCCTGGTTTGTTGGATCCCGATTCGAGAGGAGGTGCAATCATGAGCACCGATCTGTGGGTGATTGCTGCCGCCGAGGCAGCCCGGACCGGCGCCGGGCCCTTTTGGGGAAAGGCCGCCTTTGTCGGCGTCTTCGTGGCGCTCCTGGTCTGGCTGCTGCTGCTGCCCGCGCGGCTGATCGACCCGCAGGGCGCGCGCCATCCCTGGTGGCGCAACGCCCGCTTCTGGGCCATCCTGGTGACGATCGCCCAGATCGGCGTCTACGTGGTCTGGGGATGACTCGGCCGCCTGTCCCCAGTTCACATCGTCTCCCTGTTCCTTCCCTCACCCGCTCTCCACCGCGCGGCGAATCGCGTGCAGATTGGCGGCCGGGACCGTGTCCGGGTCGAACGTACAGCCGGGGGCGACGATCAGCGGCCGGTCGCCTACCTGGCGGATGGCGTCGGCCACCTGCCGCTGGCAGTCCTCCGGCGTGCCGGAGACCATCGTGCCCAAGTTGTCCAAGCCGCCGCAGATGGCCGGGCGCAGCGTGCCCGCCACCTCGGCCAGCGGCGGCCCGGCATAGCGGTCCGCCCAGTTCACCGCGTGTACGGGGTACTCGGCAAAGCGTTCGAAATCGACCGCTTGACCGCACACGTGCAACAGGTTGAAGACCGCCCGCTCCGCGCCGGCCAGAATCTTAAGGTCCGCCGGCCGCACCAAGCGGTCGTAGTGCCCGCGTCCGTGGGCGGGCGTATCGACCCAATCGTCCCGGACGGACAGGAAGATGCCGTCCGCACCGGCGTCGATGCACCGGCCCACAAAGTTGGCCAGCGAAGTGGCGATCGTGTCCAGCGCTCGTGACAACGCCTGCGGCGCTTCGCGAAGCAACTGCCACATCCGCTCGTCCCTCGGATCTACGTCGCCGCCCAGCTTTGGCGGACCGTGCTTGTCGGCGGGCGGCGCGGTGAGCAGCCGCAGGGTCGTCCAGGCGTTAAAGACGGTGGTGATCATCAGCAGCCGGCCTGCGTACCGTCTGGCTAACTCGCCGATCAACTCCAACTGCCGGCCGAAGTTGCCTTCGTCGCCCCGCAGGACGGTCAGGCAATCCAGGTCGGCAGCGCTCGAAATCATCTCGCCCGGCAGCCCGATCCGCGGGTAGCGGTTGTCGTCCATGATTTTGAGAAAGTCCAGGTCGTAGGTCTCGACGTGCCGCACGTGCGCCTCGACCGCCGCGGGTCCCGACGCACACGCCAGCGGGAAATGGTGCCAAAACGACACCGGCGGGCGATCCGGCCGGCGGCCTTCCAGGACGGCAAATACGCGTTCGATCTTGTTCATGTCGATTTTCCTGAGGCGGCCTGCGGCCGCGGGCGTGAGGGGACCAATGGGACCAAAGGGAAGAATGGGACTTATGGGAGCAACGCAGGTGAGTGCTCGCGGCAATTCGTTCCGTTTCCGGATTCTAGTCCGTCGGCGTCTTTCGTGGCAACGCCTTGCCATGGGAGCCCATCTTCAGAAGCCCGGTTTTTCCAGAAAATCCGGGCTTCTTTGGGTTCCGCCGCTGACCGCGATTCCCCTGCTGGGACGAAAACACGGCTGGCGGCCCGCCGGGTGGTTGCCTTAGAATGTGGGCATGTACCGCACTCTACTCAAATCCAAGATCCACCGTGCTCGCGTCACCGGCGCCGACCTCCATTACCAAGGCAGCGTGACCATCGACCAACGGCTGCTGGACGCGGCCGACATCCTCGAACACGAACAGGTGGCGATCTACGACGTCACCAACGGCGTCCGCTTGACGACCTATGCCCTTTCCGGCCCATCCGGCTCCGGCACGATCTGCATCAACGGGGCTGCCGCCCATCTGGTCCGGCCGGGCGATCTGGTCATCATCGCCTCGTACGCCCAGTACGAGGACCAGGAAGCCCGCGCCCACCAACCGCACATCGTCTTGGTGGACGAACAGAACCGGATCGTCTCCGGGCGAGTGCCCGAGGCCAACGACGATGTGTGTTGAAGTGGTCATTGGTCACTGGTCATTGGTCACTGGCTAAGCAGCGGTGTTCGGTGAGGTGCCGGGGGAACCGTACCAAGAGAGGATAGCCGACGACGTCGCAACCAATAGCAACTGACGAATGACCAATGACTAATGACCACTGCCCCGCAGGTACTCCCTGGCCAGTTCGACGTAATACTCCGCGGCGTGGCGGATGCGTTTGCGGTCGCGGGGTTCGGCCTGGCGTTTCACTTTGCCGGGCACGCCGATCACGACGCTGCCGGGCGGGATTTGCGCGTCTTCGGTAACGACCGCGCCCACGCCGATGATGCTGCCGGCGCCGATCCGAGCGCGGTTCATGATCACGGCCCGCATTCCAATCAAGACGTCATCCTCGACCGTGGCGCCGTGGACAATCGCCGCGTGGCCCACCGAGACGCGATCGCCCAGCGTACAGGGGATGCCGGGGTCCGCGTGCAGCATGCACAGATCTTGCACGTTGGTCTGCCGGCCGATGCGGATGGTTTCCCGATCGCCGCGGATCACCGCGTTGAACCAGACGCTGGACTCGGCGCCGATCGTCACGTCGCCGATCAGTCGTGCGTGGGCCGCGACAAACGCCGTGGGATCGACCAGTTCGGGGTGGAAGGCGAAGGGATGGAGCATGAGGGGTCAGGGAACAGGGGTCAGGAGTCAGGGAACAGGAGTCAGGGAACAGGGGGCAGGGGGCAAGGAGACACGCGGCCGGGGGCGACAATCAGAGAAGCCCGGCTTTGTCGGAAAAGCCGGGCTTCGGACGACAAGTGCAAAATGCCTGCCTGATGCCACGAAAGACCTTGACGGACAAGTAACTCCCGCCCTCATCCCTCATCCCTTTCGTCATTTTCCGCTGTTGGGCGAATCGCCGATCGTCGCGGAATAGCTGGCGGGCTGGACGGGTGAGGCGTTTTCGGGCGCCGACGGCCGCAGCGCGTTGGTTGCTCCCTGCGGCGCGGAAGCGGCACCTGGCCGCAGTTGATTCAAGCCCAGCGTCCCCAACTCGAACGACCGGCTGCGGAGCGGATTGTCCGCGGCGACGCTGGCCGGTCGAGCGTTGGGGGAGCTGACGACGGGTGCGTTGAGCATCGGACCCGACGGCCCGCCGGTCATGGGACCGAGTTCGGGGGCGAGCACGGACGGCGGTGCCGGGGCAGCCTCAGTCGCCGGCGCTGCCTCGGATGCCGGCGCTGCCTTGGGCGCCGGCACGGACTCGATAGCCGGTTGCCCTTCGGCGGGCGCCGGTTCGGCCGGCGTCGGCTCTGGCGTCGGAATCACTTCGGCCGGCGTGGGCTGGCCCGTCACCGGCATGCCCATGCCCTGATCGACCGGCCCGGCGCTGACGACGTCGGGGCGCGTCCAGCCGTAGTTCAGGTAGTAGCTGGCGTCCCGCTGGCGCGCCAAGCCCAGGGCGTCCCAGTAAGCCTTCTGCGGCCAGTTGCCTTCCGTCAGTTCGATGTTGTTGTACTCCAGCAGCGAACCCTTGCGGAAATGGACGTCGGCGATGGCTTTGTTGTACTCCACCAGGCTTTGGTAAAATGAGAGTTGTGCCTGGGCCCGGCGCTGTTGGGCGTCCAACACCTTGTCGACCGTATCGGCGCCGCCCTTCCACTTGGCCGTCGCCGACTCGACTTCTTTCTCTGCGGCCGACCAGCGGTTGAAGTGCGTTTGTGCCTGCACGTAGAAGCTTTCCACGTTGCGAACCGCGGTGCTCAACAGGTGGATCGTGTTCAGTTCCATGTCCTCCAACTGAGCTTTCTCGCGGGCGAGCTTCAACTGCACATTGCGCACGCCGGCCATTTCTCGTCGGAAACCTACCGGGAAAGCGAAGGTGAAGAAGATGTCCGCTTCCTGGTAATTCCCGCTCGCCAACTCCCCGAACGCGGAGGAACCGAAGTACTTCGCATCATCATCCGAAGAGAAGTCCCTGCCATCGTTGCCATCCCGAATCAACTCGTCGCCGACGCCAATCCAGCGGTACAGCGCGCCCACATCCAATTGTGGCAGAAGTTGGTTTTTGGCTGCGACCAACTCCAGTTCCCTGCCCTTCAAGATCCACTTCTTCTGCCGCAATTCCGGACTTCGGACCAGCGCTTCCGTACGAATGGCGGCCCATTCAAAATCGACCCGCGCCATGGTCGGCTCGTCAATCGGCCGAATCAGTCGGCCATCTGTGGCGGCCAAACCCATCAGCCAACGCAGTCTCGTTTCCGTGTTATACAAGTTTTGCAGGCTCGTCTCGACTCCGGCTCGGAACTGGAAGTATTGTTCGCGCGCGTAAGCCTCCTCCTGCGCCGGCGCTACACCTTCGTTGAACTTTTCATAGACGATCCTCCAAGCGCCCTGCGCGCTGTCACGCGCGGTCTTGGCTGTCTCCAAGTTGCGGTACCAGCCGTGCAAATCCCAATACGTGTCTTCGATGTCCTTGACCATGTTTCGTACTGACGACTCGAATTGGGACAGACTAATGTCTTCGCTGATGCGGGCCAACATGACTGGAACACGGTTGACCATAGTGCCACGACCGCGGAGCAAGGGTTGATCCCAGCGGACTTCAAACGCAGTCGACCAAACACTGGCAACCTTCCTACCGGGACCGACTGGAAACACATCTGTTGGTCCATTCCAGCGGTCGTAATCCGTGAAATTGCTCATTGTGAAGCGGGCACCGGTGGCCGTCCTCTTGGCCAGATCGGTTCTCAGACCGCCCGCGTAGGTATCGTTTTGATCCGCAAAGACCGTCGCGGCGGCCCCGCCCCGGTTTTCGACGCGGTCCTTGCGGCTCATGAGAGTACCGCTCGGAGACCCGCCTCTCATGGAGAACTGTGCATCGAAATCCGCCAGCGCCGCCTCGACGCCGCCCGCTTGGTCCAGTGTCGGTCGCCCCGACCCCGCGGAGGACGCCTGGATCGCCGGATCAAAGACGGTCGACGCCCCGCTGGTCCGCTCGACCAGGCCGTCGGCGAAAGTGATGGGGGTTACGCCGCCGAGGTTGCGGATCACCTTGCTGTTCTGCAAGGCGATCGTGACACACTCTTCGAGGGGCAGATCCCACATTTCCTTGAAATCGGGATTGGTCACGCTCAGCGGCTTCTCACTCAAGCTGGTGTCGGGCAGCGGTTCGGCGCATACGTCGGGGTATTCCAGCTCCGTCGCCTTGTCCAGGTAGTGCGACAGGTCGCCGTCGCTGTGGAAGTAGAAGGGCTGCGTGGGACTGCAGCCGGGGAAGATGGCCAGGGCGAGCATCAGCAGGGCGACGCGCGAAGTGGTTTGCCGACTCATCGTTGGACATTCCTAGCGTGGTGGCGTTTCGCGTGACCGTTGACGCCAACGGCCAAGGACGGACTCTCCCTCCACGGCCGGCCCCGTCGCCGGCCCGTGATCGCAGTCAAGGCCCCCCTTGACCGCTTGCGTCCGCCCCCGGTCGCCGCGCAATGCGCGAACACCCTAGGCATGGCAATCGGCAAACCTGATATCGGCCGCCTAATCCTCAAACTTTCGGAAAACAACTTAACCGGCAAAGTTTTCCAAAAGGTGACAGCACCGCTAGCAGCGGAAGAGACGCCGACATTGCCCAATTCACCGCGGCAACGGCGGCTGGAGACGATCAAACGCTGTCACCGGCCACAGTCCCAGACGCTCGAATCCCTCCGGCACCGGCTGCTCGAACTGGACGTACGCCTGGACCTTGCCCTTCGTCGTGTAGGAAAACTGGCTCGTGTGCTTTCCCGTCCCAAAAACCTTGTAGCCGGCCAGAACGCAGTCTTCGAAATCCATCTGTACCAGCTTCGGATCGGCCACTTCGCTGCAAATGATTCCCGAAGAGGGCGTGCCGCGAGGCTGCGAGAAATTGAGCACCAGCAGCCGGCAGTCCTTCAGTTTCAAGCGGACGTAGCGGCTGGGGTACAGGATCTGCACGGCGTTGTCGGGCCCCACGAGCGTACAGTCTTCGCAAACGACATCGGGAGCCGACGGCGGGGACGCGTTGTGCGCGCCGACAGCCAGTCCGCCGGCATCGCCCCACCAGTCCAGTGACATCAGCCAGCAGCGGCGAAAAACGCTGGGCTCGGCCTCGCGGACCACCGGATATCCCAATCCGCCGCCGAAGGCGCGGCCGATGCCCACGCAGTCCTCGACCACGACCGTAAATCCCGATCCGCTCTGGTCCGTGAGGTCCCAAAACAACCCGGCATCGCCGCCGGTCGCGTAGAGGTTGCGGAGGATCCAGCGGTCCCAGGTGATGCTGGAAAACGTGGCATCGGTGTGTTCGGGCGACCAGCCCTTGGTCGTGGCGCGGATGGTCGACCACCAGTCAAAGCTTTTGAATCCCTTGCTTTCGGGATCGCTGGAGTCGATGACGACGCGTCCGGTTGCGCCCGAGCCCAGGCTGCCATCGCAGTCGCCGATCAACAGGTTGTAAGCTCCGGCGGCGCCCTTCTGACGCGTATACAGGTTGGCCTCGGCGTACGTATCCGGCCGCACGACGATCCGGTGCCCGCCTTTATCATCCGGCACGGCCAACAGCGCCGCCTGGATCGTGTGAAATCCCTTCTGCCAGCTGCTGCCGTCCGTGTTGTCCCCTTGCTTGGAAACGTACACCGTCACGCCCTTGCGGCCCGCATAATCCGCCGCGGCGGGGTCCCACGGAGCGGCTGCGACGGGATTCGATGACGCCAACAGAGACAGCAAGGGCCAGACTGCCCAACGAAGATCGACGCGGGAAAGACGCAGTTTCATGGCACGGAACTCCGGGTGTGGGTTACTCCTCGTAGCATGGCTCTCCGAGCCGTGCGTGTTCATTCCTCGTAGCATGGCTCTCTGAGCCGTGCGTGTTCTCGCGAAATGCCGGGCAAATCTGCACGGCTCAGAGAGCCATGCTACGGGCGCTTGGCGGTTGCCTTGACCGTGGACACTCCTGGCGGAAAGCAGCTTTCGTAGAAACTCTTCATGGGGCCCAGATACATGGCCACGCGGATGCTGCCCCAGGTGGCCTGGTCACCGGTGGCGTAGTACACATACGTATGGCCCTCCCACTCGAACAAGTCGACGTCGGAGTTGTTGACGCCTTCGCCCGGCCCCGCCTCCAGGATCGGATTCATCGGGCTCAGTTCCCAGTCGGCCAGGTCGGCCGAGCGGGCCAGGAACGACACCCAGCCGTTGTGGCCGGGGATGGCCGCGTGCAGGTAGATGACGTAGTAGTACGGGGCAAAGAAACGAATCACCGGGCAGGCACTGTACTCGTTCTTCTCGCCCGTGAACACCAGCCCCGGAACCTTCTCCCAGCGGGCCAGGTCCTTGGATCGCGCGAACTTGAAGCAAAACTGCACCGGCTGGTTCGACTCGTAAGCCATCAAGAACCCCTGCTCGTCGCGGCAGACCGAGCAGTTGAACAGGTGCTCGTTTCCCTCCTTCGCAATCGCCAATTCCCGCTTCCACGTCTTCAAATCGGTCGACGAAAAACGGTAGATGCTTTGGAACCAGTCGCGATTGGTGCCCTCGCTGGCGAAGACGTTCAATTCGGGTCCGTTGACGAAGGCACTGACGAACGAATGCCCCTCGCCAAACCGGACGATCTCCCGGCCGCTGCTGAGGTCCTGCAGGTACAGATACATGCTCTTGGCGTAGCCGTCGGTGTTGTACTTGGTGTCGTCGCGGTGGTTGAGCGCCAACAACGGCTGGCCGCCGAACACGACCGGCGTGTTCTCCATGGTCGCGCCGAAGTTCACCGGCAGCTTGATGAGCGGCACCTTCGGTCTTTCGGCCTCGGCGGTGCGGGCAAGCCACGGACCGGCCAACAGGGTGCAAGCAAGGCACAGCGAGATGCGGACGCGAAAGCCACCCATGACATCCTCCGGTCGAAAAAAGTTGGAACCGCGAACAGAACCGAAATCGGAGACCTTCGGTCGGCGCTTTCGGCGGGGTCGGAGACCCGCGCCGAACCGGGGAACAGAACCGAAATCGGAGACCTTCGGTCGGCGCTTTCGGCGGGGTCGGAGACCCGCGCCGAACGAAGGACCGCGCCGAACGAAGGCAGGCGTTCTTCGGAGACCCGCGCCGAACGGTTGTGAATCTGCACGGCTCAGAGAGCCATGCTACGCTGGACTCCACGGAACCCGCGCACGCCAAAATCCTTGCCCCACGGATCGGCGTCCGGCATCCCCGCGCGGTCGATCAACTCGCCCAGCCGATTCCGATACTTGTACAGCAGCGCCGGGTCCCGCGAGTATTCCCCGATGCCCTTGACCAGCGATTCGGGCACTTGCAGCGCAGCCTGGGCTTCGGTCAGCCAGGCCTGCTGCTCGGCCGGAAGTTCCGCCCGTTTCGCCTCGAATTGCCGCACGAGGTGCTCCAGCAGGCAGAAGTAGGCGTAGTCTTCCAGCCCGTCGCGGAAATTCTCCAAGCGGACCGTGGGCAGCGGCGTGCCGTCGGGGCCGACGCAGGTCCACGAACCGTCGCCGTGGTAGCTGGTCCAACTTCTGGGGTCCCAATCGGTAAAGGGCCCCGATGTGATCGGGCGGCGGGAATTCCAGATGCTGATCTGATAGTACAGGAACCCGTCCGGCCGGTACTTGGCCGTCATCGCGCCCATCAGCAGCCGGCCTTCGATCGCCGGGTACTCGATGAACATGTTGGCCGGCGGATGGTGCGGGCCGCAGCAGATGTACCACCACACGGACTTGCCGGCGGCCCGCGCGGTGGCAGCTTTGGCCGGATCAAACCGCGGCGTCAGCGGGCACCAGGCATCGACGGCCTTGATCTCCGTGTCCTGGCCGTAGCTGTGGTCGTAGGTCGTGGTCATCACGAGCACGCCGGGGAACTCGGCCTTGAGCATCGCCGCCGCGCGTTGGACTCCCGGAAAAGCGTCCTTCGGGTTCTCGTCGCAGCCGTAGATGTAGGCGTGGTCCAGAACGCCCAGGGCCTTGGCCTGGTCGAATTGCCGCCGCAGCCGGTCGAGCGTTCCTGTTTTCCAATCCTCGATTTCCGCTGGACTGGCGCCGCAAGTTCCGTAGTATCCGAGGTTGAACGCTCCCAGCCGGCCCTGCTTGTGTAGTCGCTCGATCGCCTCGAAGTCCGGACCCTCGCGCGTGTACAGGCTGTCGTAGGTCAGGTAGTAGTCGGCCAGGAAATCGGCCCATCGCAGCTTGTGCTTCTTCCAGGCGTTGATCGGATAATCCGGCTCGCTGCGCCACTGGGCTTGCTCCGCCTTAGTCGCCTCGGTGGGGTAATCGTGCGGGGCGAAGGTGACGGCCAGCGGCAGCGGCGAAGCGGCGGGCACGGCAAAACCGAAAACGCGGACGGTCAAGTCGAACGTGAACAGAACCCTCTCCTGGCTGAGCACCTCCAGCTTGCCCTGGTACCGTCCGGCGGTTTGATTGCGCGGTGCCTGCACACGAATCCAAAATGCCTGGGCGTCGCCTCGACCGATATCGACCGCCGGCAGGAACTCCAGGATCGGATCGGGCCACCAGCCGACGTGCGGCGATTTGTAGGGCGGCACCGTCTTCGTCTCGACATAGCCCACGGGCGACACCTTGACTTGGCTGGCGCTGAACGTCGCGTTATCCGGGCCGCGAAGATCCGTCACGCGGACGGCGACTTGCTTCAAGTCCGCGCGGTTCGGCACCACGACGACTTGGAAAGACTCCTTCTCGCCCCGCGCCAGCGACAGATCCACGCGAGATGCGGTCTGCAACACGGCTTTGTCCGCCCGCGGCAGGATCTTCTCCATGCTGGTGGCGAAGCCCACCACGACGTCGTCGCTTCCGGTCGTTACGGCTTGGCTCGCGGCGTTTTCGGCGGCGGCCAGGCGGCTGTCAGTCGTGAAGGCCGCGACGGCTGCCCAGGCAATCAAGATACCCAGCCGCCAACGGGGGTTACTTTGGCGAATCGCTGTCCGCCGACACACAGCGTTCACAGTTGTTATTCCGGCCAGCGCGGCGGCAGGCAGAAGGATGGCATTGGGCGACATGCGGATTCTCCTTGGAGAGGTGGGACAACGGTTGGGTGCTCGGAGCCGTATTCTACACCGTTGGACGGCCGGCGTGTGAATCGGCCTTTGGCGTGCCCATGTCTTTTCGAGGAAAAGCTCGCGTGAAGGAAACGCCGTTTGGGAAACAAGTGGCGTAAGCTTCCAGCTTGCGAGGCCGCGATCTACCGCAAGCTGGAAGCTTACGCCACGGAGAATCCGGACCGCCGTTTCTCGAACGGTGTTTGGGTCAGGCTGCTGGCAGTGGCAGTGCTCGCGGGGTATCATCCCAACTACATCGCAGGAGGCGGAGCGCAGCCGCTGGCTGGCTCCCCATGCTTCGTTCCGCATTCGTCTTGGAGAGGACGCGTCATGGGTGGCGACTCGGTAAGCTTCACCGGACTCGATTGGGCCGTCTTGCTGATCTATTTCGTGGGCATTACGGCCTTCGGCCTGTGGGTCTCGCGCAAGATCCGCTCCAGTGGCGGGTATTTTCTCGGCGACCGCAAGCTGCCGTGGTGGATCATGGTGGGCCAGTCGTTCGGCACGGGCACCCATGCGGAGAACCCCGTGGCCCAGGCCGGCGCGGTGTTCAAATTCGGCTTCGCCACCATCTGGTACCAGTGGAAGAACATGCTGATCACGCCTTTCTACT
>CAYPGE010000083.1:0-24823 GCA_964409865.1 uncultured Pirellulaceae bacterium
CGTCGTCGACCACAATCCCGATCGCCAGCACCAGACCGAACAGCGAAATGTTGTTCAGGCTGAAGCCCAACACCGCCATCACGCCGAAGGTGCCCACGATCGCCACGGGGACCGCGATCAGCGGAATGAGCGTGGCCCGCCAGTCCTGCAGAAAGACCAACACGACCAGCGCCACCAACAGCACGGCCACGAACAGAGTCCGCACCACGTCCGCCACGGACTCCCGAATGAACGGGGTCGTGTCGTGGTAGATGCCGTAGTCCAGGCCTTCGGGAAAACGGCTGCTCAGCTCCTGCATCTTAGCCTTCACCCGCTCGGCGACATCGAGCGCGTTGGTTCCGGGGAGCTGGTAGACGGCCAAACCCACGGAGGGCCGTCCATCGGCAGTGCAGATCTGGTTGTACTGCTGCGACGCCAATTCCACCCGTGCGACGTCGCGCAGCCGCACGAGGGCCGCCGAGGTGCCGTGCGAGCCGCCCGAATCAGCCTTGACGATAATGTCGCTGAATTGTTCAGGGTCCGTCAGACGCCCCAGCGTGTCCAGCGGCAGCTGAAGAGCCTGGCTGGTCGGCGACGGCGACGCCCCGAGCTGTCCCGGCGCCGCGGCCTGGCTCTGGTTCTGGATCGCGCTGGCGACATCGCTGGCAGTGATGCTGCGTGCCGCCAACGCTTGCGGGTCCAGCCAGACGCGGATGCTATAGTCGCGCTGGCCCAGGAAGTTGATGTCCCCCACCCCCTCCACCCGGAACAACTCGTCCTTGACGTTGATCGTGGCATAGTTGCTCAGGTACGTGGCATCGTAGCGGCCTTCCGGCGAGAAGAAGTTGATCACCAGCAAAATGCTGGGGCTTTTTTTCTTGATCGTCAATCCCTGCTTCTGAACCGAATCGGGCAACTGGGGCAGGGCCAGCGAGACGCGGTTCTGGACCATGACCAGAGCGGTGTTCAGGTCGGTGTTCAGGTCGAAGGTAACGGTCAATGAGTACATGCCCGCATTGTCGCTCTGCGAGGACATGTACAGCATGCCTTCGACGCCGTTGACTTGCTGTTCGATGGGCGCCGCCACCGTGTCCGCCAGGACCTGGGCGCTGGCGCCGGGATAGCTGCAGGACACCTGGACCGTCGGCGGAGTGATCGGGGGATACTGCGCGATTGGCAGCGACAGGAGCGCCAGAGAGCCGGCCAGGGTGATGATGATCGACACGACCGAGGCAAAGATCGGACGGTCGATGAAGAAACGCGAGATCACGGCGGACTCTCGATTGCGGATTTGGGATTGCCGATTTCGGGTTGCGGATGCGGGATTTCGGCTTCGGGATTGGCAATTTGGGATTTGAGATTTGGGATTTGAGATTTCAGATGGCCGGGTTGGCCCACTTCCGACTTCCTCGAATCCGCCTTCCGCGTTCCGGGCTCCCCTGGCGGCAAATCTGCCTTCCCCAATACTTGATCCGTCGTCTCCGATCCGGGATCTGCCATCCCTTCCATTTCCGTCCGCTCCGGCTTGACCTGCAAACCGGGCCGCACCAGCTGCAGGCCGCTGACCAGGACCCATTCGCCGGCCTGCAGTCCCTGCTCGATCACGCGCAGGCCGTCGGACTGCAGTGGTCCGGCTTCAACCCGCCGGTACTGGACCACGTTCTGCGCGTCCACGACGTACAGGTACTTCTGGCCCTGATCGGTTCCCAACGCCCGCTCGCTGACCAGCAAAGCCTGGTGGGGTTTGCCCAGCGGCAGGCGGATGCGGACAAACATGCCGGGCTTCATGAGCCGGCGTCCGGACGGAGAGAGGGGCGGATTGGCAAACACGCCGCGGGCCGTGACCGTGCCCGTGGCCGCGTTGACGACGTTGTCGGCAAAGTCGATGTAGCCGGTGTGCGGGAAGCCCTCTTCGTCGGCCAGACCCATCAGCACAGGGACTTGCTTCGTCTGGAGCAGATCGACTTGGCCGGGCAGCAAGTGGCGCACGACGCGCAACATCGTGCGTTCGTCGACGTCAAAGTAGGCATACAGCGGGTCTTCGGAGACGACCGTGGTCAAGAGGGTCGTGTCCTGAGTGACCAGATTGCCGAGCGTCAGGTAGTAGCGGCTGACCCGCCCGTCGATCGTCGAGGTGATCTTGCACCAGGCGAAGTTCAGCTGGCATTTCTCCAGGTTCGCTTGAGCCGACTTGACGCTGGCGGCCGCCTCGTCGCGGGCCCCCTGGCGCTGGACGATCTCCTGCTGGCTGACCGCGCCGGGGCTGAGCTTCTGAGTCTGCAGGCCGATATCCAGAAACGCCTGCGACTTGACCAGCGCGGCTTTCGCCTCCTCCAGGCCGGCCGTGGCCTGATCCAGATCGTGTTGGTACGGCCGGTCGTCGATCTCGAACAGCGTGTCGCCGGCCTTGACCGTGGCGCCTTCCGTGAAGGGGATCTTGACGAGGTAGCCCGTGACCCGCGCCCGGACCTCCAGCGACGAGGGCGTTTCGGTTCTTCCCACGAAGTCGACGAAATCGGTCACCTCGCGCTGGATGGGCTGGCTGACGCTCACCGCGGGTGGCGACGTATCGGTGGCGGCCGGCGGCGGATGGGCGCAGCCCGACAGCATGCCGGCCGCGACCGCCGAAAGCCATAGGAGGCTCCCCAGGGAGCGTTGGGAAGCCGGCTCCAGCCGAGGCAAAACGGACGGATTCGCGGGGCCTTGGGCGGTTGCCGGCCGGTTTCTATTCTCGCACCGTTCCCGAACCCGCGTGCCGTTGGGAGCACGCGGCTGGGGAGTCGAACAGCGATCTTGCATGGCGCCAGTCTCGTGGGATTGGGGAAAGATGGGTACGCCACGATCCGGCACCCACTCTAAGTGACAGCTCAACGACAAGCAAGATGCCGCCGCGTGCCCAGTTTCCGGCTCGGAAACGCCGCCTCGCGGGTTGGCTACATGGCGGGCGGTAGCATTGCCAGCAGCAGGCTGATCATCGGATCATCGATCATCGCGCTGCCCGACATTCCGTCTTGCCCGAATCGCTAGCCCCTTGGTACACTCCGCCGCCCTGGCGAAGTCCGTCTCGGCGTCCGGGACGGTTGCTGGCAAAGGAATGTCCGGCAGCGCCTTTTTTCGGACAGGGAGGTCCCCTTGCTTTCTCGCTGGTCGATTCGCAAGAAGCTGTGGCTCAGCGGCGCGATGCTGTTCTTGGGCGTGGCCATGCTCACGTTCAGCAGTTTTCGCGGCGTCTATGCGTATCGCTGGCTGGCGAAGAGTATCAGTTCCCAGCGGGCCACCGAACTGCAGCTGGCGATGGACCTGTCGTATTGCGTCGGCGAATTGCGGTCGATCGTCAGCCAGGTCCGCCGCCGTAGCGACTTTGGGACCATCGGTCCGAATCGGCAAGACTTGCGTGAAGAGTTCCGGGCCGAGTTGCTGAAGGTCGAGGAGAGGCTGCGAGGCTACAGCAAGACCCTCCGGGTCTACGATCCGGACCCGCAGGAAGGCGAGCCGGCGGAGAGCCAATTGCCCGAGCGGCAGACGGTTGCCAAAATCCGCCAGAGCCTGGATCAGGTGGCCAAGCTGAACAAGGACGACGATTGGGTGTTCAACGAACTTCAGGTCGATGACCTGGACGCCGCTCTGGCAGACCTGCATTCACTCACCTTGTCGCTGCCGCAGCACTTGCATCGGCGCCTGTCCGATTTGGCCGGCGAGGTTCGTGGCCAATATCACACGTGGATCGCACTGACCTGGATCTCCAGCGTGACGGCCGGTGTGGTCCTGGTAATCCTGGCAAATTTTTTCCGCCGCTCGGTATTCCAGCCCTTGGGCACGCTGGTTCAGGGCTGCCGTCGCATCGCCCGCGACGGCGACTTCGAGCACCGCATCCAACTGCAGACGCACGACGAAGTCGCCGAACTGGCCGGCGCGATGAACGCCATGACGGACCGGTTTCTGAAGATCCGCGACGACCTGGATCTGCAAATCCAGGAACGCGACGAGCAAGTTCGCCAACGCACCAAACAAGTGGTCCGCAGCGAACAATTGGCGGCCGTCGGTTTTCTGGCCGCCGGCGTGGCCCACGAAATCAACAATCCCCTGGCGACCATCGCCTGGGCGGCGGAAGCCCTGGAAATGCGGCTGCACGACATCATCCAGCAGGACGAGCAGCAACCGGACGGCGAGCACGACGAGGAGATCGAGGTTCTGCGCAAGTACTTGCGCAAGATCCAGGACGAAGCGTTCCGCTGCAAAGGGATCACGGAAAAACTGCTGGACTATTCCCGGATGGGCGACGTGCAGAAGCACCCCACCGAGTTAAGCGAGTTGGTGCAAGGCGTGATCGACATGGTGCGGCACTTGGGCAAGTACCGCGAAAAGCACATCGAATTCGCTCGCACGGCGCCCGTGATCGCCTGGGTCAACGCCCAGGAAATCAAGCAGGTCGTGCTGAATCTGATCACCAACGCCCTCGACAGTCTCGACCCCGGCGGCACCGTGGTCCTCACGCTGCGCGAACACGGCGGCAGTGCCGAGTTGCTCGTGCGGGACGACGGCTGTGGCATGACCGACGAGGTGCTGCAGCACCTGTTCGAGCCGTTCTTCACCCGCCGCCGCGGCGGCCAAGGGATCGGTCTCGGTCTGTCCATCACGTATCGCATCGTCCAGGACCACGGCGGCGAAATCCTGCCGTCCAGCGGCGGTCCGGGACGCGGTTCCCAATTCAAAGTCACTTTACCCCTGGTGGCCCATGACGAAGAAAATCGTCAAGAAAAACGGCAAGCCGCTTGACGGCCTGAAAATCCTCTTTGCCGACGACGAGTCCTCGATCCGCGAAGTCATGCAACTGGAACTGGAGCGGATGGGGCACGAGGCCACGATCTGCGCGGACGGCCTGACCGCCGCCGCCGCGTTGGAACGTAACAGCTACGACTGTATCCTCGTCGACCTGGACATGCCCGGCTTGAACGGCATTCAGGTCATCCAGCGCGCCAAAGAGTTGTCGCCGGAGACGGAGGCGGTGGTGCTGACGGGCAAGTCGTCGTTGGACACGGCCATCGCCGCCCTGCGGCAGGGCGCGTTCGACTACTTGACCAAGCCCTGCAAACTGGTGGAACTGGAATCGCTGCTCTTGCGGATCGCCCAGAAGCGGGAATTGACGAACCAGTACCGCGCTCTGAAACAGCGGCTGGCCCGGATCGAGGGCAACATGAACCTGGTGGGCTCGAACGAAGCCATGCAGCGCGTGCGGCAGCTGATCGCCAAGGTCGCCCCCACGAACTCCACGGTCCTGATCCTCGGCGAGACGGGAACCGGCAAGGAACTGGTGGCGCGGGCCTTGCACGAACAGAGCCTGCGGGCCGACAAACCCTTTGTGCCCGTCAACTGCGGGGCGCTGCCGGAGGCGCTGATCGAGAGCGAATTGTTCGGGCATCGCAAAGGCGCGTTCACCGGCGCCGACGACCACCGCGTGGGCCTGTTCGAGGTCGCGCAAGGCGGGAGCATTTTCCTGGACGAGATCGGCGAACTGCCCAAAGCCATGCAGGCCAAACTGCTCCGCGTGCTGGAAAGCGGCGAGATCCGCCGGATCGGCGACAACGAGTCCCGCCACATCGACGTGCGCGTGATCTGCGCCACGCACCGCAACCTGACCGAGATGGTCGAGGAGGCCGACTTTCGGGAGGACCTGATGTACCGCATCAACACCTTCGAGATCCAACTCCCGCCCTTGCGCCTGCGGATCGACGACATTCCGGAATTGGCCGAGCACCTGTACCGCCGCTTCCGGCCGGCCGTGAGCGTTTTCCAGCAACTGTTCACGCCGGAAGCAATTCACTTGCTCAAGTCGCACTCCTGGCCCGGCAACGTCCGCGAGCTGGCCAACGTCATCGAGCACGCCACCATCCTCTGCGACGCGCCGCCGATCTCGGTCGAGCACCTCCCCCGCAGCTTCAACGCCCGCGGCGTCCGCATGCCCGACTTGGGCCCGGTTTCGCTCCGCGACCTGGAAATGCACGCCATTCTCCAATCCCTCGACCGCCACGACGGCAACAAAACCGTCGCCGCCGAAGAACTGGGCGTCAGCCTCAAGACGCTGTACAACAAGCTGAACCAGGCCCAGGACTTGGAACGTAAGTCGGCCTGATACGGGCCCTGACCGCCACCACCGTTGGGCGCGGGTCTCCGACCCCGCCGTTCGCCGTTCGGCGCGGGTCTCCGACCCCGCCGAAACCGCCGACCGCCGTTCGGCGCGGGTCTCCGACCCCGCCGAAACCGCCGACCGCAGGTCTCCACTTTCGGTTTCCCAGCAAGCCCGGCGCGCAGGCGAAGGGAGCGACGTGCCGCCGAAACCGAAAAGGTATCTGCTCCACCTGTTTCACTTTTGCTTTCGGCCGCACACAGGGTGAACCGGAGCAGCATGCTGCCTCGCAGGAAACGGCGGATGCCAAGACGCTCGTCCAGATCGCTTCGTCTCCGGCGTTCCGGGGGCCTCTGCTTTCCGACGGCAAGTCCTACACGTATCATGGGTGTTGGACTTCAGGAGTCCAGCCCATGTCCACCACGACCCGTGTCAGGTTGCGTCGCTGGTCGCCAACACGAGAACAGGCAGAGCTTCTTCTGGCCACAGAAGCCACTCGTTCTTTCCCGCGCGACATACCGGCTGACCTTCGGCAGCGTTACGCCGGCCGATGGATCGCCGCGCAGGACTGTCAAATCGTCGCCGACGCTCCAAGTCCTGCCGAACTCAGTGCGAAACTGGGCGAACCGCGAGACTCTGCCGTCGTGATTGTTCGCCTCGAAAAGGGAGTGTCGATCCGATGGCGACGTCCTTCGTGAAGCCTTGGTCACGCCTGTTGCCGTTCCTTCAGCTGGCGATCAGTGCGGCCGTGACCACCACGGCAGTTGGCGGCGAGCCGCGGCGGGCTCCGCTGCAACTGGCCGACAAGACGCTGGTCGCCTGGGTTTGCTTGGCGGATACGGCGCAGCGCGGGGGGAGTGCGGTGACGTTGATGGAGGGCGAGGACTTTGACGCGATTGTGTTCGGTGAACGAGCGCCGGGGCGGTGGATGGCGGGGAGCGACTTTTTCCGCCGCACGCAGGGCGAACGGGAGCAGCAGGACAACTCGGCGGAAACGGCGGATGCCAAGACGCTCGTCCAGATCGCTGCGGTGTGGTCGGGCGATCGCGTCGCGATCTATCGCAACGGCCAACTTTACGCCAGCTACCGCATCGACAAGCCGCGGACGTTCGGCTCCGATACGGCCGTGCTGCTCGGCTTGCGGTATCTTGGCGGCATGGGGGCCATTGGCTTCTTGCGCGGGGCGATCGACGAGGCGCGGATCTATGATTGGGCGCTGGAGCCGGAGACCATCGCGGCGCTGAGGCCGAATGTGCCGTCGGATCCGCCGCCGTTGGCCCAGTGGACCTTCGAGGACGGTACGGCGACGGACACAAAGGGCACGTTCCCTCCCGGACAACTCGTCGGCGAGGCGCGCATCGCCGACGGGCGACTGTGGCTGAACGGTGCCGATGCCTACGTGGTGTGCGAAGTGCCGCGCCGCGAGAACCAGATCATGTTCTATGCCCCGCTGCGGCGCGAGACGGGAACGATGTGGGACACGTGGCTGTATCACCATGCGGGGGCTTACTACCTGTTCTACCTGGCTCGAACGGGGCGCAGCTGGGACAACATCTCGATGGCCACTTCGGCGGACGGGGTCCACTGGCAGGAACGCGGCGTGATTCTCCGCAAGGCGGACGGCGTTACCTGGATGGGCACCGGCTCGACGTGGCGGTCGCCGAATTTCGAGCAGGACGGGAAGTACCAACTGAACTTCTCCGAGTGGCGTGGCGACCGGCAGACGATCTTTTTCGCCGAATCGAAGGATTTGCTCAGCTGGAAACGACTTGGGCCGGAGTACGAGTTTCAGCAGGACGTGCGGTGGTACAAGCCCCAAGGACGCTGGGATTGCATTTACACGATTCCGCGCCCGGACGGAGGATTGTTCGGCTACTGGACCGCCGACCCGGAAGGGCGGCCGGGCGTGGGATTCGGCCGATCGTTGGACGGAGTACACTGGGAAGCGTTGGAGCCTCCGCAGTTCGTGGACGGCGCTCCGCACGGCGAAGCAGGAGCGGTCGAACGCATCGGACAAAAGTGCTATCTGCTGCTCGGCTCGGGCGGCATGAAGACGCTGGTGGCGGACCGGCCGCACGGTCCGTTCCGGCCGGCACGGAAGAACTTTACCTTGCTGCACGGAGGCCCGACCTACTTTGCGCGGTTCTTTCCCACGAATCCGGACGGCTTGCTGATCAACCACCACGCCATCGCCAAGAACGGCCGGATCCACCTGAGCTTGTTGAAGCGCGCAATGACGGATGACGAACTGACGCTGCGGCTGGGCTGGTGGAGCGGCAACGAGCGGCTAAAGCACGAACCGATTGCGATCCGCCTGCCTGCGGACGTTCCGGACGACGCGGCGCTGGTGATGCTGGACGGCGAGTTTCCGACGGACGACGGGATGATCGTGGAAGGTGTCGTGCCGATTCCCGCGGATGCTGACTCCCAAGGCACCGGAGTGTACATTGAGACGGCAGAGGCCCACGGCACGGCGATTTTGGTGCGGGCCGGCGGCGTGACCGAATTCGGCTTGATGCAAGCCGACGGCACGGGTTTCAAGAGCGAGTTGCGGGCCGACCGCGAAATGCCCTTCGGCTCCGCAGCCCGTTTTCGCCTGGCCTTGAAAGGCTGGCTGCTGGAGTTCTACTTGGATGATATCCTGATGGAATGCTACAGTCTGCCAAGCCGGGCGACGGGACGTATCGGGTTGAGCGGTGGCGCGGGCCGGGATTCCGAGTTGCGGGCGTGGCGATGAGGGGGCAGGGGGCTGGAGTCAGGAGGCTGGGGTCTTCGAAGTTGCGCATCTTCTCCGCCGAGCTTGCTCGGTGGGACGACGATTCTGCACTAGGTCGCGGAAAGCGCGAGAATACCCGCCCCCGCCGAGCTTGCTCGGTGGAGCGGCTGATTCGGTCACCAGGCGCGCGAAGTGACAATCATTGCTTCCACCGAGCAAGCTCGGTGGGGAGCGGTAAAAGCGGGAATTTGCCGCTAGTGCAAAATCACCGCACCACTGAGCAAGCTCAGCGGGGGCGAACCCGGACGGAATGCGCAACTTCAAAGTCAGGGGTAAGGATTGAGGGACGAAGGCGAGCATGGAAGTGAGGCTTGGCCCGGCAGGATCGGACAGCCACATTGGGGCGGCGGAACGTTGTGCGTCACGTGATCGGTCACGGCCATCCACGACTGTTTTTTCGGGAGAATGTCATCATGATTCCTCATGGACTGCGTTCGGCAATGGTTCCCAACAAAGCGCTACGAATCGGCCGTCGCCAATTCCTTGGAGCGGCGGTTGCGGCCGCGGCCGCGGCCGGTTGTCTTCGGGCGGCTGGAGCCGAGGAGGCCAAACCTCAGGCCGCCAAGATCGTCGTCGGCGCTCATCCTTGGGTCTATGCCGCTACGCAGCCCAAGTACGACATTTATCCAATCCTGGACCGCATCTTTGCCGACATGCGTTACGCGGGATTGGACGGCATCGAGTTGATGCACACTGCGTTGTACCCTGACGATGCGGTGTCGCGAATCAAGGCTTTGTCACAGGAACATCAGCTGCCGGTCATCGGCTCTTCGTACGGCGCTGCGATGTGGGACCCGAAGCAGAAGACCGCTGTCCTGGAAAACGCGGAAATGGTGATCAGCCGGTTGGCGCAGGTGGGGGGCCGCACGCTCGGCATCTCGGTCGGCGATCCGGGACGAAAGAAGACGCCGGAGGAATTGGACCATCAAGCCGTCGTGCTGCGTGCGGTGCGCGCCATCTGCCAGCGGCACGGCGTCATGCCCAACTTGCACAACCACACCTACGAGGTGCGCGACGACATGCACGACCTGCGCGGCACGCTGGAACGCATCCCCGATTTCCCGTTGGGGCCGGACCTCAACTGGCTCCTTCGCGGCGGCGTCGATCCGGTAACGTTCATCCGCCAATACAAGCGGCAAATCGTGTTTCTGCACTTGCGGGATCAAGAAGCCGGCGGCCGCTGGTCGGAAGCGCTGGGCGAAGGCGACATGGACCACGCGGCGATCGCCAAGGCCCTGCACGAGATCGGCTTTGCCGGCGACGCGATCATCGAGCTGGCTCACGAGCGGGACTTCCAGCCCACGCGCCCGCTGCGGGAGAGCCTCAAGCTGAGCCGCGAATACGTCCACCGCGTTTTCGGCTGGTAGCCAGGACATTCCATCATTTTCGGGGATTTCGTGGTTCCCATGATTCTCGCTCAGGCGGTCGTTGCTGTATGCTATACGGCACGCGGTTAACCAACGCGGCCGCTGGCCGCAACCGAGTTTTGGAGTGCGGTGCCTTGTCACCGCTTTGGGCGGCGGCCTGGAGCGTGGCGGCTGATTGGGTTCAGGAGACACAGCAAGGCAGCAGAACACAAAGCGGCGGTCGTTGCGTCGCGTTCGAGCCAAAGCGGCGACAAGGCGCCGCACTCCAAGAAACGTGCAGGAAAGCAACCGCTCGCGAAGTAGTATTGCGATAGCATCACGAACGTGCCATCCTCACCCGTACACAGTACAACGGTGCCTTCCCGCATTCCCGTTTCATCCTACCAACCTCAAGCAACCTACCAACCCCAAGCAACCTCAAGGAGTCCGCCATGAATCGCAGCATCCGCCGTCGTGATTTCCTGAAACGCAGCGCCGCAGCCGCCGGAGCCGCGGCCGGAACGAGCCTGTTCGGCGTCCCCACCCTGCTGGCCCAACCCGAGGCGAACGCCAAGCTGGGCGTGGCCGTCGTCGGCGCCGGCGGCATGGGCGGCTACAGCGTGGACTGCGCCCTCAACGAGAACCTGGTTGCGATCGCCGACGTGGACGAAAACACGATCGCCGGTGTGATCAGCGGCAAGGTCAAGGACCGGGCCAAGCCGAAGATCTTCCACGACTACCGCAAGATGTTCGACGAGTGCCAGCGGGACATCGACGTGGTCCTGATCGCCACGCCGGATCATCACCATGCCCCGGCGGCGATTCGGGCCATTCGCCTGGGCAAGCACGTGTTCGCCCAGAAGCCCTTGGCCCACAATATCCGAGAGTGCTACGAGTTGGCCAAGGCGGCCAAGGAGCACAAGGTCTGCACCCAGATGGGCAATCAGGGCTACTGCGGCGAACCGATCCGCCTGGTGGCCGAATTCGTGGCCGCCGGCGCCATCGGCAACGTGCTGGAAACCCACACCATCCTCGGCCGCAATTTCGGCGGCAGCGGCGGGCGGCCGGCGGGCAAGCCCGCCCCGGCTCATCTGCACTGGGACGAGTGGCTCGGCCCGGCGCCCTATCGGGAATATCACGACGGACTGCACCCGTTCAGCTGGCGGTCGTGGCGGCACTTCGGCACGGGCACGATCGGCGACATGGCCTGCCACCACGTGGCCGTGCCGTTCATGGCCCTGCGACTGTGGGAAGTGAAGCAGTTCACCGTCGAGTGCGTCCACACCAGCAGCGGCAGCGAGGAGATGTATCCGCAGGACAATGTCGTCTGCTACCACATCCCGGCCCGCGACAAGTTCCCCGCCTGCAAGTGCTTCGTCTACGACCACGATGGTCTGAAGCCGGAGATCATGAAGGACACCGAGCAGAAGGCGAATCGCAAATTCGGCGAATTCACATTGTTCGTCGGCGACAAGGGCATGCTGGGCAGCGACGGGCACCTGATCCCTCAGGCGGCGCACGAGAAGTTCACCGCGCCGGAAAAGACGCTGCCTCGCGCGCACGGCGGCCCGATTGACGACCTGTACTGGTGCATCCGCAACGGCGGCACGCCCGCGTCCAACTTCCCGGAGGCCGCGGGACCGCTGACCGCCATTGCCCTGACCGGCCACCTGGCCCAATTCGCCGGCCAAGGCAGCAAGATCGAATGGGATGTGGACAAGATGGCGTGCACCAACAAACCGGAAGTCAACCAGTACGTTTGCCGCGAGTACCGCCCGGGCTGGGAGGTGTAGCATTTCCAGTCGAAGACCATGAGGTTGTGCTTGCCCTCGCGGATGTGGTAGTGAGCGTCGTCGATGCCTCGCGGGATTTCGGTGACGGCCGAGCACGGTCAGGGATTCCGTGTCCAAAGCCAACGGTCTTGATCGAATCATTGCCCTCACCGCGAGGAACGCGGCCAGCCGCGCGGCCTTCGAGAAAGACAGATGATCGAAACCCCGACGCGTGTCGGAACGGGAGCCTACGGACGGATCAATGCAGCCTCCCACGGGGCGAGGCTCAGGACGATTGGCTTTCCCTGCCAGTGGAGGCGGCCGGTCTGCGGTTGGTCGGTGATGTTGACCGCCACGACCGCTTCACTGCCGTCGGGAGCACGGTAGGCGTTGTGCAGAATCGCAGGCAACTCGCGCTCCACCGAACTCGCATCCTGGACCTTCATCCACAGGCTCAGGCGGTAGGTACCGCCTTTCTTGAGCGCGACTTGCCATTCATCACGCGGAGCGTGATGGCTACTTTGGCTCAGGCGGTAGGCATCGCCTTTCTTGAGCGCGACGCCGTCGACCCTCAGGGTTTGGGAAAGATGGACGACCTCGTTTTCTTGGGTCGTCAGCCTGACGGCGAACTTGCCACCGCGTTTTTCCTGTTCGTCGCGGGCGAAGGCCCCCGTACACGGCACTTCTCCCCAACGTTTCGCCGCCGTCCAGCCGGACGGCGCAGCGGCCGGGTCGTCCCACTGCTCGAAGCTGCCGTTGGCGAGCACATCGCGGCCGCTGTCCAGCTCGGTCAGGCGTAGGTCGTCGAACCAGAAACGTCCCTTGACCTGGAGGAACAAGTGTACCGTGCAGTGCTCGGCCGACTCCGGAACGCGGAACTGGACTTCCTTCTGCACCCAATCGGTGTCCCCCGTGATGTCGATCGGAGCCGTCTGGATGATCTTGTTGCCGCTTCCGTAGACGTGCAGCGGCACTCGGGCACCGACCGGCCGTGACGTCGTGCAGGCCGTCTTCGCCACAACCAGGCGCGGAGGAGGGAGCATGCGGCCGAACAGGAGATAGGGGCGTCCCTCGCCGTGGTACAACTTGATCCACTGTACGGCCAACTTGTGCTCGGCCGGAAGGATCGGCTCCTGCATGACGGTCTGGTGCGGGCCGCCGCCGCTTTTCTCCAAGGCCACGTCATCCACCCACGCCTTGCAGGGCCCGTTCACGTCCAAACCAACCAGAAGACGCACGCTCCGCGCCGGAATCGTGAACGGAACCTCGACCCGCTGCCAGTCGCTGCCCGCAGCGAGCGGCACATGCCAATTGCCCGTTACGGAGCCCTCGGCGTTCCTCGCCTGGATGTCGAGCTTGCTCGCCTTTCCGAGTTCGTCCGCCTTCAGCCACAGGCTCACCCGATAGGATGCTCCGCCCCTGGGGCCATGACCGCCCACTTCGCGTTCGTGCTCGCCGACGCCGACGCTTTGACCCACGTGGAGAGTCTCGCCGTCCCCTGGGCTTTCCAGTCGCAAGCTGAAGCGGCCGCCGTGCTTGACCGCCGGATCGCAGCGGCACGCGCCGTCCGCAGGCGGAACGCCCGATCCTGGCGAGCAACTCCATCCGTCCGGCATCCCGCCACTGTGCTGCTCGAAACCGCCGTTGTCGAGCGCGGGTGCCGGCCCCAGCGGCCAGTGCGGCACCAGGTGGGGCATCTGCCCGTCGACCAGGCTGTGGGCCATCAGGAGCATGTTGCCGCCGGCCGGTTTGCCGCGGAAGCCCTCCGGATTGCTCTGGAAGAAAGGCACGAATTCGTGGTACAGGTAGGCAAAGACCGATGCCGGCTCGGGCCCCAACGTGCCCCGATTCCAGTGGACTTCGAAGTCGCGATAGTCCTGGATGCCAATCTGCTGGAGGAAGAACTCCTGCGCTCCCTCGAAACCGAGAACCACATCCGGGTTCAAGCGGTGCGACTCCTTGAGCATCGTCCGCAATTGCTCGGCGAATGCTTCGACAAACCACGGACCGGGGCCGGGCGGATGGCCATGTTCGCGGCTGTAACAGCAGCCGCGATCCTGCGGGGCGCAACCGTAGGTCACCTGGTCGACCTGGATCAAGTCCGCCCCGCGTTGGACAAGTTCCGTAGCGGTGCGGTTCAGCCATCGCCTGGTCCAAGCGTCGCCCCGGCAGAGCACGCAGTTCGTTCCGCCGTCGAGCCAGAAGTCATTCCTGGCAAAGGGAGAGCCGTCGCGCGTCAGCACCGAGTGCGGCTTGCCCGCCTTCTCGAAATCGTCGCGATCGTCCAGTTCAAAAGTCCCACCCTCGCGCCGGCCGAAGGTCAAGGCCCAGTGGTACCCGGAGGGCCAGAAGAAAGGATGCCCGCCGGCGTCCCGCACGATCTTCACCCGCTGACGCAGTCCTTCCTCCGACGGGTACGGCGGGAAATAGTGGGGCGAGATCCACGAGGCGACCTGTTCCCAGCCCCAGAACGTCACGATCAGCGGCACCTCCGGAAAGTGTTTTTGCCAGTAGCCCTTCAGCCAAGCCTCGATCTGATCCGGGTGGGAGTACCAATCGCGATGATACTCCAATCGCACGTTGGGCTGGTAATAGGTGTGCCGGCGACGGAACCGCACCATGGCCGGTCCTTCCTTCAACCAGCCGGGCAGGTCGTCGCGCTGGGCCAGGGTGCGGGCACACCAGGGCTGCTTGAGAGCCCATGCCTTGTAGATGTCCGCAGCATCTCGCCAGTCGGTCGGCCGGGTTGAGTCTGGGGAGTGAAACGTCGTCAGGGCCACGCCGTAGCCCAACTCAAAACGCTGCGACAGATCGTGGTAGCAGTGCCGCTCCCAGCCAAACTCCAAGCCCGGCGCGGTGCGCCGAAAACGCAGCCGCTTTGGACACCCCCGGCTGTCTTGCGTGGCGCAGTAGAAGCCACACTGCGGGTCGTAGTAGCACCCGAACTGAGCCGCCAAGGGGCCCGGCTGACAAAGGAATCCGACGTCCCGGCCCACAGGCCACCGGCTCGGACGCGGGTGGATGCCGCCTCGAACCTCGCCGGCCACGAACGCGTCGTTCCCGTCGTCTTCGCGCGCAGGAACACGCAGGACCACGATCGGATACTCCACGCTTTCCAGAATCAGGGCTGCCGGGCCCTCCAACGCGAATTGCCAGAGGAGATTTCCATCGTCCGCCCCGATGGAGACCGTGCATTCGGCCTTCAACCGCCGCCCCCCCAGGTTCTGGAACGTCAGCCGGGCGAGCTTGCCCGACGCGTGCTCTTCCACGGCGTATGCGACCGTCCCGGCGTCCCGGCTGGTGAGCCACTTCAATTCGCCCGCCGGATCGCCGGGATCGGAAAACCCCAACCGGAACAGAACCGCGGCAGGATCGCGGGCGATCAGTTCCCCCTGCTTGGCGTTGTCGATCAACGAGACGATCGCGCCGTAGGCTTCCTTGTCGATCACCATCGTCGATTGCCCGGTGCGCAGAACGAGCCGGCCCGGTTCGTCGCGCAGCCCGCCGGCCGGCTCACCACCCGCCAGATAGCCCGTCCAGCCCAGGACCGGCACCAGCCAAAGCCATCGTTTCAGGTCTCTTGCCATGTTTGCTCCTTGACGGCCTCTCCGCGGACAAGTCCAGTCGATGCCCGCACGCCGGCCGCCACGTTCATAATCCCGGAAGCCTTCCGCGGTACGGCGGTTCATGACGATCCTCTCTGAGCAAGAACTTCCCGATGATACCGAGCCCGGAACCGATTCCGGCTCGTTCGGCCATCCATCTTACCAAGGCGTCCCGCCTCTCGCGTCCAGCGCCCACGCGGATTTTCGATGCCCGGCTGCCGCACGGGGCATTCCGCGGGATGCAGCCAAGTTATTGGTCGGCAGCATCGGTTGCGGACTTCTGGCGCGACAGGGGATCACATGTTCTCGGTCGCTTCCGGTTCGATCCCGCCCTGGGCCGGGACAGAAGCCGGACTTGTTTTGTGCGAGCAAGCGGCTTCAAGGGTAACCCGAGTCAGTCGGTCGCGACCGGGATGCCGAACAGGCCGGCGACCCGCTGCACGAACGGTTGGTGTTTGGGCGGCACGGCGTCGTGCCAATGCTGCAGATGCGTCGCGAACGTATCGCCCTCTTGCGGCGGCGTGCTGTTCAGCCAGCGGATCGCCTCCCAATGTTCGGGCTCCGCCTCGAACAGGTGCAGCAGGACGATGGCCATCGCCCCGTTGAGTTCCCTCGACACGGGATCCGCCTCCAGTTCCGGCTGATGGACACGATAGAACTCCGCCAAGCCGTCCGCGTAGATCTCGTAGATCTTCTCGCGTTTGCTCACGATGTCGTCCACGTAGTCCCGCAACGAGTCGCGGAAGTCCGACCAGTGGGCGTACGGTGGTGACGTCTTCCACGTCCGGGACATCGAAAGCATGACGTACAACGAGGCGGTTTCGCAGAGCGTCTCTTCGAACCACCGGTGACCCTGGTAGCCGTCTCGGCAACCGCACAGGATGTGACAGAATTCGTGAGCGAACTGATAGGCGTACTGGGCCCAGTAGGTCTTCTCCGTGTCCAGACGCATGACGATTTCACCGCGCTCGTTGCGCCGGTACAACGTAATCGGCCCGCTGTGTCCGCGCGTGACGACGATCGGCTCGATCTTGTAGTCGGGAAAGAACCGCCACAGTTCCCGGCCGGCCGAGTCGAGCACCGCCCGGATGTCCGCCTCGCGCGCAGCAAAACCCTCCGTTTCGACCCGATAGGCAGGCGGCGACACGCCAGGATCGCTGCGCACCTCGCCGGCGGCGATGGCGAACGCAACCAACGCCTGCCAAAGCGTCCATTGGCAGCCCACGAGCGTCACCCCAGCGACGCGCCGGTGAAGGCCCGCCGCCATGCGTCTGAGGCGGACGATGGTCCACACGCCCGCCGTGGTCAGGTTCAAGGGGCCGGGAATCGCATCGTCCCTCACGTGTTGGCATGGACCGTTGTGTGAGTGGTAATTGGATAGGTTCATCACAGTCCGTGAGCGGGGTTTGGGTTGCGGTTCGTCGGACGTACGCAGCGTGCGAGCATCTTCCAGAGCAGCCATCTCGCTGTGCGAGATGAAAAGCCTTCCTCTCGCGCTCTGAAAAAAGTAGAATGTCCCCTGGTATGTAGCCCCGAAAATACAAGAACAAGTCATTCTAGCTTTTCCGCTCCCTCCATGGTCCTGACGGAGGCAGAAATTCGCACCGCCTGGTGGACGTCGAGTTGGAGAGCGGCCAGACGCGGTATCCGGGACGCGTCTTGACCGGCATCTACCGCTACGACCACACCGACGTGGTCCGCGGCCCCGATGGCTGCGGTTGGCTGTTCGTCGACGAGTCGCTGTGCCGCATCCTTCCCGACGGGACCCTGAGGACGGTCCGGCCCCAGATCGACTTCCGCGGCAAGATGCTCTGGCACGGCAAGACGCTGTACATCTGGAACGGCGGCTGCGTCTACTCCCGGCTGTTCGCCAACGTCGTGCGGATCCCGGATTTGTTCCCGGCGTCCGGCACGCGTTAGAGGCCCGGATGGAATGACCTGTGCAATTTCCCAGCGTGGGACGGATTGCCCATCCGTTCGACAAGAAATCAACGCTCTCTCTGTGCGGCGACACGCAACAGGCCGCTGCCCGTTGCTGTCACAGACGCTGGGGAATCGAATCCCCACTGGAAACGTCGCAACGACGGAAAGGCGTGACATTCCGGAGACAGACCATGCGTGAAGTGGTTCAGCGCCATCGCGCGGCGGGACCCACTCCGATCTTGTGTCGCGTGAAGTATTGGCCTTGGACAAAAGCCTGTTCTTCGTCCCGGATGCAAGCGCCCTCGTCTCACTGCCGCCGCCGCAAACGCCGGCGGCGACTCCCCGGGCCCTGCGCACCTGGACGGATTCAACCGGCCGTTTCAAAGTCCAGGCTCGCTTCGTTCGTATCGACGGCGACACGGTGGTGGTCGAGGACGAACAGGGCCAGCAACGCGGCGTGCCGCTGTCGCGCCTCAGCCGCCTGACCAGCAGTACGTCCGCGAACAGACCTTGACGCCGCGCTGAGTTCCTGATCGAAGACGGGGAAAAGCGGTAGACCTCAGAATCGCGTTTCCGTGCGGTCAGTCGGTCCTGGCCTTGCCGCCCTGGCGCCGCTAACCTATCGGCTGGCGCGACTGTTCCGCGTCTCTTGTCTACTTGAGTTTGGAAGGAACTAGCCGTTGGACCTGATCGCCATCCTTCTGCCGCTGGGGCTGCTGATGCTGGTCGCGTACCGGGGGTACTCGGTCATTCTCTTCGCACCGCTATGCGCCCTGCTTGGCGTGGTGTTGACGGGCGGAGTGGCGCACGGCTTGCCGTTCCATTCGAACATCTTCATGGTGACGCTGGCCGACTTTGTCCAGAAGTATTTTGCCGTCTTTCTGTTGGGCGCCGTGTTTGGCAAGGTCGTGGAACTGTCCGGGGCAGCGGCCTCGATTGCCAAGGCGATCGTGAACTTGCTGGGCCCGAAGCGGGCGATGGTGGCGATCGTGCTGGCGTGCGCCGTGTTGACCTACGGCGGCGTCAGCCTGTTTGTCGTGGCCTTTGCCGCTTACCCGTTCGCGGCCAGCTTGTTCCGCGAGGCGAAGATCCCGAAGCGGCTGATTCCCGGCACGATCGCACTGGGCAGTTTCACCTTTACCATGGACGCTTTGCCGGGGACCCCGCAAATTCAGAACCTCATTCCGACGACGTTCTTCGGCACCACGATCTATGCTGCGCCCATCCTGGGGACCTTCGGCGCGGTGGTGGTTTTCGGCTGCGGCATGACTTATCTCCAGTGGCGAGCCCGGCAAGCGATAGCCCAAGGCGAAGGCTACGGCGAAGGGCACGTCAACGAGCCGGAGGAAGGCCGGCCGGATGCCAGATTGCCGAATCCTTGGTTGGCCCTCCTTCCGCTGGCGATCGTGGGCGGGATGAACCTGGTCCTCACGCGGTGCCTGCCGGCTTGGTACGGCGAGTCGTTCGATTTCGCCGCCATCGGGCTGCCGGCGTTCCCATCGGTCAAGGTCGCCAGTGTCGTGAGCATCTGGTCGATCGAACTGGCCCTGCTGGCCGGCATCGCGGCGACCTTCGCCATCGGCTACTCGCGGATCATGCCGGCCGTCAAGAGCGGTTTGACGCACGCGGTCGGCGGCGCGTTGCTGGCCACGATGAACACGGCCTCGGAGTACGGCTTCGGGACCGTGATCGCCAGCCTGACGGGATTTGCTGCGGTCAAGACCGCGATCGGCAGCGCGTTTGCCCATCCGCTGGTCAACGAAGCGGTCTCGGTCAACGTGCTGGCCGGCATCACCGGCTCGGCGTCCGGAGGTCTGGCCATCGCGCTGGCCGCGATGGGGAATCAGTACCTCGAAGCCGCGCAGGCGGCGGGGATCAGCCCCGAAGTGCTGCACCGTGTCGCGTCGATGGCCTCCGGCGGCATGGATACTCTGCCCCACAACGGCGCCGTTATCACGCTGCTGGCCATCACCGGGCTGACCCATCGGCAATCGTACCGGGACATTTTTGCGATCACCCTGATCAAGACCGCCGCCGTATTCCTGGTGATCGGATTTCACGTGCTGACGGGGCTTGCTTAGTACGGCATTGCGGCGCAACCAGAGTAGCATGGCTCTCCGAGCCGTGCAAAGCATTCAGCACGGCTTGGAGAGCCATGCTACGAAGAAACGCCCGCGGCGCGCACATCACACAAACTGAGACTCTGGGAAACGCCGACAGGCGAGGAGGCGATGCACCGGGGTCTCTGCATCTCGAGATCGCGTCTCGATCGCAAGCTGCTGACATGCCGGCGGCAGGAAAATGCGCGCCGAAATCGAAGAGGCTGACAGAAAAATGGGGTGACAGAAAAATGAATGATCCGAAGAAACTCATTCGTGTTCCGTTCCACATTTTTCTGTCATTACATCTTTCTGTCAGCTAACCGGCCATGTTTCTGGTGATGGAGCTTGATGCACGAACGGATACTGTCCTGGCCTGTCTTCCCAAGGATCTGCCTTCCCCACCGCGCTACGCAGCGTCTACCGTCCAGCCCTGCCGATGTTCGGGGCGGAGCAGGGCGTCGGCCTCGGCGTTGTTGACGATCTTCATCGCCACGGGATCGAACTCCAGCGGGCCGTCTACCAGGCTGGCGACGTTGCCCAGCAGGAGCAGTTCCATGGCCGGACCGGAATGCTCGAAGCTGGAGATGGCCGCCGGTCCGCCTCGGCAGGCTTGGAACCAGTCCCGTTCATGGCCGGCGACGTGCGGCAGACGCTGCGGCGGCCCGGCGACGTTGGAGAAGTCCCCTTCGGGCAGCCACGCGCAGACCGAATTGTGGGCGTTGGTGTGGACGACGCCCTTGCTGCCGACCAACAGGGTTCCGGAGCGGGGCGTCCAACTGTTGTCCTGCCACTCGAGCGGCCGGCCGGCGATCTTCTCCAGCCGCGCCCAGATGCCCTGCCGCACCAACTCCGCCTCGGCCGCGTTGTACCAGTGGATCGTCGCCGCCGGGATCGCGCCGTGTGCGGGAATGTGAAAGCGCACGATCTGCCAGCGGGGGAACGAGTCCGGGCAGCGTTCCGAGACCTCCGTCTCGACCCGGATCATGTTAGGAGTCTTTCCGCCTGGTTCCCACAAACTCCGCAACTGGAAGGCTTTGAAGGCCAGGTTGATCGAATGCGACCCCCCGCCGCCCAGGCAGCCGGTGCCGAAGTCCCGCCAGCCGCCCCAGCCCTTTTCATAGCTGAGGTGATAGGGACGGAAGCGGGCCGGGCCGAGCCAGACGTCCCAATCCAGGCGTTCGGGCACGGGCTGACTCCCCTCGGGCCGCTGCCGCGGTCCGCCGCCGCCGAATACGTACCACACGTGGGCCTCGCGCAGTTCGCCCAGCAGACCGTCCTCGACCAGTTCCACCGTTCGACGGAACGAGTCGGTGGCCATCCCCTGATTGCCCATCTGCGTGGCGACTCCGGTTTCCTTGGCAATCCGCCGCAAGGCACGGGCCTCCGATACATCGTGCGCGATGGGCTTCTCGCAGTAGACGTGTTTGCCGCGGGTCATGGCTCGCGCCGAGATCACGGCATGGGTGTGTTCGGGCGTGGCCACGATCAGCCCGTCGAGCTTACGGTCAAGTTCGTCCAGCAATTTGCGAAAGTCCTGGTACTGGGCAGCGTCGGGTGCCCGCTTGGCCGCGACGGCCAGACGGTCCTTATCGGCGTCGCAAATCGCCACCAGGTTTTGGCCCACCCGAGGCACCGCGCCGACATGATACGACCCGCGGGCGCCCATGCCCACGACGGCCAAGTTCAACCGCTCGTTCGCCTGGGCGGTCCGCGCCGAGCGGCTGTCATGAAGACCCCACCATCCCGCCGCCGCCGAGACGGCGGTCTTGAGAAATCTGCGTCGACTCGTTGAGGTCATGATTGGGCTCCTTTCGAGAGTGATTCGTGACTGTCCTGTTTTCATGACTCAGTGCTCCCAGGAGTTTCCGAATTCTTGATTGTATTGTAAGAAGGCGAAAGGGAAACGTACACGGCAAGTGGTTTTCTTCATCCTCACTGTTGTACGGGCTATTGCGGACGTTGCCGTACCTGTCTAATAACGCACGTCTGCGTCCTCGGCGCCGTGAAGCGTGTGGCATCCGCGCCAAGGACCGGAAGAGCACGCAGGGGCTGTGGATCTCCGCAGCATTTCACGATTCGTTCGCACACCTCGCAAGACACCGGAGGAGACCTGCCATGACCGTCCATGCTGTTCGCCGTTTCCGATTGGTTGCCGTTGTTTGCTCTGTGCTCGTTCCGCTCGCGGCGGGCGGCCAAGGGGCAACCGAACCTGACGCGATGAAGGTCGATCTCGCCGCGCCGGAGGCCGCGGGCCAGTGGGTCTTCTCGGCCGAGACGGGCGCGATCCGCGGCAGCGAGTTGGTGCTGGACGGCCGCCAGGAGATGTGCCGGGCCTTCTTCACGCCTTGGCAATTCGCCGATGTCGCCTTGGAGGCCAAGTTCCTGGTCGAGCCGGCCGAGGCGGGCGTGCTGGCCTGCGGATTCATCGTCCGCGCCCGCGATGCGATGTCTTACTACTACGTCCACTTCGACCGAGCGCAGGCCATCCTGGTGCGTGCCGACGTGAACCAGACGTGGAACGAGATCAAGCGGGTCGGCGGTTTGGACAAGCCAGCGGGCCAATGGCACGAGGGGCGACTGGAGTGCATCGGCGATACGCTGCGCGTGTCGCTCAACGGCAAGATGCTCTATGAAGCCCAGGACCCGGCGTTCGCCGGCGGCCGAATCGGCTTCTACGCCAACCAGGGCATCGCGCACGTAAAGGACATCGTGGTCCGTGGCAAAGCGGAGAAGGCCGAGGGCAAGTTCATCATCCCGCCGCCGCTGCACGTCTTCGTCTGCAAAGACGCAGGGGCCGGCGCGTACGAGGCTTTTCCCGACGTCTGCCGCTTGAGCGACGGCCGGCTGATGTCGGTTTTCTACGCCGGCTACGGCCACGTGGCGCTGCCCAACGAGCAGTTGCCCAAGGGCGGACGGATCAGCTGTGCGACCTCGGCCGACGAAGGCCGCACCTGGAGCGAAGCCAAGACGCTGTACGACAGCCCCGACGACGACCGCGATCCGTCGATCGTCCAGATCAAGAGCGGCCTCGTGATCTGCAACTTCTTCTCGCTCCGCAAGACCGAGGGCCGGCGGCCGCCTTGGGAAGGGCTGGGTTCGTGGATCGTCACGTCCAGCGACCTGGGCGAGACCTGGTCCGAGCCGCGGCGGATCTACGAGAACTACTACTGCAGCGCGCCCATCCGCGAACTGTCCGACGGGCGGTTGATCCTGGGGCTGTACAAGGAGGCGGCGGGGACCGCCCAAGGCGCGGTGGGCATCAGCGACGACGGCGGCAAGACTTGGCGGCCCGCCGTGGACATCGACAACGGCGGCGTGCGGTTGGATGCCGAGACCGACGTGATCGAGTTGAAGGACGGCACGCTGTACGCGGCCCAGCGGCCGGCCATGTGCTACGCGGTGTCGAAGGACCGGGGCGAAACGTGGACCGTCTCCAAGCCGATGGGCTTCCCCGGCCACTGCCCCTACTTCCTCCGCACGGCCGACGGCATCATCCTCCTGGCCCACCGCGTGCCGTCGACCAGCCTGCACTACAGCTTGGACGAGTGCCAGACTTGGAGCGACAATGTGCTGGTCGACACGGTCGGCGGGGCCTATCCGTCGATGGTCAACCTGAAGGACGGCACGGTGTTGATCGTGTACTACGAAGAAGGAGCCGGTTCGAGCATCCGCGCCAAGCGACTGCGGGCGACCCCGGCGGGGATCGAGTGGCTGCCGGTGGAGTAAGATGCGTCCGATCCTCGACGCTTGCCGTCGAGTGCTTCAGGTTGCTGTCCCAAGCGAGCTGCCGCCGGCCTTGTGCGTTGATCCTCGACGCTTGCCGTCGAGTGCTTCAGGTTGGTACGCGAGGACGACGAACAGGGCTGGCCGATCATCGGGCTGTTCAACCAGCAGGGGCCGGGCGGCCCTTTTTGCTCGCGGACGATATCGCCTCTTACGCTTCGGGATACTCCGTGCGCACGGCGTCCTCATGAAACGTAGGCAAGCCCTGAAAGCTCACGCCCGCTTCACCTGACGGCGCCTTTAGGTCACCAGTGGGTTCGTCACAGAAATCGCGTTGATCGATGAACACCGAGCCGGCAGTCCAAGCCGTAGACGTCGTGATGGCCGAGAAACTGTAGGACTGGTTCATGCTCTCGATGGCCCCGGCCAGATCGCTCAGTTCCTGGACACCGAGATCTCGAATCGAGGCCAATCCCACCAACACGCCGGACACCAGGACTGACGCAAGCAGCGTGAGTTCCGCCGTTACAACAAAGGCCCGTTCGTCTCTCCAAAGTTCAAACATTGCAGCACACTCCCATAGCAAGGTTGAAAATCAGCTCTTACAAGCGTTACATCCCTCTTTATTCGGAATCTCGCAATTCTGTGCGGTTGACGCGGACTGTGTTAACTGCAGGAAACATACCAGTTGGCGCGGGTTTTCCGATTGTTGGTCGCGACGGCCTCGAAACACGGAGATTCAACAGCTGGAAGCGTGTTGTTATCACACGTTTACAGGAATTCCAATTTGTTAACAGTTCTTTCCACTACCATCCGAGACCCTGCGACTGGATTGTATACGTCGGTTACCAGTTATCGTTAACGCGCAAACCAGCGGATACATCAGGCACGGTCGAAGCAGCGGCGGATCCGTCGCAGCTGGCGATCCAGTTGCCGGGCGGCGTCTCGACGGGCGCGGATACAGCTGGCTGGGCCGTGTCCGCGACGCTCGTCGCGCCCGGACAGTTGCGCGTGGGCTTGGTGAGTTCGCGCGGCCGGGCGCTGCCTGTGGGGTTGCGGGAAATTGCCCGGTTGCAGCTCCATGTGGAGGGTGGGGAATGAAGTAGGACAGGTTGGCAACCCATCGCGGATGGCTTGGCAACCCGTCCTACGTTGCTGCCACCGATCACCGATGTTTCGGACGAGTCAGAGACCGATCCTACTCTGCTGGACATCGAGCCCGTCGATCCGCGCCTCGGCGGGTACACGTGGACGGCGGTGGACGGCAGCGTGTGGAAGACCTTCATCAACTACCGAATTGAGAAGGAACAGAAGCAACTATATGGCAGAAATGCGGCCTATAGCACGGTCACGGACTACGCGCAAGCCCCGTAACTTGCGTTGTCGGGCTGCGAGTTACGCCCGGGATTCGGTTGCCAGCATCGTCAGGTGCTCGAACGTGACACAATAGCGCCCGGAGCCCTCCTCATCACC
>CAYPGE010000084.1:0-15566 GCA_964409865.1 uncultured Pirellulaceae bacterium
TGTTCAGAAAGTGATTGTTGTCGTGGCGGATGTCGGTGAAAATCTGACTGGCAGACTGGACGCGGGTCACAATCAGCCAAGACCAGATCTCGTCCAGCCAGAAGTCGTCCAGACTGGCCAGGAAACGATACGCAGCTGCCGCCAGCACGGCGGCCGCCAGCCCGAAGACATAGCCCACGGACCACAGCCGCGCACGGCGGTCAAGCTCGGACGCGTCCTGGTTCTGCTGGCGAAGGTAAGGTGAAGGCGGGTCGGCGCTCATCCACCTGGTGAACAACGCCATGAGCAGCGACAGTCCGAGGAAGCCAGACAACGCGATTGCCGGCTGCCAGTTTCCCGTGGCCAACTCGAACGGCAACGGATAGTGGCAGACCCATAAGCGTTCCGTCATGCCATGAAAGAACGGCGTAATGAGATTGACCAGGAGGCACGTCGAGACAACGGTCAGGCACTTTGGCCCGTCAACTCGCCACAGTTCGATGATCCCCATGATCACCAGCGGAAAGAGGAATGTCAGCGCGCGAGACAAGTCTGTCACAAGCAGCGACGCCGCGCCAATCAACAGCGCGGATAGCAGTGTCATGACCATGATCCACTTGCGCCGACGGGACCAAATCCAACACAGAATGAAGGGAAACACCCACGCGGATTTGAACGTCATCGAGGCCGACAAGTGCACATAGAAGGGCTGCAGTCCCGAGAGCTTCTCGCCGAGCAAATGGGACCTTGTCCCCGACCACCAATCGTCCATCGCCTGGAGTTGATGGGCGAGCCAAATCGCCAGCACGGTCCACACGGCAAAAACCAGCAGGTACATCAGAAGCCGCGACACGAACCAGCGAAACGGCCGTTCGGGCGGCTGATCCACCAAACGCCAGGCGATCAGAAACGGCACGACCAGCACCGCTCGCACGTCACCGAACAAGGCAAGAAAGAAGGTCGAGGAGGAAGCCCACCAACTCCGGCAAAGCATCGCCCCCAAGAGGCACAGGAAGACCAGCGAATCGTGATAGCCCAGCAACGTCCGGCTGGTCATCGTCACGTGGGTGGTCGCCAGCAGCAGCGTGCTCACGACGGCTACGGGCAAGGACGTCCGCCGCCTGACGACCACGTAGACGGTCATGAGGATCGGAACGTTTGCCGCCACAGGCACGAGCGTGCCGATGACACCTCGCAACCCCAGTGCCCAGGCGATCACGGGGCCGAGGATTCTCAGGCGATGTTCCGGGAAGTCAATGTTCTGGCTGCCAAGCGCGAAAGGATTTTCCGACAAGTAGGTGAACCGGCGCATCCACCAATCGTACCAGGTGGCGGCGAAGAAGAAACTGATCAGTTCGGCACTCAGCGCGACGATCAGCGCCGCCCACACCACGCCGCGGCGCATCTCGATCCGTTCCAGAAAGCGAAAGAACTGGAGGTGTAGAGGCTCGCTCGCTGCATTCGGAGCAACTCCGCCCCCGGCCAAAGCCCCGCTCACGGGGGCCTTCTCATCCGAAGTCGAGTTCGTCATGCTGTGCTTTCCCGATGGTTCTGCATTCTCTGCAACGCCAATCCTGACTTCTCGGCCGATAGGGGAGGGGAGGCAATGGGGATGAACGAGCCTGCAGCCCACTCGTCCACAGCCGTCCCACCGTGCTGCCCGCGTTCGATGCTCGATTATCGGTAACCACATTCTGGGCTGCAAGCCGACGTCAACGGACCGCTCAGGCCGCGGCGTCAGGCGAACGGCGGGCGTCAGCCCGATGCTACTTACTTTGCCCAGTGACATGGTGAGCCGCAAGGCGCTAGCCGCGGGTTCTGTCGGGAACACACAAGCCCCCGTCACCGGCGGCTAGCGCCGTTCCGCGCAAACTTACTCACATCGGGAAACGGCCGAGCGAGACCACCGCCAACGTTGACGAAAGGCCCACAAGTACCACGCCAAGTAACCAGGGAGCCACTTGAACAATCGGAAACGGCTCCGCCCGCTGGTTCGATCTTGCCAAACCGTCGGCACCTCCTCGACTCGTCCGCCGCAGAAATGGGCCTTGACCGTCAGTTCCAGCCCCAGGCAGAAGCCGGCACGGCTCTCGATGGGGGTCCGCTGCAGGAAGTCCCGCCGGTAGGCTTTGAAGCTGTTCGTCGGATCGTGCGTGGGCAGGCCCGTGAGCCAATGCAACGTCCAACCGGCCCAGCGGCTGAGCAGGCCTTTCAGACGCGGCCCGCCGATCTGCCGGCCGCCGGCCATGTAGCGACTGGCGCAGACGACGTCCGCTCCCCGTTCCGCGCGCTCGACCATCTCGCCGACGGTTGACAGGTCGTCGGACAGGTCCGACATCACGACCACGACCACCGGCGTCGTCGCCGTCCTCATCCCGACCTCGATCGCATAACGCACGCCTGGCCCCAAGGTATTGCGCACCAAGCGCAAGCCAGGAGGCTTTTGCTCCGGGGGCAGGGCCGCCAGCGCCGGCAGCGTGGTGTCGCTGTCGAAATCGTAGCAAACCAGCAACTCGTAACCGGGCGGGAGTGTAGCGATCGCTTCGCGGCAGAAACCACCGATGTTGGCCGCCTCGTTGTAGACGGGTAGAACAACGCTGTAGCGATACGGAACTTCTGTCACGGCCGCTGTCCACTGATCGTTTGCGATGACGTTGTTGTCTTCGGACGCCCCTTCCCGCCGTCAGATTCTCCCCGCCTTGATCTCCCCGTCGATCCAGGGAATCACCTCATCCAGCACCTCGCTCAGCGTCGTCGTGGCCTCGAAGCCGAGCAACTCCTTCGCCTTCGAGACGTCCGGGATTCGCCGTTGAACGTCGTAGGCAAACGAGGGGTCCGACACGTAACGGAAACGCTTCACTTCCGCGCGTCGGCGGTAGACTTTTTCCCAAATCATCCCCGCCAATTCCAACACCGTCGTACTGACGGCCGTGGACAGATTGAAGGCCTCGTTGACGGCCCGCTGGTCGAAGATCGCCATGGCGATCCCCCGCGCTAGATCTCCGCCGTAAGTGTAGTGACGAACCTGACTTCCATCGCCGAGTATATGCAGAGGATTCTGACCTTTGAGCACCTTTTGCACGAGATCCGGCACGACGTGGCTGAGTGCCAGACGGACGTTGCCGGACAGAACTTCCTCGTCTCGCAGAGCGCGGCGTTCTCCGATGCCCACGCAGTTGAACGGCCGCAGAATCGTATACGGGAGGCCGTATTGCTCGTAGGCCCCCTTGGCGAAGTACTCGACCGCCAGCTTCTGAAATCCGTAGGTCGAACTGGGTGCTGGGCAGGTCTGCAATTCTTCCTCGCCGGTCGGAAAGTGCGTCGCGTTCTCGAAGACCATCGACGAGGACAAAACCGTAATTTTCTGCAGGCGGGCGTGCTGTCGTGCCCAGACTGCGGCATCGAACGTCGCGGCCGTGATCCGCTCGTTCTCGGCCAGCAAGTCGTAAGCGAGTTGGTGGAAGTAGCTGATGCCCCCGATCATGGCGGCCCCGGCAACGAGATGCTCGCAGTCCGCCAGCAGCTCGCGCAGCAACATCCCGTCCTTGGCGTCACCCCGCACCAGGCGATAACGCGAATTCGCTTCACTCGCATGCCGCACTTCCCCATACTTCGAGAAGTTGTCCAGGCCCACCACCTCGTGGCCGCGCGTCAGCAGTTCCTCAACGACATAGCCTCCGATGAAGCCCGCCGCTCCCGTCACCAGAATCTTCATGTCTTACCCTCTCCAGAAATCCAAACACATCCACCACGGGCCGGTCGATCTCCAGTGCGCGGTACTCGTCGTGGCACGCGCCGACGAAGAAGATGTCGGCCTCGCGCAGCGCCACTTCCAGCGGCACGAAGGATGCGTCGCGGATGTAGACGTCAGTACACAGAACCCGGCGGCACTCCAAGGCCAGCAGCTTCCGCAGTTTGAACGCCAGCGAGTCCCGTGGGTCGTCGCTGTTGCCCTTGAAGGCCATGCCCAGGATGGCTGCGGTCATGTCGCTCAGCGGGAATCGCTGGCGAACTCGTTCAATGATCACGGTGGGCAGCCCCTCGTTGACCATCATCGCCGCTTGCCCCAACACAAAGCCGTTGTGATTGAAAGCCGCCAGTTGCATCGTGTCCTTCAGCAAGCAGGGCCCCGCGGCGAGTCCGGCGCGAGCGAAACCCGCCATCCGCGGATAGTCCTGCGTCACGGCCGCGTGAATCCGATGAAAATCGGCGCCGAACCGCTCGGCGATGGAGTAGAACTGGTTGGAGATGGCAAAGTTGATGTAGCGGTAGGCGTTGGCGAACAGCTTGCCAAGCTCCGCCTCGACGGGCCGCAACTCAATCGTCGGCGCCCCCAGCAATCGAAATACGTCGACCGCCCGATGGGCCGCCCGCTCCGTTACGCCTCCGATCAACTGAGGCAAACGCACCAGTTCATCGAGGGCATGACCTTGTGCGATCCGCTCCGGGCAGTACGCCAAGTCGATATTCAATCCGCGCCTCTCGGCCTGCTCCGCAAGCCGCTGGGTCAGGCCGGGAAACACCGTGCTGCGGAGGATCAGCAGTTGCCCGCCCCGCAAATGGCCCAGCAATTCATCGAGGGCTCGATCAAACGAAGACACGTCCGGGTTGAGGAACTCGTCCACCGGCGTGCCCACGGTGACCACAACAACGTCCTGCTGCGTCATGGCCTGGTGGCACGAACTCAGCCGCAGATGTCCGGACGCCAGCACCTGGGGCAGCAGTCCATCCGCCCCGCGATCCAAGAACGGCATCCGTCCCGCAGCAACCTGTGCGATACGTTCCTCGCTCTTGTCAATCAGGATCACATGGACGCCGCGGGAAGCGAACGCCAGTCCCAAGGGCAATCCGACGTGACCGCAACCGCCAACCACCGCCATCGTGAACGACATCACAACCTCGCTGTTCTTGGAGCATTGTATCACTCGGCGGCGTGCTTGCCAGCAGCAGCGTCTGAAAGCATAAGGCACGTTTGTCAGACTCTTCCTTCGGCCTCGCCCGGCAGCCGTTGGGCGACCTGGGGCGTCTGGAATTCGGTCTCGCCACACCCGAAAACGCAGCAGCGGCCGACGTATTGCCAGCACTCGCGGTGGTGCGGAGTCTTGCACCGTCGGCAGAACACGAGATTCTCGCGAATCGTCTCGCCGCACACGCGGCAGATGACCTGCTCCAGAACCTGGGCCGACCGCTGCTGAACGAAGGTGATGCCCCGCGTCCGCGTCAATAGGGCCTGATCGTACAGGTCCAATGCCGTCTCCACAAAGCGAATCAGGTCAGGTCCGTGCTGGATGGGCATGACCTTGGTGATCGTCATCACACCCCACCCCAACCGGACGCACAGAGGGGAAATGGCGGGACGCGTGCGGAGTTGCTCGAAATGCCGGCGGACCACTTCGTTAAAGATCTCGACCACGGCCCGAGGCTCCGTTCCGCGCACGCTGCAGCGTGAATCCAAACCGCTAACCGGCGGCGGCAGCGTCTGCAAGCCATCGTGCGGCACCGCGTGCGGAGGCCAGGCGGGATAGCGGATTTCCGCCTGCAAGGCCCCGCCGGGCCACGGCAGGTGCATGTGAACGGCCAACCCTCGGCCCAAGTCCTGTGGCGATTGAGCGAGCGTCTCGACCGTCACGCAAACCGAGCGATATGGGAAACGCACCCTCGGCATACTGAACCAGCCCGTGCCGGAGCACTCGCCGTGGAAACGCTGAGCCAGCATGCGGCAGGCCGCTTGCAGATCGCCGTGCCGCGGTGCCCACGCCAAACCGAAAACGGCGATCGCGCCCAAGAGAGCAATGAGAATGAAAAATACGAAAACACATCCCATCGGTCTTGCCCCGAAGAAGCCGAAGCTTTCAAGGCCCCTTCCGCCCAGAAACACGGCACCGCGTTGCTACTGAATTGCCGTTTTTTGAGATCGACTTTCCTCCCCCGACGCCGACGCCGGGTTCATCGCCAGCCCCGACTGGCCCACTGCCGGACTTCCTCGCCGGCGCTTCCGAACTGACAACGCTGCCCAAAGGAGAGTCCCGGCAAGCAGAATCCCGACGCCGGCCAAGCCCCAAATCTTCGGCTGTCGGATCCAATCACCAACGACAACCGAGGCGTCCGCCGGAGCGGCAGGCGCGAGTTGCTCGTTCAGCAGCGCGATTTGCCGCCGGTAGTCATCTTGCGCTCGGTCCTTCTCCCGGATCTCGACCTCGAGTTGAGCGACCTGGCTTGCCAACTTGCCCTTGTCCTCCTCCGCCGCTGCCAGAGCCCGTGCCAGCGTTTCATTCTCGGCCTTCACCTTCGCCTCCAGCGTCCGATAGACGCGGGCGTCGGCTTTCAGGGCTTCGTTCTCTTGTTGCAGTTGCTCCAACATCGGCACCAGGCCTCGGGAAGTCCCCTGGCCCAGTTGATCCACGATTCGATCCAGCAGTCGCAACTGGATTTCGGCTTCCCGCGACACGCGGTCGACATCGCCGGCAGCGTCCGAACCGGCGGCAACGGTGGCCGTACGGACTCGCGGAGGCGCCGTGCCGCCCGAATCACTCGAATCGGGCACGAGTGTCTTCCAGGCCAACAGCGCCAGCAGCAGAAACTGCAGGAAGAGGATCCCCAGGACCGCCTGCCCGATCCAAAAACTGGGCGGATCGGTAGACGACCTTGGCGAGATCGGATACGGCATTCCCGGAAGAGGAGAGGCTGATGAACGGGGATCGTTGGCTCCCATGAATTTGCCCTCCAGGTAAGCGGCGAAACACATCAATTCCACTTCTCGATGCCGGGACGCGAAGAGATAAAAACCGCCGGTACGCCGGGTCCGATTCGGAACCTCCCCCGTCCATTGAAAGAATCCTCGCTGGCCCTGGCACGGATCGATCACCAGTGCCACATCCCCCGGCCGAGCGAAGAAATGCTCGCAGATGAAGCGATCCATCTCGGACAGGAACACGCCCAAGTTCGGATGCGTGTGGTACCAGCCGACGATTTGCAGATCTGCAGGCAGGGCCGCTTGCTGACGTGTGAACTCGGCCCACGTTTCGTGCGTAAACTTGAAACTGCCCGGCGTGCTCTCATGGTGTTGAGCCCGCAGCGCATCGGCGATGACGACGAAAGGCCGGCCCCGATCGTCCTCATACTGCCCTCCCAGCACCACGCCGCCCAGTTCGACGCGAGGATCCGACAGGGCGTGAGCTTCCAGGTCGCCCAGCGCGTCCAGATCGACAAAGATCGGTAAATCGTCGTCCGACGGACATCCGCAAACCACGACGCGGAACTGCCCATTGCGGTCGGGGCGCAAGTGCTGCCCGCGCTCTGCCGCCTTGACTTCGCCAAACTCGATCTCGCCATCCGACGCCGTCATGGCACTGCTGAACTCCCCCTGACTTCCCGCCGGTCGCCTGCCAGCAGGAAGGTACCTTCCGCCGTGTGACTCACCACCCGCACGATGTCGTAGGGGGGGATGCCCAGCGACGCGAGTCGCTCCCCAGCCAAGTCCCCGTTCGGCTCCACCGCGTGTACGATCTGGGGCCGCGACAGCTCGCCGCACTGCGGGCAGACAGCCCGGCGCATGCCGACCAGCGGCAGCGGCTGCAGGACCCGCTGCTGCACGCCGCAACGCTGGCACACCAGCGAAACCACAAGGTCGCGGTCCAGCGACAACTGCAAAACGCCGTGACCGACGTGCGAACGGACCTCGGCGAACAGGTCGGCCGCCGTGTGACGGCCGGCCTGCAACGGCAGTTCGATCGGCGCCGCATACGTCTCGTGGCTCAGGCAATCCTCACGCCGCTGAAATCGCGTCCTGTACGACTGGCTGACAGTCCCATTGAAGACCAAGGCTTCGCCGCCCGCCACCGGCAGACCGTGGATCAGCTTCAGCGCTTCCTGCGTCTGCAAGGCGCCGATCAGCGAGGCGATGGTAGGCACCGTCGGCACTCGCCCGGCCGTCAGATCCTCCTGCCGCAGCAACGGGCAACTGTAACGCAGATTGATCAAGCGGTAATCGTTCTCCGTCATGCCACATTCGTAGCACGCACTGTCCGGCGGCGTGAACACCTTGACGACGCCGTTCAACTCCTGGATCCCGCCGTCGATCCACGGCGTCGAGACCTTCCAACAGCAGCGATTGACCCACAGCCGGGCCTCGCGGTTGTCCAGGCAGCCGATCACCACGTCCGCGTCCCGAAAGATGCCGAGGCCCACGGACGTGAGTACGTTTCCGTAGACCGCCGTGACGGTCAAATCGGGGTTCAACTCTCGAGTCGCTTCCGCCGCCACCTCGACCTTCGGACGCCCCCGGTCGCCAGCGCGAAACAGTACCGACCGCGTCAGGTTCGCGGGTTCCACCACGTCGAAGTCGACCACGATCAAATGCCCAACGCCCACCAGCGCCAGGTTCTTCAGCACTTCGTTCCCCAACGCCCCGGCACCGACGACCAGCACACAGGCTTGCCGCAGCCGCTCCTGGTCCCACCACGGAATCAGCCGCAGTCGCGAGTAACGGTCGTCGTCGTCCACCTGCAGCGTTGTCTCGGACATGATGACTAACCCACCATTCCGGAAGCGCGGAAGAAGCCCGGCTTCCTCGAGGAAACCCCGCTTGACGAAAACGTTTAACCGATGTACAGCACGTCGGAACCTCCCCTCGTCCAACGGTCCTCCGGCGCGATCTCCGCATCGACGATCTCGTCGTCCACAAAGACCAGTTCCGCGGCCACCGGCTCGCCGACCGCGGCCAACCGAGGCAAACTACTGCCCGCCAACGCGGGGGCGGCTTCCGGGAACGTCGTCAGCGGTCTGTCGTCAAAGGCCGCTGCAGGACGCGCGACACGGTCGCGCAACGGGCGTGCGTCGATCGGAAACCGGTATTGCGTTTGGTAGCGAGCCCAATGGGATGCCGCTCGATTGTAGGGGCTGTCCACGTCGTAGTTGGCATCGCGGGCGATGTCCCACAGCATCACACACAATTCATCCAACCTGAGTCCGGGCGCCCAATGCGTGCTGTAACCGCCCAGACAGACCACGCCGTTGGCCGAGATATTGGGATGAAAGATGGGCGTCCGCCAAACCAATTCCGGGATCATTCTGGGGTAGCAGGCTCCCAAGCGGATCAGAACTTCGTGCCCCTCCCTGAGCGAGAGTGCGTCGGAGCCATCCGGCTTCCACACTCCTCGTCCGCGAAACGGTATCACATAGACTTCCGGCGGGCCGGCAAACGGCGTGGCGGGCGCGGTAACCTCGAGCAGGCTACTCTCCGCCTGCAACTGCTGCATCGCCTTCCAGTCGCTCTCCAGCCGGCGCTGCCGCGGTGACCGTCGCATGTCCTGACTCCCTCTGTAGCATGGCTCTTCGAGCCACGTGGCGCGGTCGCCAACCCGTGCCGCGTGACCGGCTCTCCCGAGGCTCGCTGCACGGCTCGGAGAGCCATGCTACGTGATTTGCTCCCCGATACGCGAGCCGGCAACGATCTCGGGATAGACAATCAAGTGATCGCCGTCCCGCACTGCCGCTTCGGGCAGCGTCTGGTCCTCGCGTAGGCGTTTGCCGCCTTCCTTGTGATCCAGACTGTAACTCATGGGCTGGCCATCCGGGCCCGTCACGGGAAGATTCATCTTGGTGATGACGTTGGGCAGAATCCGCTTGACGGTAACGACGTCGGCAATGACCGCGTCAACCGACTTGGCGCCTGTCTGATCGAGAAAGGTGACGCGAGTCCCCTTCGGTTCCCCCCCAGCGATTGGCCCAGCCATGATGCCCTCCCCGACGAATAAAACGATGACGTCGAAATGCTCGCCCACATGATAACGTATTCGCCCGGCCGCTCGTAAGCTTGGAGGCGTCGCCCGGTGTGCGCGGACGCCGCGAATCGCTCGGAGCCGAGGCGCAAGTCAAGTTGTGGTAGACAGATAAGTCGAGTGACGGCCTATGATCCATTACACGGGAAGAGGCGTTTTGTTTCTGTCAACCGCCTGTGGTCCTATGGCTCCTGATCCTCCGGCACCACGATGAATGCTTCGGCGACTTCCGGGGGCACCCGGCGGGGCACGCGATGCTCCAAGCCGATAAAAGCCCAATCGGTTTCCGCTACGGCCAACACGGCCTGGTCGGTGGTCCGCACCATTTTGTACTTCCGCAACGAGCGAATCTTGCGAAAGTTGGCGACCCATGTGTACACGATGACCGGATCGTCGGCGAAGGCCGGTTGCAGGTATTCGATCCAGTGCGAGCGAGCCACCCAGCCGGCGCCGATCTCCTGGTAACGTGCGGCGGTCCAGCCCTGGGCGATGGAATGCGCGATTGCCGCCTCCTGCATCCACCGCACATACTCTAAATTATTAACGTGGCCCTGCCCGTCGATGGCGTCCTCGGATACGGTCAGTCGGTATTCGTAGATGGCTGGCATGGCTAAAATCTTCCGCAAAAATGCGATGGCTGCAAGCCCTCCTGCCGAGAAGCCATTACAATCTACGATGAGGAACTCAAGTTCCCCTAAAACGAGAGGAGATCGAACGATGGTCCGAACTGCCAGTACGATGTTGCCGTTGGGAACGCGGGCCCCCGATTTTTCCTTGCCAGACATTGACGGTCGGATCGTGTCACTGGCCGACTTCCGGGATGCGCCTGCGTTGCTGGTGATCTTCCTGTGCAATCACTGTCCGTACGTCAAGCACGTGGCCCCCGAACTGGCACGCTTGGTCCGGGACTATCAAACGCGCGGCGTGGCCGTCGTGGGGATCAACTCCAACGACACCGACGCCTATCCCGACGATGCGCCGGAGCGGATGGTGGAAGAAGTCCGGCAACGGGGCTACACTTTTCCCTACTTATACGACGCGACGCAAGCCGTGGCTCACGCCTATCGCGCGGCGTGTACCCCGGATTTCTACGTGTTCGACCAGCAGCGCCGCCTCGTGTACCGTGGCCAGATGGACGACAGTCGCCCGAGATCAGACGTCCCGGTGACTGGCCGCGACCTGCGAGCCGCGCTGGATGCCGTCCTGGCCGGCCAAAGCGTGCCCGAACCGCAACGCCCCAGCCTGGGCTGCAACATCAAATGGAAACCTGGGCGCGAGCCCGATTATTTCAGTCCCCTGGGCACTTCGTGACCGCCGGCGAGACTTCGTAACCGCCCGGAAGAATGATGACGTTTACGACAAGTCTTTCTTCCTGTCACTCTGCTGCGCCAGATACTGCAAGGAGAACAAGACATGCGACTCGGATACGCTTGGTTATTGGGCTTGGCGTGTGCCAGCGGTCTGTCGGCCGCGGACAATCAGTACGACGTCGTCATCTATGGCGGCACGGCCAGCGGCGTGGCGGCGGCGGTGCAGGCCAAGCGAATGGGCAAATCGGTCGTGGTGATCGAGCCCACGCGGCGCCTGGGCGGCCTGACTAGCGGCGGCTTGGGCCAGACGGACATCGGCAACAAGGCGGCCATCGGCGGGATCGCTCGCGAGTTCTACCAGGCGATCCGCAAGCACTACGACGATCCGGCCGCTTGGAAATGGCAGACTCAGAAGGAATACGCAGACAGCGGTCAGACCCGCACGGCGGCCGGCGAAGACGCGATGTGGACATTCGAACCGAGTGCGGCCTTGAAGATCTTCAACGACTGGGTCCGGGAGAACGACATCGAGGTCGTGTACGGCGAGCGACTGGACCGGAAATCCGGCGTGGCCACGACGCGTGCGATTCCCTGGCGGATCATCGCCATCCGCACGGAATCCGGCCGCACGTTTTCCGGCAAAATGTTTATCGACGCCACGTACGAAGGCGACCTGACGGCGGCGGCCAACGTCACCTGTGCCGTCGGCCGCGAGGCAAACGCTCAATACGACGAGACGCTCAACGGCGTGCAGACCAAGCAAGCCAAGTATCACCAGTTTGTGGCGGGCGTCGACCCGTATGTGATCAAAGGCGATCCGAACAGCGGCCTGCTGCCGTTCATCGACCCTACGGGCCCTGGCGAGGAGGGCAGCGGCGATCGGCGCGTACAGGCGTACTGCTTTCGCATGTGCCTGACGGATCATCCAGACAACCAGATCCCGTTCCACAAGCCGGAGGGCTATGACGAGGCGTGGTACGAACTTCTGCTGCGGAACTACGAAGGCGGCGAGCGCGGCATGCCGTGGATCAATTCCGCGATGCCCAACCGCAAGACGGACACCAACAACCGCCTGGGCTTCTCCACCGACTTCATCGGCCAGAACTATGACTACCCGGAGGCCAGCTACGAGCAGCGCGAACAGATCCTCGCGCGGCACCGCCTGTACCAGCAAGGCTTGATGTGGACGCTGGCAAATCATCCGCGAATGCCCGAGCCAATCCGCAACGAGTTCTCGCGGTGGGGCATGTGCAAGGACGAGTTCACCGAAGGTAACGGCTGGCAAGAGCAACTGTACGTCCGCGAAGCCCGCCGCCTGGTCGGCGATTACGTCATGACGCAACACAACTGCCAGGGACGAGTCGAAGCAGAGGACGCGGTCGGCCTGGCTGCCTACGGCATGGATTCGCACCACACCCAACGGTACGTCAACGCCAGCGGACACGTGCAGAACGAAGGCGACGTGGAGGTGGGCGGCTTCTCGCCGTATCCGATCAGCTATCGGGCGATCGTGCCCAGGAGCGACCAGTGCGGCAACCTGCTCGTGCCGGTTTGCGTCTCGGCCACGCACATCGCCTTCGGTTCGATCCGCATGGAGCCGGTGTTCATGGTCCTGGGCCAGTCGGCCGCCACCGCCGCAGCCCACGCCATCGAGGAGAACGTGCCCGTGCAGCGAATTGAATACGCGAAGCTCCGCGAACGCTTGCTGGCGGACAAACAGATTCTCGTGTGGACGGGACCCAAGCGATCCCGGCCGGCCGTTGGCGTGGATCCGGCCAAACTGCCCGGTCGAGTGATCGACGACGAGCAGGCGGGGCGGAAGGGTTTCACCGACGTCGGACATGCCGTGGCGCCGTTCGTCGCTTTGGGATACCGGCATGACGGGAATACGGACAAGGGCCGGCAATCGGCCGTATTCCCGATCCGTGTCGAGAAGGACGGCCCGTACGAAGTCCGTGTCAGCTACCCGGCGCACGGCAACCGCGCGACCAACGTGCCCGTCAAAGTGCGGCACGCCGGCGGCGAAACCTTGGTCAAGATCGACCAGCGGCAAACGCCGCCGGTCGACCAGCTATTCCAATCGGCAGGACAATACGAGTTCCAAGCAGGCCAGGAGTACTCCGTCGAGATCTCCAACCAGGACACCGATGGCTACGTCATCGTCGATGCCGTGCAACTGGTTCCTGCGCCATGACAAGCCGCAAGGCGGGACTCGGATTGACCTGCCCCGGATTTCTCACGAACCGGGATTCGGAACGGTGAACTCAACCGGCCGTGCCGCAACCTCATCCGGCGACAGACATCGGATTCAGGAACGGGAGAGGAAGAGATACGAGTGTACGAGTACGTGGGAAGCCCGTTCTCGCCTGACATCTTTTCGTACTCGTACACTTACTCGTACACGCAAATCTCTTCCCTGTCCATTCCTTGCTCCCATCCACCCCAATCCCCGACTGTTGCAGATTCCTATCGCGTGAACTTGACGCACACCGGTGACGGCACGTCCAGTTTCTGGCCCGTCGGCGTCAACGCTCCGGTCTGCTGGTCGATGCGGAAGCCGACGATCGTATCGGAACCTTGATTGCAGGCCAGCAGGAACTGGCCGGTCGGATCGACGCCAAAATTGCGCGGCGTCTTGCCCTGCGTCGATTCGTGTTCCACGAGTTGCAGTTGACCCGTGGCGGCGTCCACGGCAAACACGGCGATGCTGTCATGTCCGCGATTGGAGCCGTAGACGAACTTGCCAGACGGGTGGACTTGGACTTCGGCCGTCGTATTGCCCTCAACAGGGCCGCCCGGCAGGCTGGACACGGTTTGCACTTCGTCCAGTATTCCTCGCGACGCGTCGTAGCGGAAGGCGGTCAGCGTGGACTTCAATTCGTTGATCACATAGGCGAAGTTGCCGCCGGGGTGGAAGGCAAAGTGCCGCGGCCCAGAACCCGGCGCGACGCTGGCCCAGGCGGGGTCGTTCGGGGCCAGCGTGCCCGCCGCGGCGTCGAAGCGATAGACCATGATCTTGTCCAATCCGAGGTCGGCGACAAAGGCGAAACGGTTGGCCGGGTCCAGATTGATCGAATGCGCGTGCGGCCCTTGCTGGCGCCGCGGATCGACGCTGGAACCCTGGTGTTGAACGAAAGCCGTCGCGGGTCCGAGGTCTCCATCCTCGCGAATCGGCAGGACGGAGATGCTGCCGCCGCCGTAGTTGGCGACCAACACGTTGCGCCCGGTCCGGTCTACGACCAAGTGACAGGGACCGGCGCCGCCGGAGGATTGTTGATTGAGCATTTGCAGGCGGCCGGATTTGGACTTGATGCCAAAAGCACTGACGGCGCCGGTGCGTTTCCCCGCGAAATCGGAGATCTCGCCCACGGCGTACAGAAACCGGCGAGTGGGGTGCAGGGCGAGAAAAGAAGGATTCTTTGTTTCCCCGGCGACGCCTTCCAAGACCAAGCCGCCGGTAGCCAAATCGAGCCGGCCGAGGTAGATGCCCTGACTGGTTTTCGAGGTGTACGTCCCTACATAGATCCGTAGTTGGCCGTCGACGGCTTGCAGCTGTTCCGCTGCGGCCGCCGCCGAGATCGGAATCGACACACAGACAAGGCTCAGTGCTGTCAGACAAGAACGGTTCATGTCATTCGCCCTTCAGTGGTGAGAGTCGTAGAAGTCATTTCGGCGCGGGGCCGGCCCGGATGATCTCGCTCCAGTCGTAGACGCCGGCCGTTTGGTGGCCGGGTTCCACGATCAAGAAATGCGCCGGATCCCATTCACCATCCGTTAGCTTTCGGATCAGTGTCAAATTGCCGTCCAGCCGGACGCACTCCTTGCCGTAGCGTTCCGCTTGTTGCTGGAAGCATTCCAGGCGACCCAACGGTGCCGTCTCGGACAAGTCGATAAAGACCACCCGGTTGTTCACCAGCTCCGCGCCCGGCGGGTGCATGCTTTCCCAGATGTATTTCGCGTTATCCTCGCCGTACTGCTCGACAAGCGCGGCGTACTGGTCGCCGTAGCGAATCTGACCGGAGCCGTCGTCGGTGCGTACGTAGTAGTTGCCGCGTTCCAGGTAGCCCACGGAACTGAACGGCATGCTGGGATTGTCTTGGAAATGCTCCTGAAACCGTTCCTTCGATCCCAGCAAAATCGTGCAGCAGTCATGCGCTCGAGGCATCACCACGCGGACGCTGCCGGCCTGTAGACCGACGGCTGCGTTGCCGCACAAGCCGTACAGCAGCAGGATGGCATCGTAGTTCTTCGCGGCGCGACTGGCCTCGTCGATTTTCGCTTGCAGCGTCTCCCTCAGCCGTTGGGGCTGCACGTGCTCGCCCAGTTCCAGGAACTCCACGTCAATCACGTGCGGCGACCGAGCCACGCACAAACAGGCCTCCCGCAGAAAGACGTTGCAGGCGATCAACTTCAATAGCATGCAGGAACTCCCGAACCTCGCGCTCGGCGCAGGTCTCCCGACCTGTTCGGCGCAGGTCTCCCGACCTGTTCGGCGCAG
>CAYPGE010000084.1:15666-24768 GCA_964409865.1 uncultured Pirellulaceae bacterium
TCCCGACCTGTTCGGCGCAGGTCTCCCGACCTGTTCGGCGCAGGTCTCCCGACCTCGCCGGAAGCGGCGACCGCAGGTCTCCAGAGTATTCCAGCCCCACACCAGGCGGTTCGACTGCGACCGGTAGCCCCTGGCGGCGACGCTACTCTTGCTGCAGGATCTCGATCACCCTCGCCGCGTCTGCGGAGCTGTCCAGGCCGATGTACATGATGAACTTGGTGCCCATCACCGCAGCCGTCAGACCACGCAGATTGATGCCCGCGGCGGCCAACTTTTCTGTCAGCACGGCAGCCACCCCAGGTTCATTGTCTCCCTGCACGCGCACCGATTGAACGCTGCTGGTGATATTGAAACCCAACATCGCGGCCGTTGAGACCTCGTCGTCTCCTCGCAGGGGGGCCACAAACACGACCCCTGTTCCTGGTTCTTCCGGCGAGCGCCGGGCAATGATCAGTTCGAGGTCGGCGCCGGCGTCGCGCAAACCGCTGAGAACCTTCGCCAGACCGCCAGGTTCGTCCTTCATGCTCGCAGCCCAGACCTCGACGTGTTCGGCAATGACGTTCTTCATGTTGGCGTCCTTTGCTGAAAAGGTGTCCTCATTTCCGCCTCCGCGCCGGCGACGTGCGCCGGACCGGCGTTTCACGGCGCGGCAGTCACTTCGCCAACGCCAAGCGGCATTATAACACTTTCTCCGGCAGTCCAGAATCCGTGCAAAAAACCCCATTGATCGGGATTCCCAGGATGCCTTTTCACGTCGGCCTGCCGAGAATCGAAATCGGAACGTCCTGCTGCCGAAGCCCCAAGCACCGAACTCCAAGTCGTGTGTTAACAACGAGTTGCAGCAAGCCGTCTCCAAGCCTGTACCGCAGTTCTTGCCTGTTCACAAACGAATCCGGCGTCAGCGTCGGGCTGCAATTGGACGCCGGACCGGGACACAGCCACCCGAGGCTGACTGCAACCGACGTCGGCGATGTCTGCCTCGACTTTAGAGATTGCGGGAGGGTTCTGGATGGGGGTTGAAGACGCCTCGATAATGTGTTTTCATGATGGGTTGGCTAGGGTGGCGAAGGAACGACCTGCGCAAGGGACTCGCCAACGGCAGGTAGGCTGCAGGAAGTCATTCGCGCAAACTTGGAGATCGTGAAGTATGGCGGCTGATAGGACGGAACTGATGGACCGGGCGGCGGCGGTGGACGTGATCCTGCGCATGAACGAAGATGACCTCCGCTACCTCAACCGCCTGATCGTCGAGCGGCTGAAGCTGATCGGCCAGGCCCGCAGCACGGTCATGCTGGCCAATTTCAACGTCGGCGACCGGGTGAGCTTCCAAGCTCCCACCGGCCAACGCAAGTCGGGCGTCATCATCCGGCTGAACAAGAAGACCGCCAGCATCACCACCGACGACGGTCAACGCTGGAATGTCTACCCCGGATTCCTGACTGCCATTCGCTCAAACCTGGAGGGCTTGGGGGAGGGCGAATGCACGAGACCGTGCTGAATCGACGGCTGCGTGTTCTTGCGTCGCTTGCGCAATCCATCGGATTGTTCGCCATCTTTTACTACTACGTCTTTTTGCGTATCCGTCCAGCGTTGTTCTATCAGCAGAAGCCACAGGTCTTCGTGTTGGACTCCCATTTCTTCCGCAGCATGGTGACTCATCCGGGAGGAATGGTGGATTACCTGGCGGCGTTCCTCTCGCCTTGGCTCGCTTGGGACTGGCTTGGCGCCCTGGTGCTGACCTTGCTGGTCATGCTCATCTGTTGGGCAACTCGCGGGTTCTTGGCGGCCGGCGCCGGTGCGGCGAGTGAAGCGGCCTGCCTGTTGCCAGCCGTTTTCATCCTCATGGTTCTTGGCCAGTACATCCACCCTGTCCCGTTGTGCGTCGGCCTCAGCATTACTTTGCTGGGAGCCAACCTCTATGCCCGGCTGGGCGGGTGCCGCGTCGGCATCCGCCTTGCTGCCTTCGCCACGGCATCGCTGGCGATCTATTTTGTCACCGCGGGGCTGTATTCGGTTTTCGCTTGCCTTTGTGGCTGCTACGAGTGGAGTGTCAAGCGGCAGCGTTGGCTCGGCGCAGCCTGCGTGGCCTGTGCGGCGGCCGTTCCGTACGCGGCCGGTTGGTGGCCGTTCGATTTGATTTTGAGCGAATCCTTTCGGGGCCTGGCGTTACCCCGCGTAGAACACTGGTTGGAAATCCCTTCGTCGACGCCGAAGGCTCTCGCGATCCACACGGCGGCCCTGACGTTCCCGCTGCTGGCCGCGGTGTTCTTCTCGTGGCGTGGACGCGCTGTGTCGGAGGCGATCCCGAGCCCGCAGGATTCGAGCGAGGAACCCGGCGCAAGGGCTGACGAACCGGAACGTAGAAGTTGGAGGGCCCGTGTGGCGGTTCCTCTGGCGATCGTGTTGCTGCTCGTGCTCGCCGACCTGGTCGCATTCGACTCCTCCAAGCGATGCCTTCTGGAAATCGAATGCGCCTCCGAACAGCGGCGTTGGGACGAGGTTCTCGCGTGGGCAGAACAGCTTCCGTTTCCCGACGAGCGCGCGTACGATCCGCGAGTTCTGTACTGCATCAATCGGGCTCTGTACTTCAAAGGCCGGTTGCTGGACAGCATGTTTGCCTACCCGCAAGTCTGTTCCACGCCCTCGCTGACCTTGATCCACGAAGATATCGATACGACGTCGCACCTGACGCCGCAACAGTGCAGCGAGATCTTCTTCGACCTGGGACGCGTCAACGAATCCGAACAGATGGCCTACGAGGCGTTGGAGCAATGCGGCCATCGGCCGGAGATCCTCAAGCGTCTCGCGACGATCTACACGATCAAGGGGCAACCGGAGGCCGCCCGACGGTTTCTCCTGCTGCTGGATCGCAGCCTCCTCCATCGAGGCTGGGCGCGTCAAGTGCTTCAGCAACTTGACTCCGACGCTGCGTTCCCCGGTACGTCGCTCGCCTCCTATCGTGAACTGATGGTCCAACTCGATTCTGTGGGTGACGCGGGAAACACGGAGACGCTCCTGAAGGGTCTGCTGGAAAGGGACCCGCGGAATCGGATGGCCCTCGAATACCTGATGGCCCACTACCTGCTGACGCGTCAGGCCGGCAAGGTGTTCGCCAATCGCCACCGGTTGGATGGCCGGGACGGCGCCCGCTATCCACGACACATCGAGGAAGCGTTGGCATGTCACCTGGCGACGGCCGGACGGAACGAACTGGATCTCAATGCGCAGTCGATCCGTCCGGAGACGTGGCAGCGGTTCGTCGAGTTTGTGGACGCGGAGCGGCAATCGGCAGGCGACCCCTCCGCCGCGTTTGCGGCCCTCTATCCCGATTTCCACGACACCTATTTCTTTTCCCTTGTTTTCGGGCACAACATCGCGTCCTTGGGGGCAGCAAGGGCACCAAGATGAAGAAACGCGTTTGTCTGTGGATCGTGGCCGCGTGCGTGTTGCCGCTCGGTGTCTGGGCGTTTCGGGTTTGGCACCGTCCCCCGTTCGATTTCGACGCGGCGGCCACCCTCGACCGGCCGCCCACGATTCGGCCCGACTACCGCGACACCGTCATTCCGCCGAACATCGCCCCACTCAACTTCGTGGTGGAAGAGCCGGGCACGGATTGCGCCGTGCGGATTCATGCGGCGCATGGAGCAGCGATCGAACTGCAGACGCGGAATTCGCAGATTTCGATTCCCGTGGGACCCTGGCGACAGCTGCTCGCAGCCAATCGCGGGCAGGCGTTCTCTATCGACATCTGCGTCCGCGACGCCGGCGGGGAGTGGAGGCGGTTTCGGCCGATCGTGAACACGATTGCGGACAGCGAAATCGACAACTATCTGTTCTACCGCCTGCTCAAGCCGGTCCATACCGTCTATGGCGACATCGGCATCTATCAACGTGATCTCCGCAGCTATTCCGAAACGCCCGTCGTGGAGAACAAGTCGTTTGGGGGCGCCTGCGTCAATTGCCATACCTTCGCCTCAAACCATGCCGACCGGATGATTCTGCAGACTCGCGGGACCAAGAACGGCGTCGCCTACAGCGGAACGATCGTGGTCCGCAGCGGCCGGATCGACAAGGTCGACACCCGCTCGTTGGCCAAGGCCGGCGGGGCCGACCGCGGGCGCATTGGCCAAGCGATGGCGGCCTACGCGGCCTGGCATCCCCGCGGGGAATTCGTGGTGTATTCGGCCAACGATATCTTTCAGTTCTTCCACGCCGTCGGCGATGTCCGCGACGTTTTTGACGCCGAGTCCGACCTCGCGGTGTACCACGTCGATTCGAATCGGGTGAGCACGTCGCCGAAGATTTCGCGGCCGGATCGACTCGAAACCTATCCCACCTGGTCGCCCGACGGGCGTTCTCTGTACTTCTGCGCCGCCGATCCTTTGCCACGGGAACAATACAAACAGGTGCGTTACGACCTGATGCGCATCGGCTACGATCCTGACAGCGGTGACTGGGGTGAACTGGAACCGGTGTTCCTGTCGAAAGACACGGGCTTGAGCATCACCGAGCCACGTGTGTCGCCAGACGGGAAGTGGCTGTTGTTCTGCATGTCGGACTACGGCAGCTTTCCCGTGTACCGATCGTCGAGCGATCTCTATCTCCTCAATCTCCAGACGCGGAAACATCACCGTCTGGCGATCAACAGTCCGCGCAGCGAGTCATGGCATTGCTGGTCTGCCAACAGCCGCTGGATCGCCTTCGCCAGCAAGCGGCGCGACGGCGTCTTTGGCCGGATTTACTTCAGCTATGTCGACGAATCGGGCCACGCGCACAAGCCGCTCCTTCTCCCGCAGGAAGACCCGGCTTTTGACGACCGTCTCATCAAGACCTACAGCGTTCCCGAACTGGCCTCCGTCCCGGCCCCAGCCCACAGCCCGACTCTCGGCCGCGCTGTTCGCCTGCTGGGGACCCAGCAAGATCACGGCCCCGCGTCGGACACCATGCGAGTCGGGGGGCATTCACAGGATTTCTGACGCCGCGGGCGGGGAACAGAGTAGGCCGGAACAAGTCCACGCAGTTCCGGCAGGAATTCCTGCGGTTGTCCGTGCCGGAACTGCGCGGACTTGTTCCGGCCTACCTGTCGCCGATACTCGCCCGCAGTTGGCCTGCCTCGGCATGGTCCGGAGCCAGTTTCAAGACCGTCTCCAGTTCTGACTTGGCAGTCGCAGTGTCCCCGCGTTGCACGGCGTACCGGGCGAGGTAGTAGTGCAGGTTCACGTCGTCTGGAGCAACACGGATTGCGTCGTGGAGCCATTCCGTGGCACGCGACAGATCACCGCGTCTTTCGCAGAGAAGGGCTAGGCCGAACATCGCGGGAACGCAGGACGGATCGATCGCCAGCGCCGCTCGAAACTCGGCTTCCGCACGCCGCTGCTGGCCGGCGTCGATCAAGACATACCCCAGGTCGGCATGGCGTTGGGGAACGTAGTCCTCCAGCGCCAGTGCGGTCTCGAAGTGACGAACCGTCTCGTCGACGTCGCCCAGCGCGAAGAGCACCAAACCCAGGTTCTTATGCGTGTCGGGCTGATCCGGCGCAAGGGAAATCGCCTTCCGATAGGCGGCTGCCGCCTGTTCCAGTTGTCCGAGGGTGCGGAGCGAGTTTCCGAGATTGTACTGCGCGGGAACGTGCTTCGGATCGATGGCCACGGCTCGCGAGAAACAACCGCGGGCAGCCTCGTGTTGTCCGAATCGAGTGTAGACTTCACCGAGTCCGGTGAGTGCACGAACGTCGTCGCCTTGAATGCGAAGCGCCGCCTCGAACAGGGTCTTCGCCTCGGCCGTCTGGTTCAGCCGAAGCTTGGCGAAGCCGGCCATCCGCTGGGCTTCCGCGTCGTCCGGCAATTGCTCCGCGGCCTGCAGCGCGAGACGGTCGGCTTCGTCAACCTTGCCGGCCCAACTGAGCACCTTGGCCACGTTGCGCAGCGCCACCGCGTGATCGCGGGGATCGATCTGCTCCACCAAACGCTGGGCGACTTGATGAAACCCGTCAGCCGTCCACGACGGCTGAACGCTCACCACCTTCCTCTCGATCAATTCGTTGGCCACCTCCCGCGCCAACCGCTGATAGCCCTCGATGGTTGGATGGACGTGATCCAGGAACCAGTCGGCTCCGGGAATGCCGTCTGCCGATTCGCGGTCGACCAGGGCTGCAAAGTCGATCACGGGGATGTTCCACTCCGCGGCGACGTCGCGGACGATTTCCTGAATGGCTTCGAACGCCCGCAACGGGCAAACGTCCTCCTCCCGCGCTCGAACGAGAGCCTGCCGTGCCGCCTTCGTGTCGCCCGTCTCGAGCAGCACGCGGCCGCGCAGGTAATGCGCGGCGGCGTAGCGGGGGTCGATCTGGATCGCGCGGTCGATTTTGCTCAGGGCCTCCGCAAGCTTGCCGACTTGGAACGCCTCTTCGGCGGCACGAAGGTTGATGCGGAACTCCTGCAACTGGTCCTCCGTCAAGCCGTCTCGATGCTCGCTCTTGAAGGGACTGCAGTCGCGCAGGTTACTGGCCGGAACGACCAAGACGACTTGCGCGCCGGCGTCTTGCGCGATGTCGACGGTCTGCCGCAGCGCGGAGCGGAAGTGGGCCAGCACCTGCTCGCGCCGTCGGTCGTCCCGATGATAGGCGCCCGGCCCGACGGCACGATCGAGGATCGCGTCGACTTCGGCCGGGAGCATCGGCCGATCCCGAGCTTCAGGCGAGCCGCGCAGCACCCGTTGCGCCAGCGAAAACGTCCGCGACCATCTCGCCAGGGCGACTGCGCGGCGAATCGGCTCCGGGGTATTGATGAGCGACGAATACGTCCGGTCTTCGAGAAACTCGTTGTGGCCCGTGTAGATCACGAACAGGTCGGGTTGGTACTGGGCCAATTCACGAATCAGCACGGCGATCCGATAGCTCGCGTAGCTGATGCCGCCCGCATTGATGACTTCCCAGTGCCGCGACGAATCCATTTCCGGCAAGAACGCCCGCAAAAATCCGGCAAACGAGGTCCTGTCGTCATAGGGATGGCCGTAGGTGGTCGAGCCGCCCAGGCAGAAAATGCGATAGGCGTCCGGCGGCTTGTCCCGCAGGAAAGACTGACGATTGAAAAACTCCAGCCGATTCTCCGCGGTTACCAAAAATCGTTCCCGGGAAGCGGTCTCGGTCTCGGTGAATAACCGTGATTGCCCGCTGAAGCCGATAAAAGGGTCGAATTGCTGAGAGGCCGAATCGACGCGAAACGCCAGCAACGTCAACTCAAGCAGCCCGAAAAAGGCCGCCGTGGTCAGCACGGCGTAGAGCAGCTTGCGTGGGATCGGCAGTTTGGCAGCGCGATTGCGCCGTTGTATCGTCTTCTTCTGGCCATCGCCAGTCGCATTCGGCAGAGGGCCGCTCATGACCGATTCCCCTGCGACGGCAGCGAGTCGCGCCGGCAATTACCGCCAGCCCGCGTGAAGGCACCGCCCTGGAGATCGCTGAGTACCGTTCGAGAGACAACTGCCAGACGACACGTGAGCGGCAAGGCGTTAGCCGCCGGTACTGCGCCCCGTCCAGAACCGCTGGCTAGCGCCATTCCGCTCACTTTTTTCTCGAACGATGCTAAGGGCTAACCGTTGACTTCAGATCTCGCCGGACGCGGGCCTGGCGGAATCCCCGACCCGGTCGGCGGACGTGAGTTCAATCGACAGACTGTCGCTTCCTCCCGCGGGAACATCGATCGTTTTCTGGTAAGTGATCGTGGGGCCTGTCTCCCTTTCGCCCTCCGGGCTCGCTCCAGGCGTTGGCTGCTTGCCAGGTATTTCCAGGCTGATCTCGAAAATGTAGGATCCGGCGACCGGCCCGCGCTCTTTCGGAAAACTGAACTTCCCGTCGGCAATGGGCGCAGACACGTTCGGGGCACCCGTCCCTGCCTGGGCAGGCGTTGCCAGAATGCCCCCGTTGATGCTTTGCATCCCCTCGCAGGTGACGGTTCCCGAAAGCGGAACACGGTCGAAACGGTCACCACCGCAACCGGCAACGACACAAGACAACAAAGCGGTTGCACCGGCAATTCCCCAGAAGCGAATTCTCATCCCTTTGTACCTCACGACCATAGCACCTTCGTCCTTTTCTCGACCGATCGTTCCCGTTGAACATCCACGCGGGGAAAAAATCACGGAACCTTCACAGGATTGCCGTCGCTCCTGTGAGCCAGGCGTCGGAACGTAGTCAGATCCGCATCCTGACTAATGAAATGCGTCGATGCGTCGACGAGGACGAATTGCGCACCCCCAGGATGAAGAGAATGGAAACTCGATTTGGCATTCCAGAGATTGTCGCATTCCGCGACCGTCGAGTCCCAGTTGATTCCTCTCGCGGCGCTTCCGACGGCACCCGTGTTCGAGCGATTATCATGGGACAACTGGTTGGAGGCTCCAATCACAAACAAGGTCGCCGCGCCGCAGTCCTGCTGTACGCCGCAACGGGCATGGGTCCTGTAACGGCATCTCTCGCCAACCATCAGCACGCTGCTCGTGCCGTCCGTGACGTCCCGGAACTTGATATCGCTGTCTACGAAGAGTACCCCCGAACAATTGTTCTGACGGTTATCGATGTTTGCGCTATTGTCGTCACAGACCCCCGCGTAGTTGGCCGTAGCTACGTAAAGCGAAGTGCCGTTGGTGTCCTTGGGGCGGTATTCGCCGCTGTTATGGGGGTCTTTTCCCGTATCCGATGGGCAACGAAGCGCAGGCACCGGTGTCGTAATCACGTTTCGTGGTTCCGCGCTCAGAAGCGATTGAGCTGCCCACGTTCCCGTCACGTTGAGTGTCTGATGCTGGGCACTCAGTTCCATGAACGGAGCGATGTACGCGGTCCACGACCAGCTCGCATAGTAGCGCCGTACGGAGTTTTCGTCGGTTGGGGGAGGCGAGATATGATGCGCGTAATTCTGGCCCAATTGATTTTGCGCCCAGCCGTAGTCGTTGGTGTACCCCATCGGCAAGGTGTTGAACGTGTCGTGATAGTTGTGCATGGCCACGCCGATTTGCTTCAGATTGTTGCCGCACTGCGTCCGTCTGGCCGCCTCGCGGGCCGCCTGGATCGCTGGCAACAGCAACGCCACGAGAATGCCAATAATGGCA
>CAYPGE010000085.1:0-24680 GCA_964409865.1 uncultured Pirellulaceae bacterium
TTGTAGCATACGCGGCGGCCGGTGGCCGCCTATCGCGCCCAGAGACTTGAATTCCTCGTCTTCGGCGGGAACGGCCTTCTCGCGGTCGCCCAAAGGAAGTCTATGTTGACCACGGAACAGCTGCAGGCGCTGGCCGACGGAGAGGCCTCGAAGATGTACAGCCCCCAGATGGCCCGAGAACTCCATGCCAGACTTGCGCGGGCCGGAGCGCTGGGCGAGATCGCGTGGCAACTGCGTCTGGCGGCTCGGGAGAAATGGGAACGCGGATACTGCCTGCGCCGGACCGACTTGGAAAAGCAACTGAAGAAAGACGACTGCGGCTTGAATTGGGGATGGGCCGAAGTCTGGACGCGATTTGGGGAGCGAAGCTCGCGGCGGGCGCCCGAGCCGACGATCGTGTTGGTCATCGACTTGCCGATCGGCCAGTTGGTGTTGAACGACGACTACCATACCGGGTTGAGGCCGCCCGAGTACCAAGGTCCGATCGAGTACGATGCGTTGACCGACTTGCGAATCGCTGCTTTTGTCGAACTCGTGCTCCAGTACCGCACCCCGGCGGAAGTCTGCTACGCCATTGCTTGTCTGGCCGCCTCCAACGACGGCGATGAGTTCCCAGATGTCCCCGTCCCCGCGCCCGCCATGTTTGATGAACTGGATATAGACACGCCGGGCGAAACGGACGAAGCCCTGGAATGAAGGCAAGCGATCCGCCGCAGGCTGGCGGACCCAAGTGCGACCTGATACAGTGAGAGTGCGGCTCGGATACCTCAAGGCCAAGGTGCTTTGTCATGGCAGCGCACTGGTACTGCTTGATCGGCCAGCAACAGTACGGTCCGTTCACGAGCGAACAGATCCAGCAGCTGGTGCAACAAGGCCAGCTCCAGCGGGAGCACTACGTCCGCACCGAGACGGACAGCCAGTGGACCGCGGCCGGCGACTTGCCCGGTCTTTTTGCAGCCTCCCAGGCCACTGCGAATCCCCCGCACGTACCATCGGCTGCGCCGCGGTCGAAGAAGAAATACCTCGGTCCTGCCGCGGCACCCGGCCCGCCGGGACCGGCGGCCGGAGCGGTGCCGCAGGCGCGGCCCGTGTCGCCGCCCGCGGCACCGGTGCATGTGGCGACACATGTTTCCGCTGCGCCCATCGCGGCGCCGACCGGCACGCCGCTCGCCGTCATGCCCCCCGCGGCCACGCCGATCGCCCCTGTCCCGCCGGCGGCGGTGCCGGTCGCAGCAGTCCCCGTTGCTGAGGCCGCTGCGGCAACTGCCGCGCCCGCGGCCAAGGTCTCCCCGCCTGCGGCCGGCCGGGTGGGAGGCAAGGCGACTTCGGCGGCTCGTCCTATTCCGCTCGCTCCCGCCGTCCCGCCCGCTGCGCCACCAGCGCCGGCGAGGAACGGCGGCGAAGTCGGCCACAAACGACGCGGTTCCCGGCAGAAGTCGCAACTGCTGGCTGGCGGCTTGACGGCCGCGCTGATGCTGTTGATCGTGGTCGCTGTGGTCGTAATGAACCGCAGCCCCAGCAAGCAGCCGGGCGAGCGAGCGGGCCGAGCCACCGCGTCCGCGCCGGGAGCAAACGTTGAGCCGAACTCGAATCCGGAGGTCGATCCAGCCGCCGTCGTCCAAGGCGCCGCCGAGCCCGACAGGATCGCGGACCCGCCGCAGGCGGTGGCGGCGATCGTACACGAGCCGGCTGCCGAGCCGGAGCCGAATCCGCTGCCGGCCGTGGGCAAGTGGCTGGACGCAACTCGCCAGAAGGGCGGTCTTCGCGACGGTGCGCGCAGCATCGTCCGGATCGGTGTGGAAAGGGCTTGGGTGGACAGAGCGGCCAACAAGCCGGCGGTCTTGAACGTCGAAGTTCAAATCAGCAATCGCTCGGATGAAGAACCGCTGGAGTTCACCGGCTGGCGTCCCGATAACCAACCGCAACCCGATTCGCAGGCGACGATGTTCGACGACGCCGGTGCGGCGTTGCAAGCCGCGACCGCGCGACCCGCAGCAGGCCGCCGGGCGGCGCGGCGCCACGTCGCCCCGGGCGAATCCGTCACGGAGCAGTTGAGCTTCGTATTTCCCGAACGTGACTCCAAGCAGTTCCGGCTGGCGCTGCCCTACGCGGCCCTGGGACAGACGGGCTACTTGGGCTTCGAATTGCCTCGTCAAATGATCAAAAAAGGCGAAACCGACGCCAGAGAGACCGCCGAAGCCAAAGCGGCGGAACCCCAGTCCGAGACGTTGTTGCCGATCGGAGAGGCCGCGGAATCAAAGCCCGGCGAACCGGAGACGATCGGCGACTTGCGCTCCGAAATCGAGCGCGGCAGAGAAGCCACGAACGAAGCGACGGACGAGCCGATGAAACCGGCTGCGGACGAACCGCCCGCGCCGGTGACAGATCCGCAACCGGAGCCGGAGAAGACACCAGACATCCGCAAGCTGCTTGAGGAGGAGGATCGGAAAGCAGAAGCGAAGGACGAGAGTCAGCCAAACGCAAACAAGATGGACAACTAGAACACGGTTGCGCCATCCAGTGGGCAGCATTGCATACCTGCGTCCGGATGATGCCACAAGAAGTTGCCATGCAAGACAACCCGTACAGACCACCGTCTGAGCACGAGCCGCAGCCTGAGCGTAAGTCACATCGGCTGTGGCGTAAGTGGAGGAGTTCAACTGTCACCGTGCTGCCCATGTGGTTGTTGTTGGTGGTTATGGCGATTGTCGTTCTGATTGGGAACCTGCTCGGTACACTGGTCAAGACACAGCAGCACTGACGGTGAAGTGACTCTCGTAGGAGGCGAAAACTCCGCCACGTGGCGGGTCTCCTGGGGCATACAACGGGAGCGATCTTGCCTCCCCGCACATCGGAAGACTTGTGGCGGTGGGCGGTCGAAAGGAAGGAATCGCGACGTGAAAGCTTTGGTCACCGGCGCCGGGGGCTTCCTCGGCTTGTACATCGTCGAGAAGCTGCTCGCCCGCGGCGACTCGGTGCGAGCGATCGCACGTCAGCGCTATCCGGAGTTGGACCGCGCCGACGTGCAAGCGGTGCAAGGCGATTTGCGGGATGCCCAGACCGCCGCGGACGCGTGCCAGGGTGTGGACGTGGTTTTTCACGCGGCAGGTGTCGCCGGAATCTGGGGGTCTTGGCAGCATTACTACGGCAGCAACACGCTGGCCACTGGAAACGTAATCGCCGGCTGCCTCCAACACGGGGTGCGAAAGCTCGTCCACACCAGCAGCCCCAGCGTAACCTTTGACGGCGGCGACCAAATGGGCGTCGATGAATCGATTCCCTATCCGCAACGCTGGCTGTGTCACTACCCGCACACGAAGGCGCTCGCCGAGCAGCAGGTGCTCGGAGCCAACGGCCGGGACGGATTGTCAACCTGTTCGCTGCGTCCCCATCTGATCTGGGGGCCGCGCGATCGGCATCTGATCCCCCGTTTGCTCCAGCGCGCCGCCAAAAGCCAGTTGCGCCGCGTGGGCGGTGGCACGAACCTGATTGACATGGTTTACGTGGAGAATGCCGCTCAAGCCCATTTGCAGGCCGCCGACGCGCTGGAACCGGGTTCGCCGGTGGGGGGGCGAGCGTACTTTATCAGTCAGGGCGAGCCGATCAACTGCTGGCAGTGGATTAGTGAAATCCTGGCCATGGCAAAACTGCCGCCCGTGACGAAGTCGATCTCTTTTTCCGCCGCTTGGCGAATCGGCCTCATCCTTGAAACGGCATACCGCGTCTGCCGTTTGACCGGCGAGCCGCGCATGACACGATTTCTGGCGGCCCAGTTGGCAAAACACCATTACTTCGATATCCGCCGGGCGAGGTCAGATTTTGACTATTCTCCGCAGATTTCCACAACGGAAGGAATGCAGCGACTGGCCGGGGAATTGGCAAGTCAATGAACCTGGACCCAAGGAATCGGCGAACCTGCCGCTTGTCAACGCTTGGTGAAATAGGTAGTTTTTGATTCTCGGGTGTTCAGGCGGAAAAGGCATTGCCGGCTCTCGAAGCCCGGTTATTCCGCGTGACGGCGCGATGCGTGTCCATTTCGTCATTCGTCTTCCGTGGATCGCCTTAATTCAAGGAGCAGATGTCGCACATGATTGCAACGATGGGGGCAAGTCGTTTGCCGGACAACCAGCGGGTGGTGATCACCGGGATTGGGTTGACGGCGCCCAACGGCAACTCGTTGAAAGAATTTCGGGAAAGCCTGCTGCAGGGCCGCAGCGGTGTGCGGGAATACGAGATCCGCTACTTCGGGAAAACCGTGGCCGGCATTTGCCAGTTCGAGGGCTGTCGCTACCAGGCGCGCAGGGAGTTGCGCCGCGGCACGCGAGCCGGCAGCGTCGGCATCTACTGCAGCAACGAAGCGGTCAAGGATTCTGGGGTGGATTGGGCCAACGCCGACAAGTCGCGCGTCGGCGTTTACCTGGGCGTCACTGAACACGGCAACGTGGAGACGGAGAACGAGATTCACGAGTTGAAGAACTACAACTACGACACCTCGTTCTGGTCGCACCACCACAACCCTCGCACGGTGGCGAACAATCCGGCGGGCGAGGTCGCCTTGAACATGGGGATCACGGGTCCGCACTACACGATCGGCGCGGCTTGTGCGGCGGGCAACGCCGGCTTGATTCAAGGCGCCCAGATGCTGCGGCTGAACGAATGCGACGTGGCGATCTGCGGTGGCGTGTCGGAAAGCATTCACACGTTCGGAATCTTTGCCAGTTTCCGCAGCCAAGGCGCGTTGGCCGAGCACGCGGACCCCTGCCGGGCTTCGCGTCCGTTCGACTTGCACCGCAACGGCATCGTGGTGGCCGAGGGCGGGTGCGTATTCATCGCCGAGCGGTTGGACGACGCCAAACGCCGCGGCGCCAGGATCTACGGCGAGTTGGCCGGCTATGCGATGAACACGGATGCCACTGACTTTGTGCTCCCCAACCCGGATCGGCAGGCGGAGTGCATGGAGTTGGCCTTGAAACGCGCCGGGCTGGTAGCCGAGCAGATCGACATCGTGAGCACGCACGCCACCGGCACGGTCAGCGGTGATGCGCAGGAGTGCGTCGCCTTGCGGCGCGTGTTCGGCGGCTCGCGGCGGACGTATTTCAACAATACGAAGAGTTTCATCGGCCACTCGATGGGCGCCGCCGGGGCCTTGGAGTTGGCCGGCAACCTGGGCGCGTTCCAGGACGGCGTTTGTCACGCCACGATCAACGTCGACGAATTGGACCCCGAGTGCGCGCTGGACGGACTGGTTCTGAGGCAGCCCCGCGAAATTGGCAAGGCCGGCTACATCCTGAACAATTCGTTCGGTATGCTGGGCATCAACTCGGTGGCGATCATCAAGAGATTCTGAAACGAACACGCCAGCCCGATCAGCAATCGGCAGGCAGAGTAAGGAGTGCAGGCGGCATGACACCAGCCGAAATCCGAACGGAAATCATCAGCATCCTGGAGGACATCGCTCCGGACGAGGACTTGACCAGCCTTCAGGACGACGTGCCCTTCCGCGAGCAGATCGAACTGGACAGCATGGATTTCCTGGACATCGTGATGGAGTTGCGCAAGCGGCACCGCGTGCAAGTCCCCGAAGCCGACTACGCGCAGTTGGCGTCGATGGCCAGCACGGTCAAGTACTTGGAACCGTTGATGAAAGGCGCGTAGACGCCCCGCCTTGGGCCCGGACCAAACTCGTCGCAACTCTCCGATGTACGACACGATCATCATTGGCGCGGGCATGTCCGGCTTGGCGGCAGGCATCCGCTTGGCGTACTACGACCAGCGCGTCTGCATTCTGGAACGGCACAACACGATCGGCGGTCTGAACTCGTTTTACCGGCTGCGCGGCCGCGACTACGACGTCGGCTTGCACGCGGTCACGAACTTCACGCCCCCCGGCGCGAAACGCGGTCCGTTGGCTCGGTTGCTCCGCCAGTTGCGTTTCCAGTGGGCGGATTTCGGACTCGCACCCCAGATCGGCTCGGCGATCGCCTTTCCCGGTGTGGAACTCAAGTTCGGGAACGACATCGAGTTGTTCGAGGCGGAGATCGCTCGCCAGTTTCCTGGGGAGAAAGACAACTTCCGCCGTTTGCTGCAGCGGTTGGTCGACTACGACGACCTGAATCCGGCCCACTTCGAGATGTCGGGCCGTCAGGTCTTGGACGAGACGATCGGCGACCCGCTGTTGCGGGAGATGATCCTCTGCCCGCTGATGTGGTACGGGAATGCCGCCGAGCACGACATGCCGTTCGGCCAGTTCTGCATCATGTTCCGCAGCATTTTTTTGGAGGGCTTTGCGCGGCCGCTGGCCGGGGTCCGCTTGATCCTCCGCAACTTGATCCGCAAGTTCCGCGCGCTGGGCGGCGAACTGCGGCTGCGTTCCGGCGTGGCCCGCATCAAGGTCGAAGGCGGCCGTGCGGTCGGCGTAGTCCTGGACGACGGCCGCGAACTGCAGGCGCGGCGGATCCTCTCGTCGGCCGGCCTGGTGGAAACGCTGCGGATGTGCGAAGACCTCACGCAAGCAGACGACCAGCGGGGCGGGCGGATGTCCTTCGTCGAAGCGATTTCCGTACTCGACCGTCAGCCCCAGCAATTCGGCCACGACCGCACCATCGTGTTCTTCAACGACTCGGACCAATTCCACTGGCTGCGCCCCGACGAATTATGCGACGTGCGGACGGGCGTCGTCTGCTCGCCCAACAACTACGCCTACGGCGCCGGCGAAGGCCTGCCGGACGGCATACTACGGATTTCCGCACTGGCCAATTACGAACGCTGGGCGGGGTTGTCCGAAGACCAGTACCGGCTGGAAAAGCTGCGCTGGTACGACCGGCTGGTCGAGTCGTCGGTGCGTTTCGTGCCGGACCACCGCTCGTACGTGATCGATACGGACATGTTCACCCCGACCACGATCCGCCGCTTCACTTGGCACAACAACGGCGCCGTGTACGGCGCGCCCGAGAAGCGGTTCGACGGCACGACGCACCTGGAAAACCTCTTCCTCTGCGGCAGCGACCAGGGCTTCGTGGGCATCATCGGCGCCATCGTCAGCGGCATCACCGTGGCCAACAAGCACTGCCTTAAGGACTGACCGTCCAGCGCACAGGGCGGCAAGTTCTCAAATGCGACGACGCACGATGAGTACCGTGTCCGAGATCTCGTCGTTCAGTAAAAAAATAAAAAAATACAAAAATAAGACACCCAATCTTGACAGCAGATTCGGCAATCTGATATTCTCCCTTGGTACGTGGAGAACAGGCTCCGGAAACCGATTTTTGGCGGAGGTCGTGCGATGCCCAGCTATGCGCGTAAGGAAATCGTCTGCGATTCGGAAGTCGAGGTATTTCATGCCTATACCCGGTGTGTGCGCAGAGCCTTCCTATGCGGGGTCGATGCGGTGACCGGCAACGACTACGAACACCGAAAACAGTGGATCGAAGAACGGTTGCAGGAACTCTGCGCGAGCATGGCCCTGGACGTTTGCGGTTTCGCCGTCATGGCGAACCATCTTCACGTAGTAGCACGAACTCGGCCTGATCTGGCCGCGGGTTGGTCGGATGAGGAAGTGGCTCGCCGCTGGTGGCGTCTGTTTCCCAAACGGCGCGACGCCAATGGTCGGGCGGCAGAACCGGAAGAGCAGGAACTGCAGATGCTGATTGCGGACGAACAAGCCCTGGCCGAGCGACGGCGACGGCTGAGCAGCTTGTCGTGGTTCATGCGGTGCCTGTGTGAGCCGATCGCCCGGCGGGCGAACAAGGAAGACGGCGTGAGCGGCCGGTTCTTCGAAGGCCGGTTCAAGTGCCAGAAACTGCTGGACGAGGCGGCGATCCTGGCGTGCAGCGTGTACGTGGACTTGAACCCTGTGCGAGCCGGGATGGCGGAGACGCCGGAAGCCGCGCCGCATACTTCGGCCTTCGAGCGGATTCAGGGCCAACAGGAAGATTGCGGCCCTGCCCCGAAGGCCAGGAGCCAGTCCAAGAGCGCGCCGCGGTCAGCGGCCAAACCACGGACCCCCCCTCGCGGCGGTTGGCTGTGTCCAGTGGACGTCAATGGCGATCCAGTCGCCGTGGCGCGGGCGAATGCCCATCGGCGAGCGTCGAACAAGGGTTTTCTGTCGATGAGCTTGGCCGACTACTTGCAGATCTTGGACTGGACGGGCCGGCAGGTGCGTGGTGACAAGCGCGGAGCGATTCCCGGCGATCTGGCCCCGATTCTCGAGCGGATCGGGATGTCGCGCGAAAACTGGCTGGAAACGGTGAGCAACTTCGGCCGCCTGTTCCACCGGGCCGCCGGTCACGTCTCGCTACTGGTGGAAGAGGCGGTTCGTGCGGGCAAACGCTGGTTCCAAGGTCACGGCCACTGCCAACAGGCGTTTGCCTGAGCGTTCTCCAGCCGAACTCCGACTTCTCCCATCCTTTTCTGTGCAACCGTCTGAGCCGACGTCGCCAGTGCTCGTCGGTTGCCGTCTGAACGGGCCCACGAGCCATTGTCGGCGCCAAAAGACGCGCTCGCGAAAAAGTGCGAAGAGATTCTGTTTCTTCGTCCTATTCCTCGCCCTGCTCGTTGACACCAGGACGAGCAACCTCCGGTTGGAGGTTCACTTCGCCAGGCAATTGGGACCACGGGCAGCATGTCGTCGTGTAGCGACATATATTTGGATGTCTGAAATTCTTCCAACCGCCGTGCCTGGCAGTCCATCTGCCCGAGGCGGGCGTGGCTCTGCTGTGGACGGGCGTGGCCCTTCCGAAAACGATTGCCGAAACATGGCGATCCGATCATAGTGAACGTAGCACGCGCAATCGGTTGCGGCTCGTTTGCCTCGCAGCCAACGGCGACGGAAAACGATCTTGCTGGGTGTTTCGTCTTCTGAAGTTGGACGCGGTCGTGGTGCGGGCAAAGATCCCCACCCGTGTGCGATACCGCCAATCTCGGCGTAAAGCCCTGTATCGAAGGAGCCGGTGATGTCTATGCTGCGTTCTTGGCCGTTTTGTCTTGTATTGCTCGTGTCGGCGGTTGCCACCGCGGCGGACCAGCCGCCGCCTGCGGAGGCTCCCGCAAAACCGGCTCCCAAACCGGACGAAAAAATCCTCCGCGAGCAGACGATCTACGTGCCCTACTCGAAGCTGCCCAAGGTGTTCGAGCAGCCGGGGCGGGGCGTGTTCCTGCCGTACGAGGAATTCCAGAAGCTGTGGGAACAGGCCCGTGCGGCCTTGGCCAAACCGCCGGAAGTGAAACCGCCGGTCGCGGCGCTGCTGACGGAAATCAACAGCGAGGCCACGGTCGGCGATGACGTCGTCAGCGTCACGGCCAATCTGAAAATCGAGCTGCTGACCGAAGGCTGGCACGAGGTGCCGTTGCGGCTGGGGGATGCGGCAATCCTGTCCGCGCGGCAGGGCGACCAGCCGGCTCGGATCGTCGCCAAGCCTGATGTCGGCTATGTCCTGCTGCTGCAGAAGAAAACGCCGGAACCGGAACAGATCGCGGTGACGTTGCAGTACTCGAAGGCGTTCACCAAGTCGCCGGGGCAAAACGTCGTTTCGTTCCAGGCTCCGCAAGCGCCCGTCAATCAGTGGCGGATCCGCGTTCCGCAGGCGGGCGTCAAAGTGAACGTCCAACCGCTGGTCGCGGCCACCGAAGAACCGCCGCCCGCCGCCCCTGCCGGGGACGCGCCGGCGCCCAAGCCTCAACCAAAACCCGAAACCGTAGTCATGGCCTTTGTGGGCGCCGCGCCCAGCGTGCAAATCGACTGGACGCCCAAAGCCGAAGGTGCGACGGGCTTGACGGCCCTGGCCACGGTGCAGACCGAACAGCAGGTGACGATCGATGAAGGCGTGGTCCGCACGCGGACTCAGCTGGCGTACTCGATCAGCCGCGCGGAACTGGCCGAGTTGGCGATCGAGGTGCCCGCCGATCAAAAGGTGCTGAACGTCTTCGATCCGAACGTCAAGGAATGGAAGGTCGAACAGGCGGGCAATGTGAGCAAGATCACGGTCCAGCTGTACCAGCCGGCCAAGGAGACCCAGCGGCTGCTGATCGAGATGGAGAAGTTCAGCGACGACCTGTTGCAGAAGCCGATCGCGGCCCCGGTCGTGCGGGCGTTGGGCGTCGGCCGGCAGCAGGGCGTGGTCGTGGTGCAGGTCGCGCAGACGTTGCGGGCGGAACCGGCCACGCGTGTGGGCCTGCTGCAGTTGGACGCCAACGAACTGCCGCCCACCCTGGCCAACACGCCCTGGAATTTCTCGTTCCGCTTCCCGGCCGTGCCCTTCGAGTTGACGTTGCGGGCGGAAAAGGTCCAGCCGCAGATCCAGACTCACGAGTTGGTCGAAGCGTACCTGGAGCCGGAGCGTCTGACGCTGGATCTGCTGGCCTTGTACAAGATCGAGCGGGCCAGCGTATTCCAGTTGGAGTTGGACGTCCCGCTGGGCTTTGAAGTGCGCGCCGTACGCGGGCATGCCGGAGCGGGCGCCGAAGCCGTGGCAGTCGACACGCACCACGTGACGGCGGGCGAGAAGGCACAGCACGTCGTCGTGAACCTGTCGCGCAAGGCGATCGGCAACGTGGGCTTGTTCGTCGAACTGCAGCGGCAGCTGGAAGCCCCCGATCTGCTCAGCTTTACCGGCAAGCCGGTGAGCGTCCCCTTGCCGCTGCCGCGCGTGTCCGCCACGAAAGAAATCGAACGTGCCGTGGGCCGGCTGTTGGTGTACGCGCCGGAGAACCTGAGCCTCAATCCGGTGAAGACCGACGGCGTGCAGTTGATCTCGTTCGCCGAGGCCCTGCAGGACACGGCTTCGACTCGCGACGGCCGGTTCGGGGCGGCACGCGAAGTGCTGGCCTACGCCTATACGCAGGCCCCCGTGGACTTGAACCTGTCGGTCGAACGCCGCAAGCCGGATGTCACCGTCCGCCAGTTGCTGCTGGCCCGCGTCGAGGCCGGGGTGATCAAGTACGAAGCGACGTTCTTCTACGAGATCCGCTACAGCAGCGTCAAATCGCTGCGGCTGGACGTGCCCGCGGCGCTGGTCACAGGCAAGCAACTCCGCAACCTGACGCCGGCGGTGGCCAGCGAAGCGCCGCTGGATCCGCAGCCGGACGACGTCCAGAAGGGAGGCCCCGGCGCGATGATCGCTCTGGCGCTGACGCGCAAGGGGGAAGCGGAATTCCTGGGCAACGTCACGATCAAGTTCGAGTGGGACAAGAAGATCGGCGACCTGCCGGTGGGCAAACCGTTCGAAGAAACGGTGCCCGTCCTGCAGCCGCACAGAAAGAGCGTCGACCGCGCCTGGGGCCAGGTTGTCGTGGCCAAGGCGGAAACGCTGGACTTGCGGCCGATGGATGATCCCGTGGGCCTGCGGCCGATCGACCCGCAGCACGATCTGATGCAGGGCGTCAGCGTGGCCGACGCGGCACGAGCCTGGGAATTCCAGGAGGACTGGAAGCTGAAGCTGTCGGTCACCCGCTACGAACTGGTCGAAGTGAAACGCGGCAGCATCGAGCGGGCGGTGATCCGCATGGAAGTCACCCGCAGCGGCGTGGTTGCGGTGCAAGCCCTATATCGCCTGCGGAGCGTCCTGCAGCGGCTGCCCGTCGTGCTGCCGCGGGAGGCCAGCTTCGACACCGATCCGCTCCGCATCAACGGAAGGTCGGTGGCGTTGGAGAGCGAAGAGCCGACGGCTGCTGTGGGCAGCGTTCCAGCCGGCGCCGCGCCAAACACCGCGCCAGCCGCCAGCGACCGAGCCGGTGCAACAGCGGAGGCCGGCCCGGCGAGCAGTCCGGCAGGCAGCCCGAGCAGCGGCGGCCGCGAGTACTTCATCCCGCTAGCCGGTCACAAGGCCGACGAGTCGCTGCTGCTGGAACTGCGCTACACCATGCCCGGCAGCTACCGCCGTCTGGACTTGCCGGTGTTCCCCAGCGATCCGGCCGTCCAGAAGGTCTATCTGTGCGCCTACGTGCCGCAAGAATTGAAGGTGCTCGGTTCGCGCGGGCCGTGGACCGACGAGATGTCCTGGAGTTGGTACGAAACGCTGAGCGGCCTGCCGCAGCCGATCCAGCGGGACGACCAACTGGTGGGCTGGGTGATCGAGGGTTTGAACGTGCCCAATCCGTTCCAGGATTTCGCCACCGACGGCCGCTTGTACACATTTTCCACGCTGCAGCCGGGGAAACCGCCGGGCGGTTCGCTGCGGCTGGTCGCGGTCCACAAGCACGTGTTGCACGGCTTGGTGTTTGCATTGGTGTTGGTGGCCGGCTTGCTGGCCATCCGCCGGCCGCTGCCGCAGAAGTTGGCGATCGGCGTGTTGTTGGTCATGGTCTTGCTGGCGATCGGCGTCTTTGCCCCCGCCTTTGCCCGGCAGGTAATGGATGGCGCGTTGCTGACCGCGATCCTGGTTGTGGCCGCCGCCTGGCTGGCCTGGCACGTGGCCCACGCCTGGTCGCAGATCGCCGCCGCGTGGGCCCGCCGCCGGGCTGCGCGGGCTGCAGCGCCGCCGAGTCGACCCGCGACTCCGCCGCCGGCGCCCGCCGCTGCGGCCGAAGCCGCCTCGCCCTTCGCCAAGCAGGAAGGAGGCCCGGACAATGCGTAACCAAGCGAGTGTTCGGTGTTCGGTATTCGATGTTCAGGAGCAGCAGTCCACGTGCGTTCGGCGCAGGTCTCCCGACCTTGTTCGGCGCAGGTCTCCCGACCTTGTTCGGCGCAGGTCTCCCGACCTCGCCGAAACCGCCGACCGCAGGTCTCCCGGAAACTGGAGACATACCGATCCGACAACGTGCGGCGGCGGGAGACCCGCGCACAACACCAGACCAGCACACGGTATCATCGCCTTTGCCTGCCTGCTCTTCGCCATCTTCGCATCGGCCTCCCCTGCGGCTGAGCCCGCCAAACCCGAGAAGGTCCGCGAGATCTTCGTTCCCTACGAAGACCTCAGCACGCTGATGGAAGGCAACTCGCAACGCGTCTTCCTGACTCGACAGGAATACGACGATCTGCTGGCCAAGGCCAAGAAGAAACCGCCCGAAATCCCGGCACCTCAGGGCGCTCTGCTCCTGGCCGCCGAGTACGACGGCACGATCGAAGAAGGCCGCATCCGGCTGTCCGGCACCATCGACCTGGAGGTCTTGGAAGAGGGCCTCCACGCCCTGCCGCTGGACTTGGCCGGCGTCGGCGTGCGCCGCGCCGCGTTCGTAGTGCCGGCTTCAGCCGGTCCCGCCCCGACCGGCATCACCGACACCTCCGCACCAATCGCCCGCGACGACAAAGGGCAGACGATCCTGTTCGTCGAGGGCATCGGCCGGCACCGCCTGCTACTGGAAATGGTCGCCCCGCTGCAGACTTCCGCTGCCCAGCAGTCGCTCACCTTCCGCCTCCCCACGCCGGCCGCGGCCCGTCTGCGGCTGGTCGTGCCCGGCAATGTCGAAGTCAAGAGCGGCGCCAAGGTGGTCAGCCGCACGCTGGACGAAGCGGCCGGCGTGACGCGGTTTGAACTGCTGCTGCCCAAAGAACAACTGTCGCTGGTCATGTCGCTGAACAATCGCATGCTCCGCCAGCAGCGCGTCGTCGTGGCCCGCAGCGTCCTGGTGGACGAGATCACGTCGGCCTACGAACGGCTGCACACGACCGTGTCGTTCGACGTGCTGCACGGAGCCGCCGACCGGTTCCGCCTGGCGTTGCCCGAGGGCTTCGAGCCCACCGAGGTGCTCAGTCCGCTGTTGTCGCGCTGGGCGGTGGCGGCCGTCGACAACCAGCGCGTGCTGGAGATCGTCCTCCGCGAACCGTCCACGGAAACCGTCGTGCTGAACGTCTCAGCGACGCGGACGCCTGCGAGGCTCAACGACTGGACCATGCCGCAGCTGACGCCGCTGGACATGGCGGGCCAGGTGGCCGTCGTGGGCCTGATCGTCGAAGACCAGCTGTCGGCCGAGGGGATCGAATCCCAGGGCCTGGTCCCGGTGGACAATCGCGTGTTGACCGCGGCCCTGCCGGAAACCGTGTTTCGGGCCGAACCCGGCGCGCCGCGCGTCCGGCCGGTGGCGACCTACTACGCCCCGCAGGCCAAGTTCGCTCTGCAAGCCGGCTTTCGCCAGCCGCCGCCGCGCTTGCAGGTCACCACCAACGTGCTGCTGGTGCTGGACGATCAGGGCCACCACGTGCGCGGCGGGTTCGCCCTGCTGCCCCAGATCGAAAAGCTGTTCGCCGTCCGCTTCACCGCGCCGGCCGGCTGGAACGTGACACAGGTCACCGCGGCCGACGGCAAACCGCTGGCGGTCGAGCGTTACGATGCGCCGCAGGGCGAATCACTGATCCACGTCCGCCTGCCGCAAGGCATCCCACCGGGCGAAGTCACGAGCATCTCGTTTCAAGCGGAAAGCGTTCCGCCGGACTGGCTGGGCCAGTGGCCGGAGCGCAACGTCGCGTTTCCGCGGTTCGTCGTCGAGAACACCACGCGCGACACGGGCGCCGTGGCGATCCGCGCGGACGACGACCTGCTGGTCCGGCCGGACGAACTAGCGGGCCTCGATCCGCTGGATGGCAAGGACAAAGAGAACTACGGCCTGGCGGGCGTCGAGTCAAACCTGGCGTACCGTTATGAAGCCCAGCCCTACGCGGCCACGGTCCACGTTACCCGGACACAGCCGACGATCACCGCCCGCACCTTCTCGTTCCTGCAAATCGCGCCCGAAGGGCTGACGGCGCATTACGAGATCCTGTACGACATCCGGCAGGCCCGCGCCCGCCAGTTGACGCTGCGGTTGCCCAAGGACACGCCGACGTCGCTGTCGATCCGCGGTGCGGAAGGGGCCGCTGTCAAGGACTACACGAGCGAAGAACTCGACAACCAACGGCGCTGGACCGCGCTGTTGGCCGAACCCGTCAGCGGCGTCGTGCGGCTGGCGGTGGATTTCCAGCAACCGCTGCCCGACAAGGATTGGAAGGAAGCTTGGCGCGGGGCTCCCGAAGTTCGGCGCGCGTCTCCCGACCCTGCCGAAACCGCCGACCGCAGGTCTCCCGAACACGCTGGAGACCTGCGGTCGGCCGAAGTGGCTCGGTCGGGAGACCGGCCACAACCCGGGTCGGGAGACCGGCCACAACCGACGAGTTTCTCGTTGCCGCTGGCCCGCGCCGACGGCGTGGCGTACCAATCGGCGGTCGTGGCCGTGGAAGGCAATGCCGAACTGGACATCACGGTCAAGACCGGCGCCCGCACGGTCGACGTGGGCGAGTTGGTCGCCGCGCAGTATGCGGTGGGCAAGCGGCTGTTGGGCGTGTTCGAGTCCGTCGGGCCGCCGCAAGCGGTGCAAGTGGACGTCAACCGCCGGCCCGGCTACGGCTTGCCGCCGGCCATCGTGCAGCGGGCCGAACTGGATACCGTGCTATCGGCCGACGGCACCGCCTTGACCGGGGCCCGCTACCAGTTGCGGACCAAGGCCACGTTCCTGGAAGTGCGGTTGCCGGCCCAGTCGGAACTCTGGTCCGCTTATCTGGACGGTCAGCCGGTGGCTCCGCAACGCGACGGCGACCGGCTGCTGCTGGACTTGCCGGCCAGCGCCCAAAACGCGATGCGCGATCTCCAAGTGATCTACCAAACACCGGTGACGTCTGTCGTGATGCTCGATCGCGTGGCCACCGAAGCCCCAACGCTGTGGCTCCGTAGCGACCGCGACGCGCAAGCGGGCGAAGTGCCGACGGCCGACGTGACGTGGAACCTCCTGCTGCCCGAAGGCCATCGACTGGTGCGGTCCAGCGGCACGGTGTACACGCAGCAGTTGGAGCCCCCTCGCTTGCCGATTTGGAATGCGCTCGGAGGTCTGTTCTTCGCGTCGGGAGGCGTCCCAGGCCTCCTGGGCGGGCAGGCGTACGCGCCAGCGTCGAGCGTGGCAGGACGGCTTTCGACTGCACCCTATTACCTGTCCGACGAGGTTCAGTACGAGATGGCGCCGTCACGCGCGCCGACGGCGCCGTCGGAGGGCCTGCCGAGGGAGGAGAGCGTCGAGCGCCTCGCGGAATTGCCGCAAGGGGCAGAACGGATGCCGCAACCCGAGGCCGAGTCGCAGCCGGAGGGGGCCAAGGAGTTGTCCGCCGCTGCCGCCGCGGCCGACCCCTTCGCAGCACCGCCGGCCGCCAGCCCCAAACCTGCGGCGGGCCAGCCCGCGGATCAGCCGGCCGCCCCGCCCCCGCCTCAGCGCCCCGCGGCGGGCGAGGAGGTGGCGCAGGTGGCCCGGCCCGTACGCGACGCCAAGTACTGGGCGCTGGAAGGCGTCCGCAGCTTGCCCATCGACTTGCAGAAGCAGGGCGACGCCGTCACGTTCCAGAGTCTGGGCGTGCGGCCCCTGCTGCGCGTCACGATCGCCAACTCGCGCCGCTTCGACATGCTGGCCTGGTCCGTCGGTTTGGCCGTCTTTGCCGCCGGCCTGTTGCTCAGCCGGCGCAGCGTCCGTGCAAAGACCCGGTACGTGGTCCTCGTCGCCATCGTGGCTTTGGCGTTGCCCCTGGCGACGGGTTTGACGTACGAGTTGGGCAAGACCTTCGACTGTGCCTTCTACGCAGCCTGCTGCTTGGTCTTGTGGTATCTGATCGCCGCCGCGCTGCGCTGGCTGTGCCCCCACGTGGGCGGGTCTCTCCGAGACTCGCGCCCGGTCCCGCCGACCCCGTCCCACTTCGACGACGTGCTCCGTGAAACGATTCGCGGGCGGTCACCTCCGCGATCCGGTCCTCCCATCGTCCCCTCCCTGGTCCTGGCCCTCATCCTTTTGACCGCCACCGCCGCCCCCGTTGTGGCTCAAGCCCCCAAGCCACCCGCCTTCGACCCCAGCGGTCTGATCGAGTTGTTGGCCCCGCCCAAGCCGATCCGCCTGCCGACGGACGCCGTGATCATCCCGTACGACGCGGAGCAAGGCACCGACGGGCTCAAAAACGCCGACAAGGTGCTCGTGCCGTACGCCAAGTACGTCGAACTCTGGAATCGGGCCTTCCCCGACAAGAAGCTGCAGGCCAAACCGCCAATCACCGCTTGGTCGCTGGCCGGCGCAGCGTACGAAGCGACGTTGTCCGGCGACGACTACCTGCTGATCACCGGCCGGCTGGAAGTCGACGTGTACACCGAACAACCGGTTCAAGTGCCGTTGCGATTGTCCGGCGGCGTGCTCACGTCGGCCACCATCGGCGCCAAACCGGCTCGACTGCAACTGGTCCAGCCTGCGCCGCAGCCAACTCCGCAGCCCGCTCCGCAACAGCAGCAGGCCGTCCAAACGGTCCAGGCCCCCGCGCCGCCGGATCCCGTGTTCGCTGTGCTGCACTTGGCGGGCAAGGGCCGGCAGCAACTCGCACTGCAGATCCGCATGCGGCTGGAACGCCGCGGCGGCTGGCGCGTGGCGGTCGGGCGCCTCCCGGCGGCCCCCGCGGCCGGGCTCACGTTGACCGTTCCGGCCGCGGGAACCGAGGTCCGTCTGGCCGGTCTGGCTGACCGCGGCGAATACGAGACGGCGGCCGACAACCAGCAGATTGCCACGGCCTTGAACGCCGACGGGACGTTGAACCTGCAGTGGCGTCCGAAGGTGGCCGAAGGCCAGGTGGATCGCAGCCTGACCGTCGCCTCGGAAGCGGTGCTGGACGTGCAGGAAGACGGCCTGCGGCTGGTCTGGCAGCTGAACCTGGAATTCCCCCGCAGCCGCCGCGACCGCTTCGACGTGCTCGTTCCCGCCGGTTACCTGGTGGAAAAAGTCCTGGGCGACAACGTGCGGACGTGGGACCTGAAACAGGCGGACAATCTCCAGCGGCTGAACGTTACGCTGCTGAAGGAGACGGCGGACCGCGAGCGGGTCACGCTCCACTTGTCTCGCCGTGGCGTCGTGGCGGCGGACCAGCCGACCCAGGTCCCCGCGCCGGCGGTCTCCGTCGACGGGGCGGTCCTGCACAAAGGCCGGCTGACGATCCGCCGCAGTCCGCTGCTGGAGCTGCGCGCCACGAGCGTGACGGGCCTGTCGCGGACGGACATCGCCGCCGACGTGGCCAACGCGCTGACCGCGGCCGGCGCTGCCGAGGAAAGCCCGCTCGGCTTGCGGCCGTACCAGGCGTTCGAGTTCGGCGCGATCTCGTACGCGCTGGCGCTGGAAGCGGCGCCCGTGCCCGGCGACGCCCCGGCGACCGTGCAGAGTCTGCTGCGGATCGCGGAACGGGAAACGCGGCTGGAGACGCAAGTCAAGATCGACGTGCGGACCCGGCCCGTCCACCGCGTGCGGCTGTACGTGCCCGCCACGCTGGAGGTCGAGCAGGTCGTCGCGCCCGGCGAATTTACCTGGGCGGCGACCGAGGCCGATGGCCGGCGTCTGGTGTGCGTTTACCTTGGCTCCGGCCAGTTGCAGCCGTTCTCCGTCGTCGTCCGCGGGTCGCTCGGCCGCCGCCAGGCCGCCGATCCGGTGCCTGCGCCGAAGCTGGAAGTGCTGGATGTCGTCCGCCAACAAGGCGACCTCGTCGTGCAGGTCGATCCGGCGTTCGACGTCCGCGCCGCCGAACGGCAGAATTGCGACACGATCCCGGTGAGCAACACGTTCGATTGGCTGCAGGCGGAACAGCGGTCGCTGGCCCGCCTGGCCCTCCGCTACCAGACCCCGCAGTACGACGCCCGCTTCGAAGTCCGGGCGCGTCCGGCTCGCGTCAGCGGCTACACGGTCACCAACGTCAAAGTGACCGACGTGGCCGTCGAAGAGACGGTCAGCATCGACCTGACGATCCAGGAGGCCGGCATCCGCGAAGTCCTGTTCACGCTGCCGGCCTGGATGGAGCAGGCCCGCATCAACGCTCCCAAGCTGCGGCAGAAGACCATCCAGGACGCGGCGGACGGACGCAAGCTGTTCCGCCTGGAACTGCAAGACGACACCCTGGGCCAGTATCGCGTGCTGGTGGAAAACGAGCGCGTGCTGCTGAGCGGTGGCCAACTGGAATCCGAACTGCAGACCGCACCCATACCGGAGTTGCAGACCGGCCGCACCGACCAGCGTTACGTGACGCTGGAAAACGCCGGCCGCGATGAAGTCCTGGTGGTGGATCAAGTCGAATTGGGACCGCTGAGCCGCCAGCAGGCCGAATGGCGGAAGCTGGCCGCAATCCTGGGCGAGAATTTGACCTCCGCCTACATCGTGGCGGCCGAGGCGAAGAGCCCCAAGCTGACGTTCAAGACCAAACAGCGGAAGACCGTCGAGACGGCCCGCGCGTCGATCGGCTTGGGCGAGACGCTGTTGGTGGTCGACGCCGCCGGCGCGTACCGCGGCCAGCAGACGTACCACGTACACAACACGACCGAGCAGTTCCTGGAGATCCGCTTGCCGCCCGGCGCACAGCTGTGGACGGCGATCGTGGCCGGCCAGCCGGTCAAGCCGACGGAAGTCCCCGGCGGCGCGACTCCGGACCAGGTCGGCGTCGCCCACGTAGCCGCGTCTCTCCGAGACGCAGATGCCGGTCTCGGAGAGACCGGCCTACGTGAGGCGTCTCTCCCAGACGCGGACCGCAGCGGCGCGCCCCCCGATCACGTCCGCATCCCGCTGATCAAGACGGCCGAAGGCGATACCGATTACGCGGTGGTGCTGAAATACGGCGGCTGGCTGCAGCCGGTCGGGATCGTGGACCGGGTGGCCTTTCCGCTGATGCGCACGGTGAACATCAACGTCGAACTGAGCCGCGTGCGGCTGCGGGTGCCGGAGACGCACACCTGGTTCGACTTTGGCGGGACGATGCGTCAGGTGTTCGACAAGGGCTCGTACGAGGCGGATTTCTTCTCCTACAACGCCAAGCAGGTCAAGCGGCTGATGCAGACGCTGAACACCGACAATTACTACGCCCGCGCCCGTTCGATGAGCAACCTGAAACAGTTGGGCCTGGCCGTACAGAACTACAGGCAGCAGTTCGGCGACTACAGTTCGAACGACGCGTTCAAACGCAACCTGGATGTGAACGCGGACCTGATCCGCCAAGCCGAACAGCAGACGCAGGAAATCCTCGCCAAGGAGGGCGAGGCGACCGTCACCGACAACCGCCGGCGGCTGAACACCTACTTCCTGGATCAGAAGAACGCCTCGGCTCTGAATGTGGTCAATGAATTGGGCGGTAATTTCCGCGTCGTCACGGAGTCTGAGGAGGGCAAACCGGCGGCCGGCAAGGAGATGTTCAACTACAAGTGGCTGGAGAGCAACAAGCTGGAGAACCGCGAGCGATTCGAGAAGAAAGACGCTGACGTGCGGTTCGGCAAGCAGGTTCAAGTCGAGGCGGGCGACAAGTTGAAAAGCTACGCCAAGGGCCAGTCCTTGCTGGGTGATATCAGCTCCGAATCCGGGGCCCAGGTCCGCGGCAAACGGCGCGGCGACGTGTCCGAACCGCAGTCGCGGTCTGTTGCCCAGAGCCAACAGGAATTGGCGCGGCGATACCAGCAGAAGCTGCAGACGGAGCAGCAGTTGGACGAAGTGCGACAGCAGCAGGCCGGAGCGCGGATGGATGACTTCTCGTCGCTATCCAACGCGGCCACGCCGCCCGCCAATCAGCCGCCAGCGTCGCAGATGCCGGGGATGGCGGGGATGCCGGGAACGATGCCCGGTCAAGGGGCGGCGGATGCCTACGGAATGATGCCCGGCATGCCTGGGGGCTACCCCGGCCAAGGTCCGACCGCCGCGGGCGGCTATGCGATGCCCGGCGGGGGCGGCATGGGAGGGATGGGGGCGATGGGCGGCGGCGTCCAGCGCGGCCGCGACGAGTCGCGCGCGGCTGGCCGGCTGAACGTCAATCAAGTGCAGAGCGGCATGTACGGTTCGGTCGGCGGAGTTGCCTTTTCGGCGGATGGCAGAATCCTGGCGACGCAAGACTTTGACTCGGCGACCGGCCTGGCGCAGCAGCCAACCCTCTGGTACGGCGCCCACGCCGCAGAAACACATCTGGCCAGTCTCGACGTCGATCTGCCGCTACGCGGCCGCGAGTACCTGTTCACCACGACCCGCGGCGACATCGACATCACGGCCCGCGCCGTCTCCGAGTCGCTGCTGGGCCGGTTGTTGCGTCTGCTGGCGGTCGCCGTCGGCTTCGTCGTGCTGCTGGTCGTGCTCCGCGTGCTGCCCCGCGTCCTACCGCTGCTGCACGGCAGCCGCTGGTTTGCGGGCGCGATGCTGCTGGTCGGGCTGATCAGCCTGCTGCTGGGCATCTTCCCGATCCTGGCCCTGGCAGCCCTGATCTACGGCCTGGTCCAGCTGGTCCGCCTGGAAATCGCCCGGCGCCGGCGGCGTGCAGTCGCTCCGACGCTGGCGGCGTGAGCCGGCCCTATCGCGGATTGCTGGAACCAGTCTGCCCTGACCTTCACGCCAGCGAAACAAAGGTTCCGAACACAGGCAGATGCACAGCGGGCTGCGCGCGGCTAGTCGTGCGGTAGCCGATGAGCACATTCAACACGAAACCGTCACCCAGCCCCAACAGGCACTCGTTGTCCTCAAGCCACCGGACGGACTCCGGTCCTAGGCCGACGTTTTCGATGGTGCGGCAGGAAAGCAGCTGTTGGTCGGGCTTCGGTGTGAAGCGGGCAACAATCGCGAGCAGATGTCGAACGTCGTCCGGCAGCTGTCCAACTGGGCCACGTACACCCAAGTCCGCGCTGGGAGCGTGGCTGCGATCTCTCCGAGCACGTTGCTGATGCGCGAAGGGATGGACAAAGTGAAGGATTTCATGGTTGTTCGTCCTGTCGCACGGGTCGCGGTGCCTGGCGAGGCGTGGGCAGCGTCCAGTCCCAATCGTGAACGTGCGGATCGCCGACCCCTGTGTGGCCGTGGCCGAAATCAATATTCTTGGCGGCGCGCCCATCCGTGCCAAAATGGCGCCGCTGCACGAGATTGCCGCCATCGTCGCGGAGGTCAAGCGATCCGTTAGGTGGTCCCTCAGAGGGAAGCGAAGTTCGAGGGTGTTTTGCTGCCATACGACGCCACAGGTCCGGAGTCTCGTCGGAGCCAAACAACGCCGGAAGCGATCGGTGGTGCGTTCTCTTCCGAATGATCGTATTCTAATCCTGGCGAGAGTCGCAAGGCAGCCCGCGTCGGCCCGAACGCTGCCGATTGGCAGAGACACGTCCCTCCTGCTTGACCCTCGTTGCCTCCCCCTCCGCCGCCCACTGCGATCGCCTCTTCTGAAATCGGCGAATGACGCGAATGAAGGCGGTCGTTCGTAGCAGTTCACGATTCACGGCGGACTTCATCCATGATCTGTTGCACCGTTGCTGGCCGATCCCCGCGCCCACCAACTCCGCGCGGGCTTCGGCAACGCCGGCAGCGAGTTTCGCGCGATTTCTTTCTGCAATCCGGCGGCGAAGGACCTTCGGGAGGCTTTCCTGCCCTGGTGTTTTCCGCCGGAGGTTGATTGCTGGGCACTTCGGCGTGGGTTATCCTCAGCTAACCGGGATCAGATCGAAAGGCGACATTGAATCACTGGTGTCCGGAATGGGGGAGGCTCCCATGCGTCGTGAATTGCTCGGACTTGTGTGCGGGTGGCTGGTCGGATGTGCGCCGGCGGCGCAGGCTGCTGAGGCAGAACCTCCGGCCTCCCGCATCTCCATCATCTACTCGACCGATCTGCTCCATCCGCACGACGATCCCGACGACCACTACGACTTGGCGACGTTGTTCTCCCTGTCCGAGTTGGACGTGCGCGGCATCGTGCTGGATCTGGGCGAGCGGCAGCGGCAGCGGATCGGGCATCCGCCGGTCGAGCAGATCCTGCAAATCGCCGGCCGCCGTGTGCCGTTTGCGATCGGCATCGACCGGCCGCTGCGCACTGGCGATGACCAAGCCGACGACGTGCCGCGGGAGTGCCAGGGCGGGATCGAATTGATCCTGTCGATACTGCGGCAAGCGCAGGAAAAAGTGGTCATCTTTACCACGGGCAGCCTGCGGGACGTGGCGGCGGCCTACAACCGCGAACCGGAATTGCTGCGGGACCAGGTGCGGGCGCTCTACTTCAATGCCGGCAACGGACCCGGCGGACCGCAGAAGGAGTGGAACGTGACCCTGGACCCGTCGGCCTATCTGCGCGTGTTCGAGTCCGGACTGCCCCTGTTCTGGTGCCCGTGCTATGGAGAGCAGGGCTACCAGACCTACTTCATCGCGGACCAAGCTGCCGTGGTCGGGGCCTGCGCGCCGGCAGTGCAGAATTTCTTCGTGTACTGTTTGAGCAAATCGCAGGAAGATCCGTTGGCGTTTCTGCGATCCGGGGAGCATCCGTTGCCCAAGGGGCCGCGAAACATGTGGTGTACCGGCCCGCTGTACCACGCCGCCGGACGCCGCATCTACGAACGTGAGAAGGACGATTTCGCCGCCCTGCAGCCCGCACAGGCCCGGCAGGCGGGATTGGCCGACAAGGAGGTGACGGCGTTCCGGTTTTCGCCGGTGCGAGTAACCGTCGGGAAACCGCAACGTCCTGAGCCCGCGAAACTGGCGGAACCTGCTCCGGGCCAACTGACGGCTGCGTTTCTGGGAAGGGATGCCGATCGCGCCGGCACTCGTGACGTGTCGCCCGACGGCAAACCCGACTGCCATGTGCGGTTGCTGGGCCTGGACGCCGACAAGCCGGTGCAAAACGTGGTCCTGACGGGTCCCAAGGAAGGCCGCTGGGAACAGGTCGAAACGGGACGCTGGTGGCGCGTGGCGTGCGAGCGTCAAGGGCGACAGCTGGAGGTCTACTTCCAGTTCTGGGCCGCCGGCGAGCACCGGGCGGAAATCGTCTACGAGGACAAGAGCACCCAGGCGGCGACATTCGTGATTCCGGAGCAGACGCCCGCCGAGTTGCGCACGGAGTTCGACGCCCAGCAGCCCAATTGTTTTCTGTTTCAGCAGACCGAACCGCGTTTTGGCCGGATCCTGGCGAGTTGCCTGAAAAACACGCTGGCCGAACTGGGAAGACACTAAGGGAACTCGACGATGAGAATTGCTTTCGTCGTGATTGTTTCGTTGGTTCTGTCCTCGCCCAACTGGGCGGCGGAGCCAGCCGCGCCGCCGCGTGCGGCTCGTTCGGTCCAGCTGGGCTACCGAGTGCCTGACGCCGTGCTGTTGTATAACGAGATGACGGTCCTGGAATCGACGCCCGGCAGCTACTTTATGGCGGCCGCTTGGAATACGGGTCATTTCGGCATTCAGGAACTGCCCGACGGACGTCAGGTCAGGCAAGGCGACCACACGATCCCGTGGCGTCGACCAGGCTGTGGAACTGGGGAAGCTCACAGGGATGCACGCAGCCTTTGGGAAGGCGATGGACTTCGCTGGCTCACCTTTGTCCCGGAGACGGAACGGATGGCAGACCTGGATCGAGGCCGGAACGATTCTTGCTGGCTGGCGGCGGATGACGCGAAGCGCGCCGATGATCTGCGCCGTGTACAGGCTGAGTGGAAGACAAGGACGCCAACGATCGTTCCCTGGAGTTGGCGAGACAGTCAGTTCGTCAGCAAGCACGGGCTGGCAGCCTGGCAGGGAAGACTTTTGCTGGTGGGTATTGCGATCTTCTCGGTCCGCATTGCGAACCAAGCCTGCGACCAAGGATCGGCGAATCAATAACTGTCCAGTTCTTGTTTGCGATCATCACACGGAGCGTGATGGCCACTCTGAAATAGCGACAGTTATTGATTCGTCGATCCTAACCCTGCGGGGAGACCGCGTCAACCGGCTACGCCCGCGGCCGAGGTGGCGGA
>CAYPGE010000086.1:0-24508 GCA_964409865.1 uncultured Pirellulaceae bacterium
GCCCGTGATTGCCGCCCCGCCTCACATCGAAATCGGGCCTGTGGCATCGCGACTCGATGCGCGATTGAAGCCTCCCCCCTTGAAGCCGCGCGGTTCATCAGCGCCAACGGTCCGCGAGGACATGGAGGAAGACGCCGACGAACGGTCTGACGACGAGAGGGAGCGGCCGTTGGTGGCACGACGTTCGTCCAACACGATGCTGTACGTCGCGGTGGTGGGTGCCGTGACCATGGCGATCATCGCCATCGCCGTGACACTCCTGATGCAGACCCCGGCGGTTGACGACAGCCCGCAAACGACGTCGCCGGTCAAGGGCGCGTCCCAGGAATTCTCCGGATCTGGCTTGCTCACGATGGTCCTGACGGACGAAGCGAGGGGGGAAATCACGGCCTTTATCCTGGACGACCAGCCGCAGTCTTTGCCGCCGCCAGAGGAGCTGAGATTGAATGCCGGCAGGCACACGATCATTCTGCGTCGCCAAGGGTACGAGGAGGTGTTTGATCGGATTACGCTGGTCAAGGGCGTCCGTCGGGACTATCGCCCCCGCTGGAGACGGGAACCGGCAGCAAGCCCCGTCTCGCCCGCCGGTGGGCTGCCTGCGCTTCCTCCGCTGCCACCTTTCTCGGCGGCGGCGAAGCCGTTGCCGGAGATGCCGGTGGAAGCGCCGGTTCCCGTGCAGCCGCCTAGTGCCGCCGAGACGCCGCCACCGCCGCCGGAGCCTGCTGCGCCGCCCAGTTCAACGCCGCCGGCGACGGACGCGGAGATTCAGGAGGCAGCGTTGCACGGTTTCTCCAGCGGTTATGGGCGGATGGTTGCCGCCTGGCTCTTGAACGGCGACGGCCTGGACCAGTCGGGGCACCGGCACAACGGCATCGCGATGATGGCCAACGGCGGAACTCCCACTTACGTCGAAGCTCGCCTTGGCACCGGCCTGCAGATGACGCCCGACGTGCAGTTTGAGGTCGCGGAACCGATCTTGAAGGATGCCAGCGAGTTTTCCGTCACGTTGTGGGTCAACCTGGCCGGCCTGCCGGAGTCGTCACAGCCGCTGGTCAACGGCGAGTCGACGGCGATCTTTGTTCAGGGAGGCTTTCCGCGGGTCGAGATCGGGGGCCGCAAGCCGCTGCCCGGTCCCGACACCGACCCGGCCACCGGCGGCTTTCGCGGCATCGAGCTGTCGTCCAGCCTGAACGCGTGGGTCCACTTGGGATTTGTCTTCTCAGCGCGGCTGCGGCAGGTGCATTACTATCTGAACGGCGAGCGCCGAGGGTGCCAGCAGTTTGCGGATGCACTGCCGGCCGCGTGGAATCGCACGATCGTCACGGGCTGGTCGGGCATCTTGGACGAAACCCGCGTCTTCAACTACCGGCTCAGCAGCAGCGACATGAAGTCCGTCTTTGAGGGCGCCTTCCAGCCGCTGCCGTCGCCGCCCAGGCAGCCCGACGGCGTGCTGGTTTGCGAGACGTGGTTTGACGTGGCTCCCACGAGTCCGCGCCGCGAGGTGGAAGACCGGCTGGGCCGGAAACCCGACACAACCAGCGTCATGGAAACCAGCCTGTCGTGCGTCACGCCGGCCGGCGCGGGGGACCGGCTGGATCGAGTCCAAGGGTTTTTGTACCCGCCGGCCAGCGGCGAGTACACGTTCCAGTTGCAGGGCAGCGGGCGAGCGACGCTGTACTTGCAGCAATCCGGCCCCTTGCAGGACACGCTGCAAGAGACGATCGTCAGCGAGCCCGGTCAGGCGGCGACGTCGCCCCGCATCGCCCTGGACACCGGCAAGCCCTGCCATTTCGAGATCCGGCACTTCTCCAAGGGCGACGCCGGCCCTTCGCTGCGGCTGGGCTGGCGGCTGCCGGGCTCGGCCGAGCCTGTGGAGGCGATTCCCGCGGCCCATTTCAGTTCGTACCGCGGCCGGCCCAGCTCACCCTGACCCGGCGCCGCCGGGGCGTTGAAATGGCGACCCAGCTCTAAGGATCGGCGAATCAATAACTGTCGCGATTTTAAAGTAGCCATCACGTTCCGCGTGATGATCGCCAACAAGAACTGGACAGTTATTGATTCGCCGCTCCTAACCAATGTCCGCCAACGCGTGCTTGAGGCGTTCGACCTCGCGCTCCAGACGGGCAAGAGCTTCGTCCGCGCCGGCAAGGTCGCCGTCTCGGCCCAAGGTTTCCAGCCGCAGTGCCGCCGCCACGGTTGCGGGGGCGGCAAAGTGAGTCGCGGCACCCTTGATCGTATGGGCCAAACGCCGCACCTCGGCGATGTGCTGCTGCTGGACGGCGGTGCGCAGCGCCGGCATGAGTTTGTCCGTTTCCTCGAAAAAGAGCGCGGTCAATTCTCCTAATAACTCTTCCCTGCCGCCGAGCAGTTCCAAGGCCGCGTTCCGGTCCATGACCGGTTCGGCCGAGACGGATTCCTGACCGGCTTTCGAGGGAACCGCCGGGGACGGGTGATCCACTTTCGATGAAACAACCGTGGATTCGATGATTTCATACAGAGCTGAGGGCCGGATCGGTTTGGCCAAATAGGCATCCATTCCTGAATCCAGGCAACGCTCGCGGTCTTCCTTGAACGCACGTGCCGTCATCGCGATGATCGGAATGTGGCTGCCCGTGGCCCGCTCCTTTCGACGAATGACCTTGGTGGCCTCGAAGCCGTCCATTTTCGGCATCTGCACGTCCATCAGCACGAGATCGAACGCCTCGCGATCGACCGCCTCCACCGCCTCGCGGCCGTTGTTGGCCACCACCACCGCGTGCCCGCGCCTCTCCAGGAACTCGCGCGCCACCCGCTGGTTGACCAGCCCGTCCTCGGCCAGCAGGATGCGCAGGGACCGCCGGGTTTCAGCGGCCTGGGGCGGGGCCGCTCCGGTCGCACCGACCGGCTCTTCCCGAGTGCTCAGGACGCGTACGATCGCATCGCGCAAGTCGGATTGCTTGACCGGTTTGATCAGGTACCGGGCAATGCCCAACTCCCGGCATCGCGCCCAGTTCTCCGTTTGCCCCGCCGAGGAGAGCATGATCAAGCCACAGTTCTGCAGAACCGGGTGCTGCCGGACGCGTTCCGCGAGCATGAAACCATCCATGTCGGGCATCAGGACGTCCAACAGGGCCACGCGAAAGGGCGTGCCGCTGACTGCAGCAGCGTCCAACTGCGCCAGCGCCGCCGAGCCACCTTCCGCCAGACTGGGCTGCATCCCCCAGTTCGAGAGCAGGTCTTGGAGAATGCGCCGGTTGGTGCGGTTGTCATCCACCACCAGAACGGGCACTCCCGCCAGGTCTTCGGGGCTGATCCAGGCGTCCGGCGGCGCCCCTTGGGCGATGCCGAAATGCGCGGTGAAATGGAATGCGCTTCCCTTGCCGACCTCGCTCTCGACCCAGATGCTCCCGCCCATGAGCTTGACCAACTGCATGGAAATCGTCAGCCCCAGGCCGGTGCCGCCGTAACGGCGGGTGGTCGAGCTGTCGGCCTGGCTGAACGCTTCGAAGATCTGCTGTTGTTTTTCGGGAGGAATTCCGATTCCGGTGTCACTGACCACGAAGTGCAAATCGACCTGCGATTCTTCTTGCGCTTCCAGGATGACCACGACGACGATTTCGCCCCGCTCGATGAACTTGAGCGCATTGCCCACCAGGTTGATGATGATTTGGCGGAGCCGTCCCGGGTCGCCGACGAGGGTGTCCGGCACGTCCGGGGGCACGAGATACGTCAGTTCCACTCCCTTCTCATCCGCCTGCAACCCAAAGGCCAGCATGGCGTCCCCCAGGAGGTCGCGGAGCGAGAACTCGATCGTCTCCAACTCCAGCTTGCCGGCTTCCACCTTGGAGACGTCGAGGATGTCGTTCAGCAGTCGCAGCAGCGCGTCGGCCGATTGCATGACCATGTTCAAGTACTCGCGCTGCTGGTCCGTGAGCGCGGTTTCCAGGGCCAGTTCCGTCATGCCCATGACGCCGTTCATGGGGGTGCGGATTTCGTGGCTCATGTTGGCCAGGAAATCGCTCTTGGCCCGGTTGGCCTTCTCGGCGGCTTCTTTCGCCACCCGCAGTTCATCCTGGCTGCGGCGGAGTTCGGCGGCGGTCCGCTGCAATTCAGCGTTGGAAACGGCCAGTTCGCGTGCGCGGGCCTCCGCGGCAGCGGTCCGTTCCGCGACGCGCTGCTCCAAGGTCTCGTTCAGCCGCTGCAACTCGGCAAATCCCTCGGCGTTTTCCAGAGCGGCGCCGGCAATCGTGGCGATGAACTCGGCCAGCCGTTCTTCATCCTCGCCGAACAGCCCGCTGACGTGGCGGTGATCGACGTAGAAGCAGCCCACCGGCTTGTTGCGCACGAACAGCGGCGCGCACAACGCCGAGCGGACGCCGGCGAGCAAGGCGCCCTCCTCTTCGGCCTCGCCTTCGGAAAAAACGACGACCCGTCCCGTGGCCAGAGCGCGGTCGGCCATACCGCGGCTGTATTCGGTTTCGAGGTCACCCGCAACCATGGTGAGTTCTTCGCCGGCAGCCTCCTCCCGGAGTTGGAGCAACAGGCAGCGCTCGCCGCGCAACAACCGCTGGGCGGCGTCGCGCACTTCCTGGAAGATGACGTCGCGCGACAAGGCGGAGGCAATGCGGCGGCCGGCATCGAGCACGGTGTCGAACCGATCGACCAGGGACAGCGTGGCCGGCTTGGCGGGCGCGGCCGGCTCCGCTGTTTTGGCTTCGCCGAGCGCCCAATCCGCGCCCAGCGCACGCAATGCCTGGCGGGCCGTCGTCAGATCCTCCTCGGCCTCCGGCCAACCGACTTCTTTGCCGACGCGGCCCCGAGCCAGCAGCGTCTGGGCATGTTCGAAACGGGCGCCGTGGCGCTTTGCCACCGCCAGGCTTTCGTCCAGGTGCCGTCGCGCCTTGCGGACGGAACCTTGCAGCGCCGCTATGAGCCCGGCCTCTCGCAGGGCGTGGGGCAAATCGTTCTGAAACGTCCGCGTGACCTTTAGCGCCTTGGCGGCCGCCTTGCGGGCCCGCTTCAACAGCGTCGCGCGACGCTCCGGCGCCCAGGTGGAGGTCGTCTCCGCCTGGCGGCGCAAGGCCGAGGCGAGCCAGGGAAGATGGGGATAGATATAGGCATTCTTGACACCTGCCTTGGCGGCAAACCGGTAGGTCTTCTCGAAAACGTCCGCGGCCTCCTCGACTCGATCCAGCATGAACAGTTGCACGCCTTCGGCCAACATGACCATGCCGCTGCCCTGAACGTCTTCGCGAGGTCGCTGAACTTCGACCCGCACCGTTTCACGGTCGACCTGACCTCCTGACGCTCGCACCCACGGGTCGAGCGCGCCCCCGGAAGCCTGGATATCGCCCAGTTCCAGGCCGGATTGATACATGCGCCGGGCCTCCGCGACTGCGCCGGGCAGATCGCCCAGTCGCAGGAGACACAAGGCGATATGATAGCGAGCGACGTTGACTTCCCAGTAATCGCCGGTCCGCTCCAACAGCCGCACCGCTTCTCGACATCTTTCAATGGATTCCTCAAATCGCGAGGCCGCATACAGCACAATACCATAGAAATGCAACGATTGCCCTTGCCCCCAGGGATCACCAATGGACTTGTAAATCGCCCACGACTTCTGTGCATAAGCGATTCCCCGATCGAATCGGGCGATCAGGCTCATGATCGGGGCATGGCTCGAGTACGTCTGGGCAAGCTCCAGGGTAGGGGGGTAACGCTCGGCCAGATTCACTCCGCGCAAGTGAGCCCAGAGGCAAGGTATCTGGCTGCGCCCGAACCAATAGGCGTATGCCAAGCGATTGTGCAGGCGAATGACGAGGAGTTGCTTCTCGGCATCTGTCAGTTTCTTGCGGCCCACAAACAGAGACGGCAACGTCGAGTGGAGAATTTGGACGAACGCTTCCCACATGAGTCTCAGCAAGGATCCCCAAGACCATCGCGGCACTTTGTGTCCGAGCAGTTCCAGTGCCCGCTCAATCGCCTCGATCGCCGTCCGTATGTCGCCCTGTTTGAAGGCCAGTTCGCCCAACTTGCCCTCGATCCGGGCCTGGGCCACGTCTCCCACCGCCAGCTCGCGCGCCGTTTTGGTACGGCGCGCTGCTTCTGCATATCGGCCACGCAGCATGAGGACATCGCCCAGTCCTTCGGCAATTTCGTAACGGACTGCCGGGTCCGTGGAATCGCCGCGTTCCGCAATGCGGTACTGCTTTTCGGCAAGTTCCAGCCAATGGTGGCTGCGGGCGTCCTCGGCCGCTGCCAGCGCATACGACAGCGCGCGTTGACGTTCTTCGGCCTCGTCGAAATGGTAGGCCAAATCATAGACACGATCCGGGGCCTCGGCTTCGAGATCGGCCGCGGCGCGTAAGTGCAATTCTCGGCGCTCGCTCTCGGGCAGACGCGCGAGCAAGGTCTCGCGGAGTTTGTCGTGCATGAAGACGCAGCGGTTATCCGCGGATTTGGACCAGACAATGTGCCGTTGCTGCGCCTCGCGCCAGGCCGCCATCGCCTGCGCCGGAGTTTGCCGCGCCAGCTTGGATGCGGTGAATAAATCAAACTCCTTGCCCAGGACCGCGCCCACGGAAAGGAGTCGGTTGGTCGTCTCCGGCAGCCATTCGATACGACGGGCGAGCAGCGCGGCGGCGTGCCGCGAGGATTGGACGTCGGCCAGGGCGAGCGGCTCAACCCGCCAGCCCGTTGGCATGGGCACGAGCGCGCCCGATTCCACGAGCCCGCGCAACGCCGCCGCTGCCATGAACGGGCTGCCCTCGGCCAAACGCTCAATCACATCCACCGCTTCCTGCGGCAACGGCCCAGCCATCGACTCGACGAGTTCGCGAATGTTGGACGCGGGGAAGGCGGGAAGCGTCAAGTGCTCCGTCGAGCCCACGGCTCGCAGCGGATGGCTGGCGGGCACTTCCTCCGACCGAAACGCGACAACCAACAGCACCCGGCCGTGGGCAGTTGCCGGCCGGCGCTGCCAGTTGCTGAGCACTTTCAGCGTCAATTGGTCGGCCCATTGGCAATCATCCAGCAGCACGAGCACCGGCCGGGCCGTTGCGCCCAGGGCGTCCAGAAGCGTACTCAACGCTTGAACGCTGCGCGTTTCCGCAAATGTCTCCGGACCCAGCGGAGCAATCGAACTTGAACCCAACAGAGGCCCTAATTCCGGCAACGCCGAAACCACCGCCTCCTGTTGATCTCCCAATCCGATTCGGATCTGTTGCTCCAAGCCGGCTTCCAAGCGTGCCGTCGCGAGCAACCCATCGGCGACTCCGGCAAGCAGTTGAAAAGGACGCTGAGCGGCCTGATCGAGTCCTTGCCCACGCAGGACCCACGCCCCCTGCTGCGCACTGCGCTGGGCGAATTCCGCCAGCAGCCGACTCTTGCCACCGCCGGATTCTGCTTCCACAAGCACGAGGCCGCGCTGACTGGCCTGCAATCGTTCCAACTGCGCGCGGAGTGCCGCCAACTCCTGCCCGCGACCGACGAACGCCGGTTCGGTCAGCGTGTGACGCCGATCGTGCAATCCGACGACGAGCGTTGGCTCCGACTCGCCTCGATGCACGGCCTCAGCGATGACGCCCAGGTCGGCCATCACGGCCTCTGCCGACTGGTAGCGGTCGCGGGGGTCCTTGCGCAAAAGTCGTTGGATGACTTCGTCCAGCACTCGCGGCACCGCCAGCCCCAGGCTTCTCAATTCGGGAGGCCGCATGGTCAAATGCTGGCGCAACACTTCCCCCACGTTGCGCCCGTGAAAAGGCGGGCGTCCGGCCAGGCACTCGAAGAGGACGATTCCCACCGAGTACAAGTCGGAGCACGCGGTGACGTCCTGGTCCAGCAGACCTGCTGCCTCGGGTGACAGGTAAAGCGCGGTATCGAGCCAGTGGTCGCGAAGACCCATGTCCAGTTCGGAGGTGGGAGCCAGGCCGAAATCAATGAGTGTGGCTTCGCGGAGGGGCCGTTCTTCATTGACAATCACGTTGGACGGCTTGACGTTGCGGTGCAGCATGTCGCGGGCATGCGTCAAACTCAATGCGGTCAACAAACCTTGGCCGACGGTGAGCATGTCCACGACAGGAAGCGGGCCCTGGCGAAGTCTTGCTTGCAGGGGGATGCCTGGAACGAAGGGCATCACCAGGTAGACCTGATCGTCCTCGGAACCGTATTCGAGCAGAGGCGCGAACGAGCCATGCTTGGTTTGCGAGAGCACGTGAGCTTCGTGTTCCAGCCGCATCCGCACCGACGCGGAGAACGATGCCGCCGCCGCGATCTTCATGACTACGGTCGTCCCCTGCTTGACATCCGAAGCCAACAGGGTCTTCGCGGCACTGCCCTGCTTCAGGAGCCGCAGAATCCGGTACCGACGATGGATCAGTCGCCCTTGCGACCATTCCTTGGCGGAATCGACGTCGGCGGACAGACTGCTGGAAGCCCTCGTCATGTCCACCTCGCTTCGGTTTGCGTCGCGTTTTTCCGGAACCATCTCGCCATCATGATTTCTCGGCGTGCTCTTGCCTTATGGAATGCGTCACTGCGAAGTCCGCTCCCAGGTCAATCAAAGCTTGCCGAGCTGCGTTCACGTCGTCTGCAGCTCCTGGCCATCCAAAAGATATTCCTACCCGTCCTCGCGCCATCAAGGTCTGAGCGTGCTCGAATCGAGCTTTTTGTCGCAGAGCCACTAGCAGGCTTTCTTCCAAGTACTTGCGTGCCCGACGTTGCGAGCCCCGCAACGCACTGATGAGTCCTGCTTCGCGTAGCGCGTGCGGCAGGTCGTTCTGAAAGGTGCGGGCGATCTTTACGGCACTTCGTGCCACTCGACTTGCCCTCGTGAGCGCCGTCCTTCGACCCATGATCGATTCGTGGGGTGTTTTTTCGGCTTGCCGGCGCAACGCGGAAGCGAGCCATGAGCGAATCGGAAGTACGTACGCGTTTTGTAAGCCTGCCTCTTCCGCCAGTCGCTGCCCTCTCTCAAGAACACTAGCCGCTTCGTCCAGATGGTCTTTCATGAAAAGACAAACGCCATTGGCAATCATCAACTGGATAGTTACTTGAACGTCTTGCCGAGGACGCGCGATTTCGGCGCGCAGGACGTCCGCTGGAACCTGTCCCCCTGTCGAATAGGCCCAGACGTCCAAGCTGTACCCGGAGGCTTTTGAATCGCCCAACTCTAGGCCGGAGAAATGAATCCGCCTCGCCAAGTCCGCGCTTGCCTTGAGATCACCGAGCCGATACAAGCTAAACGCCGTATGCACACGGGCAACATTCAGCTCCCAAATGTCGCCCGCTCGCTCCAGCACCTTGATGGCATCCTGGCTCCTTTCAATGCACTCCTCAAAGCGTGACGCAGCGTAAAGAAGGACACCGTGAAAATTGAGGGCCTGCCCCTGTCCCCACAGGTCCCCCATTGACGTGTAGATCTTCAACGACTTCAACGCGTAATCCATGCCCCGCCGGAAAAGGCCCATGAGCCCCATGGCCGGTGCGTGGATTGAGTATGCGTGCGCCAATTCGAGCGTAGGCGAGTATCGTTCGGCCAAGTTCATTCCGCGCAGGTGGCTCCAGAGGCACAAAAAACGACCACACTCGAAGAAGTAGCCGTACGCCAGACGGTTAAGAAGCCGGATAACGAGGAGCTGCTTCTCCACGTTTTTCAGGGGCTTGCGGGCGACGAATACACTCGGAAACAGAGAGTGGAGGAGCTGCACAAACGCTTCCCATGCAACTAAGCAATAGATGGCTACGGAACACCGAGGCAGTCGTTCGCCCAGAAGTCGTAGAATGCGTTCAAATACTTCGTTGGCCCTCTGCATATCACCTTGTTTGAAGGCCAGTTCACCTAGCTTAGCGTCGATCCGCGCGGAAGAGTCGGGGGAGAATTCCAACGCGCGGCCGAAGTGTAATTGGGCTTCGTCGTAGTGCCCCCGCAGCATTAGTACGTCGCCGAGACCCTCGGCTACTCGGCACCGGACTACGTGATCGTGCCCATCTGCGCCTCGCTCCGCGATCCGGAATTGCTGTTCGGCCACATCGAGCGAAAACTGTGCGCGGGCGTTCTCGGCCGTTGCCAGCGCGAATGGGAACGCCAAGTCAGGGCGCCCAGCGGCGTCGAAGTGAAACGCAATATCATACCATTCCGGGAGAATGTCGATCCGGGGGACCGTTTGTGCGGCAGAGGTCGCTACGTCGGTACGCAATACCGCCCTCACGTCGAAGGCATTGCACGGCGATTGGCGCGCATATTCTTCCGCAATTCGGAAATGATGCCGCCGCCTCGTCGCCACGTCCAACCGTCCGGAAACCGACTCGCGAACTCGATCGTGGTAGGTCTCGATTTTTGACGACGACGCAAGGCCGACGGTCCGGATCAGATGCCCTGCACGTAAGGGGCCGACCGCCGTTTGACCGACGTCGGCAATGCGCATGGCTTGATCAAGCGGAAGTGGCTGCCCCCGGAGCGCGACGACCGACAGCAACTGTTGTGATTCGTCGGGAAGTCGCTGTACACGGGACCAGATCATGTCGGCTAAAGACCAGGCCCCTGCCGCACCCTCGGCAGCGCGGCCTCCGTCCTGCTGAAATTGCTTGACCAATTCCCAGATAAAGAAGGGATTGCCGGCTGCTTCCTGGGCGATCGTTTCAGCACTGCGTTGTGCATCCGCGCCGTCGCGTTGAAGAAGATTCAACGCCAACCTGACCGCATCGGAGTGTTCGAGAGGTCCCACTTCGATTTGCAGCGACGCCAGCGGAAATTCCCGTTGACGCTGGATCCTCCAAAACGACTGGAGGAACTGGCTCGTGTCCGCGTCCTCGCTGCGGTAGGTCCCCAGAAACAGCAACAGCGGTGGATCGGGGGGCTGCAGCAAATTCGACAGCATCGCGGCGCTGTCTTCGTCTCCCCACTGCAAATCGTCGATATAGACCACCAGCGGGCAGCGGTCGCCGATGCGAGCCAACAAGTCGCGCAGCCCACCCATGGCTCGTCGATTCAGTTCCTGCTGATCGGTAACATCGAGGTGCCGTCGCGGCAGGCTGGCCACGGCATCCACTTGCCCGATGACAGGAAACACACGGGCCAGTGCCTGGATATCGCGCGGCATCAACGCCGCGGCTTCCTCCCGCGAGAGATGTGTCAGATACCCGACGAGCGAATCCACCAAGGTGTCGATCGCTTTGAAGGGCACCGCTTCCATTTCATAGCAACGACCCTTCAGGATCACGGCGCTTTCGCCAGCGGCCTGTTCGAGGAAGGTCTCGGCCAAGGCGCTTTTTCCCTCCCCGGATCGTCCGGGGAGAAACACGACCTGTGCCTGCCCCCCCAGCATCCCTTGATAGGCATTGCGGAGGGCCCGAAAATGAGGCTCACGGCCGACGAGTGGAAACCGGTGCGATTGGGGTTCTTTCGCCGTAGCACGTTCATGCGGATGTCTACCCAACCGCTGTAGGATCTCGTCCGCATCCGGACGGCCTTCGGGACGTCGGCACATAAGCGCCATGCACAGATCATTAAGATCCTGGGGGACGGACGACTGAATCTCCCGTGCTGGAACCGGATCCGTCGTTCGTTTCGTTGTCAGGACGTCAAGCCGCTTTCCCGTGAATGGAAGCCGACCGGTGAGCGCTTCATACAGCATCACCCCCATCGAATACCAGTCACTGGCCGGTGTCACCGGATCACAGGCCGCTTGTTCGGGCGACATGTAGGCCACCGTCCCCATGACCTGCTGATGCTCACTTAGGTAGCTCCCCGAAGAGTCCGTTTCCGCAATCAGCCCGAAATCGAGCAAGACCACCCGGCCGTTTCTCGTGACGAGGACGTTCGAGGGCTTGACATCGCGGTGAATAATCCCGCTGGCATGCAGCGCGTCAACGGCATCGGTAAGCTGCGAGAATCCGTCACGGAGCCGTTCGATCTGTTCCGCGGGGTTCAGTTCTCGCGTGATCTGCAGTTCCGAGCCGCCCTCGATGCTGGCTCCCTCAGAGGGGACGACCGAGAATTGGGAAGGCCCATGTATGACGTACTGCAGCAACTCGACGCCGTCGACAAGTTCCATCGTGAAGAACCACTTCTCACCCTCCGACGTCAACTCGAAGAGTCTGGCAACATGGGGATGGTTCAGTTCCGCCGCCAAGCGAAACTCGCGTTTGAAACGTGACAGCAAAGTGGGGTCCGTGTTCGGCAGCGTCTTCAAGGCAACCTGCCGCCCGTGAACCGGATCGAAGGCGCGATAAACGATACCCATGCCGCCGTGCCCCAGTTCCTCGATAATCCTGTATCGACCCAACTGGGAACGCTTTGCTTCATAGGAGCTTGCATCGCCCGCGTCAAATTGTCCAATTCCCGTGGATCCAAGCTGCTCGTGGCCATTGCCCACCGTCTCAGTGCTCTTCGCACCGCAAATTGGGCACCGCGGGTGGGCGCCAGAGTCGCCATTCCCCCATCGATGGCCATTCGGGCAAGTGAACGACTTGGTGACCATGCGAGTGGAATCTCCCTTACCGTCGTGCCCACGCGATGGCCTCCAACTGGAGGAGGCGTCTGGGCGACGCTCGTTGGAGCCTGACCGCGATATTGTGCAAAGTGGCGGTGATCAGTTCGCGGTTTCGCTTCAAGAACCAATGGTCGCCGTCAACCTCGATCACTTCAAAACCGCCTTGAGTATGGCGGGCCCATTCACAGATCTCATCCTGATACGCCATGTCGTCTTGCCGCGCAGCGAATGCCGTGATCGGACAACTCAACGGCGCAAGGCGCCGATAGCGATAGTTCTTCAACAACGGGAAATCACGTCGCATGCCGGGCAGAATCGCTTTCAGGAATTCTGGGTCATCTACATAACGTGACAGAGAGATCAAGTACTCCGGGCTGTTGTCCGCGACCATGGCCTTCAGCATCACTTCACGCTGTTGCCAGAAGTGGATCAGATGGGGTGCTACCGTGCCAGTCACCATCAAGTGGGCTGGCTCCCACTGATTGCGCTCGCGCAGTCGACGAACGGCCTCGATGGCCACAATGCCGCCATAACTGTGCCCCCAGATTACCACCGGACGATCCAACAACGGAGTCAAGTGCGGCGTCAGTTGCTCAACCAGTTGATCGACGGTCTCCAACACCGGCTCGGCCAGGCGGTTCTCGCGCCCCGGCGTCTGCACGGCCAGAATGTCGTAATCGGGCGGCGGATTGAGCAGGAAATTGGTGAACAGGGAGGCACCGACACCCATGGAATGAAAGCACACCAGCCGGCAGGGCGCGTCGGGCGGGCTGCGGCCCCGGACCAGCCAAGGGTTCAGGATCGACACGCCCTCCAAGTCGGCGACCGTGAAAGTTGGCGAAGCTTGCGGCGCAGCCTTGGTCAACGCGGCATCGTCGCCGCGGCTGTCCAACTGAACCAGCAATTCGGCCGCCAGGCCCGTGATACTCGGCCCCTTGAGCAACTTGATCAGCGGAATGTTGATGTCCAGCATGCGCGCGATCCAGGCCCGCAATTCGGTCAGCATCAGGGAATCCAGGCCGAGCGTGTCGATGGAAATCGAGCAATCGAGTTTCTCCGGGGCGGCGTCCAGGATCCGTGCGAGTTTGCCCGTCAACTCCTGCTGCAACCGTCCCGCCCGCTCGTCGGGCTTGATTTCGGCCAAATCTGCCCGCAGGCCCGTACCCTTGCGGCGGAAGGCACGTGCCAAGGCCTCGTCGCCCATCAACTCGATGAACCTCGCATCGCGGGTCAGATGCGGATAGGCGATGCGGAACCAGGGCCAATCCATCCGCGCGGTCATCCGCTGGACGGGCTGCTGAATCAGAGCGGCTTCCAGCTTGGCCAACACGTCCGTCAGCGGCATCGCGAGCATGCCCTGATGCTCCAAGAGACCCACGATGCCGTGCGGATCGTTTTCCGATTTGGACATGCCCGCGTATTGTCCCAAGATGCCAAAATTGATGGAGGTGGCAGGCAGCCCCAGTTGTCGGCGGTAGTGAGCCAATGCGTCTTGGTAGAAATTGGCGGCGGCGTAATTCAGTTGACCAACGAGACCAAGCACGGATGAGATGGAGGACAGCAACAGGAAGAAATCCAGGTTGGCTCCGGCGGCGAGCGTCGCCTCGTGCAGATTCCAGGCGCCCTGCCCTTTGGGGTTGAAAACCCGTTCGAAGCGTGCCATCTCCATCGCCGGAATCAAAGCATCCTCGAGCACGGCGGCACCGTGGATGACTCCAGCCAACGGAGGCAGTTCGTTCTGGACCCGTTGCACGAGCAGGCGGACGGCATCCAAGTCGGTGACGTCCATTTTTTCCACTTGGACTTGTGCGCCCCGTTGCACCATCTTTTCCACTGCGGACTGGTCGGCGCCGGTCTTGGGGCCGCTACGACTGACCAAGACCAGGTGCCTCGCGCCGCGGTCGGCCATCCACCGCGCGATCTCCAGTCCGAAGCCGCTGGCGCCGCCGGAAATCAAATAGGTGCGGTCGGGCCGGAACGTGGCGTTTCGGGGCGGCAGTGTCCGCACGCGGTCGTGCTCCATGTTCATCACGATTTTGCCGTGATAAGCCGCCCGCGTCATGAATTTCAAGGCGTCCGGGAGTTGGGAAATGGGGAATTCGGTGATTTCGTGCGGCGCGAACTCGTCGCGCTCGAACAGCGCCGCCACCTCCGTCATCACCTGCCGGTGCAACTCGGGTTTTTGCGCGGCGAGCCGGTCCACGTCGACGACGAAATAGGAGATGTTTTCCCCCAGCCGCTCCAGACCTAACTTGCTGTTGCGGTACACATCGGACTTGCCCAACTCTACGAAACGGCCGAACGGGGCCAGGCACTTCAAGCTTTGGGTGATAAAACGCCCCGACAGGGAATTGAGCACAATGTCCACACCTCGCCCGCCCGTGACCGCCATCACCTGGTTGTAAAAGTCAAGCGAGCGGGAATCGAAAACGTACTCGACTCCCTGGCTTCGCAGGTAGTCGCGTTTGTCCTTCGTCCCCGCCGTGGCGAGCACCGTGACGCCCGCCCGCCGCGCCAACTGAATGGCCGCACCTCCCACGCCACCCGCCGCAGAATGGACCAGCAACGTCTCGCCACGCGCCATGCGCGCCAGGTAGCACAAGCAATACCACGCCGTGATGTAAACGGCAGGCACGGCGGCGGCCTGCGGCGGCGTCAGCCGGTTTGGGCGGCGTACCACACAGTGGGCGGGCGCGATCACCCGGCCGGCGAATCCGTCGGCCACACGAGCCATCACCCCGTCGCCAGGCTGGACGTGCCGCACCGCCGGTCCCGCGCGCAACACGCGGCCTGCGACCTCCAAGCCCAGCCGGCGACCCGCCAAACCGCCGGACACGGCGCGGTCCGTCAGCAACCCCATCGCGTTCATCAAATCCTTGAAATTCAAGCCGGTTGCCTGGACGGCGATTTCCACTTCGTCGTCGCCCGGCTCGCAGCAGGGCAGGCGGCGGAAGACGATCTTGTCCAGCATGCCCGGATCGCCCACCTCCGCTCGGTAGGCGCCGCCGCATCCGGCTTCCTCGGTCGAGGCGGCAAGTTCGGCGGTTTCCCGATCGATGGGAACCCACTGCCGCACGTAACGATCACCGCCGCGAATCGCGATTTCCGATTCGTCCCGATCGCGGCGCGTGGACAGCAGGTCGCCCACGAGTGCATCGATCTCGACCGCTGAAACCGTGGCACTCAGATCGATGACCGCGCACGGCATGTTGGGGCATTCGTTGTTGATCACGCGCATCATGCCGTGCAGAACCGCCTGTCCCAAATCCAGCTGCCGATCGCCGGCCGCACCTGCCGCCGCGCTGGTTACGACGCAGAGCCGCGACACGCATTCCCTGTTGTGCAAAGCCTGAGCCAGCTGCAGCAACGACGCAACGTAGGGGCAGTCGGCCAGGTTTTTCCAGCCGGCGCGGGACGCGGTCAATCCGGGAGCGAACACCAGCAGCGTCCGCCGGTCCAAGGCGACGTCCGCCAACAGTTCGTCGAACGAAGCAGGCGGGCTCACGCCAATCCGTCGCGGAGGAATACCCTCCTGGGCCAGCCTGGCTGCCAGTTCGTTGACCGAATTCGAGGCATCGGCGATCAGCACGGCGCGGGTATAGTCGAAGATGCGGCCGTGAAGCTCGGGATCGCGAGCGGCCAGCACCCAGCGGTACTCGTAACAACCTTCGTACAAAGTGTCTGCCTGACGCAATCCCGCTCCGGCCAGCCGCTTACAGGTCAACCCGCGGACGTCGGCGACCAGTTCGCCCGTTTCATCATAGACGGAGGTGTCGGAAGTGAGATAGTCGTCGTCGTTTTGGCTGACGCTGACGCGGGACCAGAGGCCTCGCGTGGGCCGTTGATAGAACCTGACGGCGTCGATGCGATAGGGCAGAAAGACGCGTTGGGGGTCGTCGCTGCGATGGATGTGGGCGAACACGGCGTGCAGGCAGGCGTCCAACAGCGCCGGGTGGATGTAGTTGCGCCGCGATTCCTGCACCAATTCGTCAGGCAACTCCAGGCGGGCCAGCATTTCGTGTCCGCGGTGCCAGAGTTGTTGGACGCAGCGGAATTTCTCCCCGTAGTTCAGTCCCGCCGCGCGGATCGTCGCATAAAACGTATCGACGTCCATCGCATCCTCGTCACAGAACTTGCCTCGCACATCGGCCAGCGAGACGGCCGACTTCTCAAAGCGGTCGTGCAGCGTGTTGATGCGGCCCGAGGAGTGCTTCGACCAGGGAGTCTCCGCGGCCGCGTCGGCCTGGCGGCTGCAGATCCGGTAGTCGCCTTCCCCGGAAACGATCTCCAGCCGCACGTCGAGCGGGTGGCGGCTGGTCTCCGGGAGAATCAAGGGCAAATCGAAATGCAGGTTCTCCAGGAAAAACGCTTCGTGGCGGAACTGCTCGCCGGCCACAGCCCACGCCAGTTCCAAATGTCCGCTCGCCGGGAAGACGATTTCACCATCCACTTGATGATCGCGGAGGTAGGGGAACTTCTGCACGTCCAGGGCGGATTCCCAGACCGCCAGGGGATCTTCGGTCACCAGTTGAGTCTGACGTTTCAGGAAGGGATGTTCGAACCGCCCCCGCCGCGTTTCGGCGGCCGCCGGCGCCTCGAACCAGTACCGACTGTGCTGCCAGGGATGTTGGGGCAACCGGACATAACGACGGCCCGAACCGAACATCTTCTCTGTGTCGGGGTCCAGTCCGCGGGCCGCCAGCTGCGCGAGGCTCTGCAGGAACACCGTCACTTCCGGCTCCCGGCGGGTCATGGACGAAGCCATCACGGACTTGTTGTCCAGCTTCTTGAACAGCGCGTTGGCGCCGCCGACCAGAACCGGATGGGGACCGATTTCCAAAAACGTGTCGAAGTTGTCTTGCAGCATGGCTTGCAGAGCGCTGGTAAACAAGACCGGTTGCCGCACGTTCTGGAACCAATAGTCGGCGTTCAGGTGCCGGCCGTTCTCGCAGCGGCCGGTGACGGTGGAGTACAGCGGCGTCGGGGCCTCGACTCCCTGAGAGTGGGCAAGGGCCTGCAGCATGACGCCCTGGATCGAGTCCATGTGATGGCTATGGTAAGCCACCTGGACGCGCACGGGCCGATTGAAGACGCCCCGCGATTCCAGTGTCTGGGCGATCCGTTCCAGCGGATGCGAGTCGCCCGACAAGGTCAGCATCTCCGGACCGTTCACCGCAGCGATGGAAACTCGGCCGTCGTAGCCGGCGATCAGCTTGTGGGCCTCCTCCAAGCCGAGCCCGACCGCCAACATGCTCCCTTGGCCCGAGACCCGGTTCTGGGCCTGGGAACGATGGTAGATTACCTCGACGGCCTGCGGGAGCGTCAAGGCCCCGGCCGCCCACGCGGCGGCGACTTCGCCGATCGAGTGGCCGACAACTCCCTGGGGCCCAATTCCGTAGTGCTCGTACAGTCTCGCCAGCGAGATTTGGATGGCCAGGATCGCCGGCTGGACAACCACCGTGTCGTGGATCCTGGACTCGCTTTCGCCTTTGACCAGTTCCGCCAACAGGGACCAGCCGGCGAGTTTCCGAAAGAGTCCATCGACTTCTTCCATCGACTGGCGAAAGACGGCCTCACGCTGCATCCACTGCTGGCCCATGCGGGCCCACTGGCCACCCTGGCCGGAGAACGCGAACCCCAACTTCGGGGCCTTCTTGCGGACGATCGTTGTGCAGAGGGTGGCGGGGTCGACTTCGCCGCCGGCAAACTTGCGAAGTTTGGCCTCCACGTCCTGCGGAATCTCGCCGACCACCGCCATCAGATGCGCGTAATGGCTGCGCCGGGTAAAGGCCGAAAAGGCCACGTCCTCCAGTCGCTCTTGGGTATCCCTCAAGAAGTCCGCATGCCGCGACGCCAGCGTGCGCAACGTCTCGCGTTGCGGCGAACGGAGCACGTACAGCACCTCGCCTGCGGCCGGTTGCCCCTTCGCCCCGTCGGGCGTTTCCCGAAGCCGCGCCCCCGCTGCCACACCACCGATCACCGATAACCGGTCACCGATCACCGGTAACCGATCACCGATCACCTCCTGCTCGGCTATTCCCGAGGGCGGGGACTCCGCTGGCACAGGCTGCTGCAGCACGACGTGGGCATTGGTCCCTCCCGCGCCGAACGAATTCACGCCCACGATCCAGGGGCGGCCGGCGCGCGCCAACGGCGTGGGCCGGGTGGGCACCTGCAGATTGAGGTGTTCCCAGTCGATTCCGGGATTCGGCTCATGGAAGTGCAAGTTCGGGGGGGCAACGCCGTGATGCGCCGTCAGAACGCCTTTGATAAAGCCCGTGATGCCCGAGGCGCCTTCCAGGTGTCCCACGTTCGTCTTGACGGAGCCGATCAAGCAGTGTTGGCCCGCGGTCCGGGTCCGCCCCAGCACGGCGCCGATGGAAAGGCTTTCGATGGGATCGCCTACGGCGGTCCCTGTGCCGTGCGTTTCGACGTAATCCACCGTCAACGGATCGACCCTCGCCTCCGCATACACCGCCTCCAGCAGGGCAATCTGCGAGACCACGTTGGGAACCGTGAATCCTTCGGCCATATAACCGTCTTGATTCACCGCCGAACCGCGCACCCAGGCGTAGATCGCGTCGCCGTCGGCCAGCGCCTTGCGGAGCGGCTTCAGAATGACCACGCCCACGCCTTCCCCGCGGACATATCCGTTGGCCGCTGCGTCGAAGGTCTTGCAGTACTGGTCGGGATTCAGAAACCCGGCCTTGGACAACATGATGGAGGATTCCGGGCGCAGCATCAGATTGGCGCCACCCGCGATCGCCAAATCGGCTTCCCCGCCCCACAGGCTTCGGCAGGCCATGTGGACCGCTACGAGCGAACTGGAACACGCGGTATCGAGGGAGACGCTGGGGCCCTTCAGATTGAAATCATACGAGATGCGGTTGGCCAGCGGCGAGACGGCGGTTCCCATGGCCACATACGGATTGATCTCGTCGCGCTGCTCGCTGGAGGACTGCATGCACAGATAGTCATACATGAACGACCCGATGAAGACGCTCGTGCGCGTGCCATCCACCTGATCTCGCCGCAGACCGGCATCCTCCAAGGCCTCGTGCGTGACTTCCAGCAGCAACCGCTGCTGCGGATCCATCCGCTGGGCTTCGGTGGGAAAGTACCTGAAGAACTCCGCGTCGAACAGGTCGACGCCGTCGATAAATCCCCCCTTGGCGTTGCGAACGCAGCCTGACTTCTCCGGGTTCGTGTCGTGAAAGCGGGAATGCTTCCAGCGGTCCTCCGGCACGTCGCGGATGCCGTTGAAGCCCCGCAACAGAGCGTCCCAGAAAGCGGCCGGCGAATCAACTCCGCCGGGGAGACGGCAACCGATGCCGATGACGGCCAGGGGTTCTTTTAACATCTTCCGAAACCGCACAAAAGGAGGAGCGGAGTTCTTGGCCGTTCCCGAATCAGCCGCAACCGGAGGTGGTCAGCCGCAGCTGGAACCATAGCCGCGCCGGGCTGACTCACCATACCATTGATGGTAACGTTCCAGGCCGCGAAAGGGAATCGGCAGGATCGGAAAGGGGCGTACTTTCGCGAGGATTATTCCCAACGACGAGGTGCTGTTTCCGTGGAGCGATTTTCCGGGTAAGATCAGGTTTGAACTCTGATTGGAACGGATTCGACAGTCCCGGATTGGCTCCCACTCCCCGATGGCCTTCGTCAATTTTTCGCTGCTGTTCGGCGGCCTGCTGCTGGCCCTGCCGATCGTGCTGCACTTGGTGATGCGCCAGCAGCCCAAGCAGCTGATCTTCCCGGCGCTGCGGTTCGTCAAGCAGCGGCAGGATGCTAACCGCCGACAACTGCAGTTGCGACATTGGCTGCTGCTCCTGCTGCGGTGCCTGGCCATCGCCATGCTGGCGGCCGTGCTGGCTCGGCCCAGCGTGCCGTCGATGGCCCTGGGCGATTGGATTCTGATCGGGCTCGTGGGGACGGTCTTGCTGTTGGTCGGCTTGCTGGCGGTGTTGGCTCTGCTGCAGCGGCGGGGGCGGTGGGTCAGCGGGGGGTTCGGTCTGGCGACGGTTGCCTTGGCGCTGGCTCTGGCGGTGATGCTGCACCGCACGTTGGCTCGCGACGAGTCGGCGACGATCGGGAACGAACGGGCGCCGGTGGCGGCCGTGCTGGTCTTCGACACGTCGCCCCGGATGCAGTACCTGCGGCAGAATCACACGCGGCTGGACCAGGCCCGCGAAATCGCCCACTGGCTGATCCGGCAGTTGCCCGGGGACAGCGAGGTGGCCGTGGTGGACTCGCGGCCCGGCGGCGCCGCCTTTGCCGTCGATCTGGCTGCGGCCCAGCGGTCGATCGAACGCTTGGAGACGACGGGCGTCCCATCGCCGTTGACGGACGTAGCCGAGCGAGCGGTGAAATTGGCTCAGACCAGCCAGAAGCCACGAAAGGAAGTCTACCTGTTCAGCGATCTGAGCCGCGCGAGTTGGATGGGCCCGTCGTCTGCGATCCTGCAAGAGCAACAGCGGGCTAACGCCCGCCGCTCGCCAAGCCGGATGGGCCACTCGTCGGCAATCCTGCGACAACGCCTGCAGGAGTCTGGCGACGTGCTGTTGTACGTCATCGACGTGGGTGTGGACCAACCGCAAAACATGCTGCTCGGGGTGCCCAGCCTGCCCAGCGACGTGCTGGCGAAAAGCAACGAATTGGAGGTCCAAACCAAGCTGGAGTGCCTGGGGCCGGGAGGGACCAACACGGTCGAATTATACCTGGAGGAACCCGATCCCGAACTGCCGGTCATTCGGGACGGCAAGACCGTGCTGCCGGCGTCCAAGCTGCGGGCCCAGCAGGTCGTCACCGTGCCGGACGACGGCTCGCAACTCGTCCGTTTTCACGTCAGCTCTTTGGACGCGGGCACCCAGCAAGGGACGCTGCGGATCTCCGGGCAGGACGGACTGGCTTGGGACAACACGCGGTATTTCACCGTCGCCGTGCAAGAGGCGTCGCCCGTGTTGGTCCTCGCGCCGCCGACAGTGATCACGAAGTTCTTCGTCGAGGCCATCGCGCCGTACGAGTTCCGGCAGCGGGGACGGGCCCGCGTCGACGTCCGCGTCGAGGAGCAGGCGAGATGGCCCAATCTCGCGCTGAACGAATACGCCGCCGTCTGTATCTTGGATCCTGTGCCGCTGACGCCGTCCGCTTGGGAGACGCTGACGGGTTACGTCCGCAACGGCGGCGGCCTGGCTTTGTTTCTCGGCCACAACGCCGATACGACCTCGTTCAACATCCCCACGGCGAGGAAGCTCACGGGCGGGAAACTGGACCGGCAGTGGCGTTCGCCCGGCGACGTGTTCCTCACGATCCGCGACCTGAGCCACCCGATGACGGCCGCGTTTCGCGACTTGGCCACCAGCGTCCCCTGGGACCGTTTCCCGGTCTATCGCCACTGGGGCCTGGAGGAAATCGCTCCCCCAACCCGCGTGATCGTCAGGTACAGCAACAACCAGGCCGCGATTATCGAAACGCCGCTGGGCCGCGGCCGCGTGCTGACCATGACTACGCCCGTGTCGGACCCGGCCCAGTTGCAGGGCCGCCAGACCTGGAATGAATTGCCGACCGGCAGTGATGCCTGGCCCTACCTGGTCCTGGTCAACGAGATGGTGCGGTATTTGACGGATGCGGGTGGCACCAAGCTGAACTACCTGGCGGGCGAGACGGCGGCGTTGCCCAACGCACGGGACAAGGAGCCGGAGCGGTACCAGCTGTTCACTCCGCTGGACCAGCCGCAGGACGTGACCGCCGCGGAGGGTCAAGTCGTCGTCAAGTTCACCGAGTTGCCGGGCGCCTACCGCCTGAAGGGTTTTCTCCAGCGGCCCGTCGTGCGAGGCTTCTCCGTCAACTTGCCCGAGTCGGCCAGCCAGTTGACGAGGCTGGCTCGCGAAGATCTGGATGAACTGCTCGGCGCCGGCCGCTACCACTTTGCACGCAGCCAGGACGAAATCGTGCTGGGCGTGGGCGAAGCCCGCATGGGACGCGAATTCTATCCGTTTCTGCTCCCTCTGCTCGCCCTGATCCTGGGCCTGGAGCACCTGCTGGCCAACCGTTTCTACCGCCGCGGCGAGTAAGCCCGACCCTTTGAACTACCGTGACAAGTCCGAGAAGGTCGCGATCAGGGCCTGCACGGAAAGGACGATGTACGTCACGGTTCCGCACACGATCACGATGTGCCAAACGACGCCGGGGCGACGCTGGCGCGGCAGCCTGGCGTGCAGCAGATACAGCAGCATCACGGCCGAGAGCGAGAGCACGGGGGCCTCCAGCGCCGAGGTCAGTACGATCAACATCACCGGCCGGCCCGTAAACAGCAAGGCGAAGATGATCAGGCAGAACAGCGTGACGCCCAGCCGGTACCAGTTCAGATCGGACCAGCGGCGGGAGCGGGGAGCAATGATGTGGACTGCCGCCCGCAACGCTCGGGACTTGCCGTCGACCAGGCCGAGGATCGTCGAGGACAGGATGGCCAAAGCGGCAATGAGAAAAACGTACCGGGCAGCGGGGCCGGCGGCCTCCGTCAGCATCCGAGAAAGCACGGCCGTGGTGGCTTCGCTGGCGGGCAGCAGCGGTCCGCCGTCAGGACCCGCCTTGCCCAACGTGATCGAGCCAATCGCCAGGAACGCCAGCGATACGAACATCATCAGCGCGTAGGACAGTCCGGCATCCAGATGCGCCAGGGAGAGCCACTGACGAAAGTCTTGATGCGACTCCGCAGCATCGGCAACGGGCGTTTGATTGCCCCGCGGAACGGCGTAGCCCTTTTCCAAGATCCAGAAACTGTAGATCAGCGTTGACGTGCCGCCGGCCGTCCAGCCCAGCAGGCTGATGAGCGTCTGGCCGGAGTCGGGCGGGATGCGGGGGACGCTCTCGCGCACGAACCAGCCCCATTCAGGCTGCAGTGCGGCCAGGCTGTAGATCACGCCGACAATCAGCGCCAGCGAGAGGGCGAAAGCCGCCTTCTCCACGGGCCCGTAGGAACCCTTAAGAAGCAGGACGAACACCACGCCTACGACAAGCACGGCCCACGGGATCATCGACAGCGCGGGGCACATCGCGAACAGGGCCGATCCGCAGGCCAGGGCGATTCCCGAATAGCCGACCGCGCCCAACAGGAACACGACGGCCAGCACCCACACGAACCAGTTGCGCGGCCCCGGCAGATGCGAATACCCTTCGAAGATGTCTTCTCCGGTGGCGATCGTGTACCGCGCCAAACCCAGGGTGAGCGTCAGCTTGTAGACGATCGAGACCACGATCACCCAACCGACGGAGAGCCCGTACAGCGCTCCCGCCCGCGGAGTCAGGATTAACTCGCCCGATCCGATGGCCGCCGCGGCCAAGAGAATGCCCGGACCGATGCGCTTCAGTTTGGCGAGGAACGTCTGAGGAGGAGGCGTTGAGGGGGTGTTCATAGGAGAGAAGGTGTAATGACCCGCCGGCTCAAATGCAACCCACCAAGGCGGGTTCTGGACGTTGTTTTGTTCCCCGGTTTGCGTTTCCCGCCTGGCCCGATCTGAACGCGGCGCGTAGACTACCGCACACCGCCTCGCTACAATACGGGAAACGACGAAGGGACGGCGAACCTATGAGTGTCGGTATTTCCGAAAGCCCAATCCAGGCGTTTTATCAATTTCTGGGCAGGCGACTGAACGGGGAAAACGCGGATCTGACGCCGGAGCAGAGCGTGCGCGAGTTCCGCCTGTATCAGGAAGAACTTGCCCGGTTTCTTCGCGAAACCGAGTCGGCGGCGGCCCAGAGTCAGCGCGGGCAGACGCGGCCCCTAGACGTTGACGCGGTGATGCTCCGAGTACAGCAGCGTCTGCAAGAGCATCGTGGGGGCCCTTGATGGCTCATGCACAATGGACGCCAAGCGCCGAGGAAGACCTGATAGAGATCGCCTACTGGATTGCGGTCCAGAGTCAACGCCCACTCACCGCGCGCAGAATCGTCGTGGAGATCAAGGACAAGGCGGGACGCTACGCCGCCACGCCACGCATCGGTCAGCGCCACCCCGACCTGCCGGACGGATGGTT
>CAYPGE010000087.1:0-24405 GCA_964409865.1 uncultured Pirellulaceae bacterium
TGGCGCCGTCCTACGCAGCCGGCGCCGCAGGGCCGCTTACGTCTGAATTGCAGAGAGCCAGGCTACAAATCGTCGCTGCCTCGGAGTGTGCCTACTACTGGGACAGGCGATCTTTCTTTTGCTGCGCCGAAAACCAGCGCGGGATTTTGGAGATCGCGATGTTCCATTGCGTCGAGCTGGCGCCCAGCGGACGCACTCGCCGCGTCTGCGGTTCGTGGAACACGATGTGGTCTGCCTGCTGTCGCGCCAGCAAGAGGGCCTGCGGCAGAGTCAGGGGCAGCCAGACTTGGAACTCCGTGTCCCGCTGCAAGATGTCCCCGTGGACGGCGCGCTCGGCGATGCGCGGAGAGAAGTACAACTTGCCGGAAAATAGTTCTTTTTCGCTTTTCTCCTTGACGTGGTAGAACCGTACGTCGGTGTACTGGCGAAGCAGCAACATGGCGTGCCGGCAAGTGATCGGCCTGAGCACCTTGACGGTCCAAATCAGGGACTCGTCGCCAAAATCCTCGGACCAGCCAAAGTCGACGCTGGTCACCGCCAAATGCCCCGTCTTTTCGAGGTCGAGCACATTGGAGGCGACGTCGTTGAGCGGCGCAGGGAGGGTCTCGGCAGGACGTCGCTCTCGCTCCCCCGGCGCTTCCGACGTCGCCGGGGCTTCCGCCGCGGCCAGCGGCCTGGCAACGGCGGGTCCGGGAGCGGCTTTGGCCGGCGCGTCCGCCCCCGTGGCGGCCGTTCCGCCGAGGAGCAACGCGAACAGCCCAAAATGCAGGATACACGAATGGAATCTCATGGCAGATTCTCACTGTACGAAATTGGCTCGACGCAGCGTTCTGTCTCTATAAGTCTAGTCAGGGCTGTCGCCAGCGGAAACGGGAAAATCTGGTGGTAGCAACTTCCAACGGCGTGCCTCGGCAAAACCGCCTCGGCAGCGACCCGCATCCGGGGTCGGCCGGAGGCCAGCGGAGTCGTGCCACTTGCGCCATGCCCCGGTCCTCTGATGCGCTGTTAATTTGTGGCGATTACGGAATGTGACCCTCATTCGACGGTCGTATCGGGAACGCCGAAAAACCTGTAAATTCAGGCTACACACGGTCGAGTAGAAAGCAGGCAGCGTCCCCGGCACATTGAGCCTGGCGCACTGGTTGTACAATTCACGAACTCCACGGAAAGGAGAATTTCCAGTGTTGAGGAAGGGATTTCTTTTGGCGGCCTTGCTCACGCCCCTGTTGATCGCGGGAAGCGTGCGTGCCGAAAATCTGGGTTCTGGCGAAGAAGACCCGGTCTGTTGCGAATGCCCCACGAGCAATTGGTACGCGGGCCTGGATGTCACCGTGCTCAAACCCCACATGGGTACGCTCGGTGGCGGCGGTTTCGGTCATCCGGAAGTGGACATCACCCCCAGTTTCGATTACGAAGTCGCTCCGCGCGTCTGGCTGGGATGGGACAACGCCGACGGACTCGGCGTGCGAGCCCGGTACTTTACGTTTGACGCGGACGCCACCCAAGCTCTGCCAGCCAACCATCCGCCTCTCGTGTTGGGCGGTCTTGAATTCCAGGGAACCCAGACATGGCTGGAAGCCCAGACATTTGATCTCGAAGCCACCCAGCGCGGCTGCCTGGGCCACCTGCAGTTCCAAGTGGCCGGCGGTGTCCGTTATGCCAAGATGGAAACCGGCATCGGTGCGTTTGGCCTGATGTATGGAGAGGTCCCCGTGGCTGCCGGCATCGGCATGGACTTCGAAGGGGTCGGCCCGACCGTCGCCATCGACGTCCGCCGGCCGTTCGGTTCCCGCGGTTTGGCCCTGGTGGGCAGCGCCCGCTCCTCGTGGATGTATGGCCAGACCGATTTCGGGCTGACGGGGGGTCTGGGAGACATTCCAGTGAGCGTGTACGCCGACGATCACATGATGCAGATCAACGAACTGAGCCTGGGCATCGAGTGGTCGCGCTGCCTGCAGCGGGGCGGCAAGGTGACGGTCGCCGCGTTGTGGGAAGCCCAAGCCTGGGAGTGGGCCCCGGTCGCCGGCCTGATCCACCAGGACATCGGCCTCACCGGTCCGACGTTCTCCTTCAGCTACATGCGTTAAGCCCCCACCTTCGTTTTCCTTTCGCGTCGGAAGGCCGACCCCGGTCCAAGCGGCTGGGATCGGCCTTTCGCGTTTTTGTAGGTTGAGACTCCGTCCCGACCGGTGTGGACGGAGTCCCAACCTTCGATTTCGGTTTTGTTAGGGGTTCTTACTGCTTGCCTCCTCGACGGTGTGCGCCTCGGCGGACGCCACAATATAGCCTGGTCCGTGAGATCCGCGGCCCCGGGGGCGGCTCGAAGGCCAAGGCGGACGACGGCAGCGCGTCCGCGTGGCAACTGTACGACATGCTGGCGGATCCTGGCGAGAAGCACGATCTGGCCAGGCAGTTGCCCGATGTCGTCGCCGATTTGAGCACACGCTATGAGGCTTGGTATGACGACATTTCAAGCCAAGGGCTGCGCCGCTTTCCCATCCCGGTAGGCTATGCCGAGGAGAATCCGGTCACGCTCAATGCGCCGCAGGCTTTCTTCAGCGGCAGCCTGCGTTTTTTTGCCGGCCCCGGCCAACAGGTGCTGGAGTTGAAAGGCGTGGTGCTGCAGCGACAATAGCCGGTGAAGTGAGTTCGGGGGCAGAGATGGCCCAACGCAAAGTTGAAGTCAGCCACCCGAACCAATCCTCGGCTCGAACACCCGCTCGGCGTTTTCGTGAAGGACCTGCTGTTTCTCGGCGTCCGTCAGCTCTGCCTGGTCGATTCGGGGTCGCTGCATGCCGGCCACTTGCAGGGCGTGTCCGTGTCAAACAGCACCCGGTCGGAACCGCCCATTGGATTTCTCCGATGGCAGATTCAAGCCGCGGCGGCCGGTGATTCCTCGCGCGGGACCGGCCGCGCCGGCAGGGCGAACACGATCAGCAGCATGGCGGCGATCAGCACACCCGTGGCCGTATGAAAGCTCGCGATCCGGCCGAACCGGTCGGATACCTGGCCGAAGATCACGGAGGCAAAACCGACCAGCGATCCCAGCAGATTCAAGTAAGCGATGTTCGCCCGCACCTGCGACTTGGCCGAGGCGGTCGTGACGTAGTTGGGGAAGTAAACTCCGAACAGCTCGCCGGCGCCCAGCAATCCGGCGGTCAGAAGATACCACCACCCCGAAACGTTCAGCGCCCAGGCCATGCCCGCCAGTAGAATGGCGGTCGTCGCCAGCAGGGCGGCCTTGGGGTTCGTCTTGGCCAGCAGCCAGCCGAGCAGCACGCCGGCGACCGCCTTGAAGCCAAACCGCAAGAAGTTCTGCAGTCCGACCGTGTCGGGCGTCGCTTGGCCCAGCACGTCCTTGGCGTGCAGCGATACGTTGTCAAAGATGGCGTTGCCGCCGGAGTAGACCAGCAAATACCCCACGGCCGCCAGCACCACGGGCCTGGACGTCGCAAACTGCCGCAGACCGTCCAGAATCTCGGCTGTCCTGGATGAGGCGACCGGCTCGTCCACGGGTAACGGGATCTGAAAAGCGGCTCCCAGGAAAACGCACAAAACCATGAACGGGAGGGCACCGGCAAACAGGGCCAGATAGCTGTCGGGGAACGGCATCCCGAAGGTGTAGCCGGTCAGAGGCTCCTTTCCCATCAGCATCTGCTGCAGCAGGGAACCGGCGCAGGCCGCGATCGGCCCGATGCCGAAACTGAAGCCCAGCGTCACGCCGCGCCGCGCGGTGGATACGCCGCGGCGGACGACTTCCCAGAGGGCCATGAGCATCACGCCGTTGGCGGCGCCAAACACTCCGGCGAACAGGAGCACGCAGCCCGTCACCACCGCGGCGGGCCAGCGCAGCCAGATCGCCGCGGCCACCAGGGCCGTCAAGGCCGCCTTGGCCGCAAACGAGCCCACCAGCAGCGGCTTGAGCCAGCGCGCTTGCGGCAAAAACCACGCGACCAGGACCGGCAGTGCCGTCATCCACTGGTACACCGCATGCGGCAGATTGGCCACCGTGTCGCTGTTACCCAAGTCGTGCAGCAAGTTGGCGTGCGTGACCCCGACGTAGGAAACGGGCGCGGTCAAGTAGATCAGGCACCACACGGCGGCAAAGCAGGCGATGTTGCGGGTCTGTAACGCGGCGGACAACGGGCAGTCGTCCTCCGCTGTTACCAAAACCGTTGGAGCTGGAATCTTGTCGCTCATGGAGGCCCCGGAAATGGCCGCGTGAAATCAAGTCTGTGGCCGGTCAGGAACCGCTTAGCGGCGTTCGAGAAACAACTGTCCACTGTTTTCCTGCCGATCATCACACGGAGTGTGATGGCTACTTTGTCGAGGCGACCGTTATTTCTCGAACGCTGCCCAGGGAGCGTCCGCATCATGGCTGGCCGCTGATCGTACGCCGTCGCCGCGTGCCTGTAAAGGTGCTCCCAGGACGCACTTCAACTGTTCCAGATCGATCGGCGACATCGTTCCCGCTTGTCCCCCCCATCCGCTTGCCGGGGCTTTTCAGCGCGGGCGAAGTCGTCCTTCGCGCGGTCTCAGACGCCCGCGGCTTCCACCCCGACCGAAGCCGCGATAGAACTGCCTATCACGCCCGAGGAAGCCCAATACGGCGGCTGGTGCGAAATCCGTTTCGTGCTTGACGAAGCTTGTACGGTCTGCGCTGGCCGCGGCCAAGTTGCGGGTTCCTGGTGCGCCGTCTGTCAGGGGCTCGGCCGGATAAGTCGGCCGCAGCGGCTGCAGATCTGCCTGCCGGGCGGCCTGCAAACCGGCACCGTCATTCGTCTGGCCGGACAAGACGCTCGCCGGCCGGCATCGACGCAAGACTTGATGCTGCGGATCAGAGTGCAACCGTGCTGGTGACGAAGCGGCGGCAGGCCAACGCGGCCGCCTTGTGGGAGCCTGTGAACAGACTACAATGTCAATATGAAAGAGCTGCAGTTCGAATGGGATCCGGCAAAGGCTGAAGCGAACCGCCGCAAGCACGGTATTTCGTTCGAGGAGGCGCAGTCGGTCTTTTACGATGAGTCGGCCGTTGAGTTCTACGACGACGAGCACTCCGAGTGGAAGGACCGCTTCCTGCTGCTCGGACTCAGTTCGCGATTGCGGCTTCTTCTCGTATGCCACTGTTACCGTGAGCGTGAGTCGGTGATCCGAATCATCTCCGCTCGAAAGGCAACCAGGAACGAGGCCCGGCACGACCCGAGGTGAGATGATGAAAAGCGAGTACGATTTGTCAAGAATGAAGTCGCGCCCCAATCCCTACGCGAAGCGATTGAAGAAGCAGGTCACGCTCCGGCTCGGCGAAGACGTAATCGAATACTTCAAGAAGGAAGCCGCGGAGACGGGCATTCCCTACCAGAGTTTGATCAACCTCTATCTGCGAGATTGTGTCGCCGCCCGGCGAAAGCTGCACCTGCAGTGGGCGTCGTGAACATGTTTCCCGTACTCGACCCGGTCCGCGCCAGTGCGGAGCAAAGACGAGGGCGGGGCTTGCCGCCAACGATCACGGCGCCGGCTTCAAGCCTTGATCTCCCAGGAGCCCCTTCAGCGCGTTCTCCAGTTGCTTGACGTCCGGCGCCAGTTTCGCCCCCGGCGCGAGTTTGCCGACCCAACTGCTGTCGGCCAAGCCCTCGAACGGCGGCAAGGGAGATGCGACGTCTCCCAACAGCGGGGTCAGGGCTTTCATTTGGGCCGCGAATTTCTGGCGGGCTTCTTCATAACCTTTCTTGATCCCAGCGACGAGCTGCTGTTCTTGTTGGGCGTTCGCCAGAGCCGATTCCAGATTGGCCTTTTCCGCCTGCAACTGGGCTACTTGCGCCTCGGCTTGCGACAGCCGCGCCTTGAGGCTCTCCACCTCCGCCGTCAGCTCCTTGATCCTGGCTGATCCGCAACCGGAACAGATCGCTACCCAGCACGCGAGCAGAAGAAAACTACGGATACGAGACATGGCCAGTTCCTTCCTACGGTTCAAGGACTCTGATGCTCACCCTGCCTGAACGCTCGGAAGATATCAGGCAGCAGTCCGGTTCGCAACCGGCAAGTGCGGCCTCAAATCTACAAGCGGGGCTTGTAGTGCCGCATTTTGTTGCGGTCGAAACTGGCGCGGTGGCGTAAGCTTCCAGCTTGCGTTTAGCGCGATGAATCGAGAGGCAAGCAGGATGCTTGCCCCGCTTTTTAGTGGTGAAGACGGACTCGATTCTGCCACGTCGCGTGTTCGAGCAGGCTTGCCCCCCCCAAGCTACGGCCCGAATAATTGTTCCAGCGGACCTCGAATGGGATCTGGGCGAGGTCACGCAAGTCCAACTTTTCTCGGGATTTCACAAAACAAAAAGAACCGGAGAACCGTCAAATTCGTCAGGCACGGGTTGTGACTTCATGTGGCTCCAGTATATTGGATATAAAGGTAGTTTTTCACTGTTCCAAACGGCTGATTTGCGGCTGCCGTTTGGTACCTCCGCAAAGGGATCGCAATGAGTTCGCGGTGGCGAGGTCTCCACATTCTATCCGCTAGTCGTCCGCTCCGCCGGTGCTCGAGGGTCTGGCGACGGCTGTGCCGGGGCCTTGAGCGGCTCGAGGACCGCCGGCTGATGGCGGGCATCATCCTGGGCGAGTCGTCAGAGTCGATGGTCGTCGACGAAGGGGAGATGACCGACACGCTCAGGGTCTCAGCGGAACTGTTGTTTGCCTCCGGCGGCGCCGGATTCTCGCTCAGCCGGGACAGGGCGGGGCTGTCGGAGAGCGGCTCGACCGACATGTTTTCGGTCGTGCTCACGGGCGTCCCAAATTCTGATGTGGTGTTGACGGTCACCAGCGGCGACACGAGCGAAGTGGCCGTCGCCCCTGCAACGTTGACGTTCACACTGGCCAATTGGAATGTGTCACAGACGGTGACTATCACCGGCGTCGACGACTTCGTCATCGACGGCGATCAAACAACGCGGGTGACGGTGAGCGTCGATGACGCCGCCTCCGCAAATGACTTCGATCCGCTCCCCGACCAGGTGGTGATGGTGACCACGACGGATGACGATGTCGCGGGTTTTACGCTCAGCAAGACCACGGTAACCGTCTCGGAGAGCGGGACGACCGACACGGTCACCGTGGTGCTGACGGCCCAGCCGGATACCGACGTGATCTTGACCGTGACCAGCGGCGACATCAGCGAGGCCACGGCCGGCCCGATGGCGTTGAAGTTCACGCCAAGCGGTTGGGATGCTCCGCAGACCGTGACGGTCCACGGCGTCGACGATTCCCTTCGAGACGGCAACCAGGTCACTGCGGTGACGGTCGGCGTCGACGATATCCACTCGGACGTCCATTTCGCCAGCGTGGGCAGCCAGGTGATTTCGGCAACCACGATCGACGATGACGCCGGCTGGCACAATACGAAGACCCCTTCGGACGTGGACGGCAACGGGATGATCAACGCGGCGGACGTGTTGATCATCGTCAACTACCTCAACGAGGATTCCGGCGCGCCCGCCTTGCCGCGTTCACTCACCCCGTCTTCTCCCTACTATGACGTCAACAACGACGGTCTGTGTACCGCGATCGATGTTTTGATTGTGATCAACTACATCAACATCTATGGCGTGCCCCACGCCAGCGGGGGTGAGGGCGAAGACGCCCCGCGTGACGCAGCGGCTCCGGACGCCGCCTTTCGCGTCAGCACGGACGAACCGCCGCAAGGGGTGGCCGCCAACGCGACGATGGCGTCCACGTTCCCGGTGGATTCGAGCACGGTGCAGGATTTACCTTCGGAGGCCGTCACCGGTTACGGCATCGACGAGAGCCGCGATTTCTCGCAACCCGCCGACACCGCGCGTCCGGCGTTGCTGCCCGCGGCCGATATTGCACAAAGGCCCGGCGACACGTTCGCGTCCGCCGTGCAAGCCCGGCCCGCGCAGCCTGCCTGCCCCCGGCGATTCCGGAGGGCGGATGCGGTTTTCGAAGCCTGGCGTGAGGAACCTTGGGACGGACTGGCCGACGGACTGCTGCGAACTCTTGATCGCGTCTCCAGCTAAACAAGCGTCCCACGTGGCGGCAACCATTGTGGGACGGCCTACTTGTTGGCCGTGGAGATTTCAGTGCGCCGAGTTCCGTCCGCCCTCCAGGCACGGCTGACCAAGTAAGCCGTGCCACACGGAGCAAGGCCACGGCCCAACTCGCTGCGATGGCTCACTCTGCGTACAGTTCCGGAAACACATCGGGCGACAGGCCTTGTTTGCGGATCAGCTTCCGCAGACTGGCGAGGAAGTCGAATTTGAAGTTTGCCACCTGCTGTTCACTGATACCCAACTCGGCGGCCGCGTCTTTGTTGGCCCATCCGCCCACGAACAGCAGTTCGATGCACTGCAGCTTGGTCCAATCCCCGCGGTCGCGGAAGCGGGCCACTTGATGCTCGATCGCCTCGACCAGCGACTTTTCCTCCAAGTCGCTTCGTTCGGCGCTGCGCGCGTAGCTGCTGGGCGCGCGAAGGGGCGAAGTGGGCTCCCAGGGCGTCTTCGAATCGTCGCGGACAGAGAAGGGAATGGCGGGACGGCGGCCTTCGCGGCGCAGGTGATCGGTCAGCTTGTAGGCGCAGATGGAGAACAGGTAGCTCTCCAGCGAACGTTTGCCGTCGTAGTTGGGCAGGCTGGTGAGGAACCCGAGGAACGTTTCCTGGACGATGTCCTCGGCCGCAGCGCGGCGGCCGACTCGGCCTTCGACAAAGGCCAGCAGTCGGCCTTCATAGCGCGCGATAAGGTCGCCCCAGGCGTCGGATTCGCCGCGGCGAATCCGGTCGATCAGCGACTTTTCGGCTCGGGACGGCGGGGGCATAGGACTGGGGTCAGTCGTTCAACTGCCGGCAATCGCCTACCATGCGCGGCTCGCCAGCACCGCGCTGGCAACCATCACGATCAGTATGGCTGTTGCCGCCAAAAATTGCAAGCGTCCCGTGTAGTAGCCGCGGGTGGCCGTGTCGAGCCGGAAATAGGCGAAAACGACGCTCAGCAGGCACAACACGGCCCCAAATCCCAGGGCTAGGCCGCGCAGGCGGTGAGCCATCGTCGTCTCCCGGACGTATCGTTCCAAGTCACCGCGGCGACCGTCCAGTTGCGCGCGGAATGCCGGACCCAGTTCCAGCAACGCATGCGTCTGGTACATCGGGCCAAACGACAAGTGCAGCCTCTCCTCGAACGTGTGTCCCGGCTTGACCAGTTGCCTGTGGATGTAGCCCAGGTCGTACGCGATCACCTGGGAGGGCCGGAGTTTGCCCGCCGCTGCGGTCGCCCCGAAGTACTCGTCGATGTACGCCGCGACCGCCTTCTTCAACTCTTGATCCAGGGCGGGCCCGCATTCGCCGAGCTTCTCCTGGGGGCCGGACGAGACGGGCACTCGGTAGACATCCCCCACCCGCTCCGGCAGGCTGTCGACCCATGCGGGACGCGCGGGCAGCGGCGTCTTGCCAGGATCGGCTTCCAACGGAATCGCCGACTCATCCGCTTCCTCCGCCGCCGGGTTGTCTTTTGCGGCCGGCTCCGGGGAAGCTTTGGCCGGTCTCTTGGCGTGAACCGGAATGACTGCCGGAGATTCCTCCGCCGAGAACGCAACGCGCACGGGAGCGGGCATGGCCGACGCACGCCAAACGGCCACGCCAGCCAACAACACGAGCAGCACGGTGAGCACCGCCAGGCCGAGCCGCGCTGCCGACGCAAAGGCCCGCGACACAACGGCCAACACGAACACCAGCAACAAGATTCCAAGCACCAGGTTCATGGCAGTCAAACCTCCCGCGGTTGTTGCACCAGTGCGATTCGCTCCGCAGGCGTGACCCACGGCGCAGCCAACTGAACCGCCACGGAAATCGCCGCCGCCGCGACAAAGCCCCAGGGTTGGGGGAACTCGCACAGCGTTTGGCACATTAGCCAGACCCAGAGCAGGCACACGGCGGTGGAACCGATGCTCAACCGCACTCTCCGCAAGGGATCCATCGGCCGCCACCAACGCAGCACGGCGAGTAGTCCGCCGAAAAAGACCAAATACGTAGCCAACGACGAGCCGTTCTTCCCGTACAGATGGGACAGCCACGTTTCATCGGAGAAGGTGGGGGCCATCCAACCGGCCTGGTCGGGGAAATTCACCAGCAACAGGCTGCTGATACCCCAAGCGATGGCCCCCAGGGCCAGTCCCGCCGCCAACATCACGACCCGGCGACGGAAGTGATCGCCCGCGTCAGCTTCCCAGAACTTGGCCAGCGTCAGCAAGATCCACGAACCGATCGTGCTGACCGACGCCAACCAGGCAAACTTCGCCCAGCCCACGTTCGACCCGTCCAACGCGGTGCCCTCGAACAACAGAAACGCCAAACAGAGCACGGCCGAGATGAACGCGGCCAGCAGCATCGAACCGGTCAATTCCGAAACGTGCTCGCTGAGAGGTTTGTTCCGCAACTTGGCCCGCGCGGCCGCCAGCACGGCCCCGCTGTCCGGCCGCGGTCTGTGGGGCTGTTCCAGCTCCGCCAACGTATGGCGCCGCGGAGAGCGGCCGGTCAACTTGCGAAGACCCAGATAGACCAGGAACCCCATGCCCAACACGGCCGCCAGAGGGACCAACATCGGGTTGAAGTGCAGCACGAGGATGATCGCGATGATGATCAGCGCCTTGGTCGAGCCCGTCATGCCGGCGGTAGCGGCCGGAAGGCCAGCGGGGCGGTGCGTCGGGTGGGGCGGCGGACGGACGGCAAACGGGGTCGCCTGCGGACGCGGCGAGCCGTGGCCCGGCGATACGATCTCCGCCTGGACGACTTCATGATGCCTGACCGGTCCGAAAACGATCTCCGGCGCTGTCTTCTCGGCTGCGACTGCCGGCTTGGCTCTGACACCGGGCGCCGGCGGTTGCCAGACGATCTGCAGCGCGTCGAGCATTTCCTGCACGCTGCGAAACCGTTTCAGCGGGTCCTTGCGCAGGGCCCGTTGAATCACGTCCCGATACGGCTGTGGCACGGGCGACAGGTCGGGGTTGTCCGTCAGGTGTTTCATGATGATTTCCTGACTGCTCTCCCCGTCGAACGGCACTCGCCCCGTGAGCATTTCGTACAGCATGATGCCCAGGGCATAGATGTCGATCTCCTTGCCGTACACGCCGCGGCCGATTTCCGGCGCCATGTAGTGGACCGTGCCCACACTTTCCGTCTGGCCGCTGCGACGGCTGGTGGAGATGAACTTCGACAGGCCGTAGTCGCCGACCTTGATGAACCCCTGGTCGTCGAAGATATTGGCCGGCTTGAGATCGCGGTGGACGATGCCGTGATCGTGCAGGCAATCGACGCCGGCGGCGATGCCGCGGAACCAGCGCTCGGCCTCCTCGGCGGGCAGGCCGTTGGGATTCCGGTCGATGACGGCTTTCAGGCTCTCGCCGCCGACATATTCCATCACCACCCACGTCTGGCCTTCGTCGTCCGACTTCATATCGTACAACGCGATCAGGTTGGGGTGCTTCAGGTTCAGGCACTGCTTGACGCCCCGGACTTCGATCTCCAGGTTGCGTTGAATCCGCTTTAGCGCAACCTCTTTGCCGGCGTCCGTCTTGGCGAAATAAACGTCGCCGAAGCCGCCGATGCCGACGCCGCACTGGATTTCGTAGCCATCGAGGGGGCGGGCGCCCGTCTTGTAGGCGAATCTCATCTTTCCGCCTGCTTGGGGTTGAGGCTGCCGGAGGGCGGCCGCCTGGCCGCCCATCCGTTCTTCTGCTTCTAGCGTAGCGGTTAATGGCAACATTTTCCAGCTTCCTCCCGTCACGCGACTTGCCGCAGGCAAAAGGAAAAATCGCTTCCTTCCACGTGCGCACCCGGCGCTACCGGCGTTTGGCCCTCGCAGCGGCGGCCGTCCACATCCAGCGGCTCCAGGGCGCGGCAAAACAACCGCTCGTCGCGGCGGAACAGGACGACATCCTGCGACCACTCGCGGCACACCACGTGGTCCTGCCATTTCGGCCCCAGCACACACGATTCCGCCATCAACAGAATCCCGGCCGCCGAAGGCTCCGTGCGGTGCCGCGAGAGGAATTCCAGCCGGGCGGTGGCGCTGAGCGCGTGCGGCTGCCGAAAACGCAGCCGCACGCCCTCGCCCAACTCGATTTCGTCCCCGTCCGACAGGTTCGCGGGCCCGCGAATCCGCCGGCCGTTCACGCGGACGCTCTGCAGGGGTTCGATCAAGTAACCGTCCTCGCGGCGCAAGCGGGCGTGCTGCCGGGACAGGTCGCCCATGATCGGGATCTCGATCGCGTTGCCCGGCGTGGCCAAACCCAAACGGACGGAGTCTTGCAGACACACCAAATAACCGCCGACCCCGTCCACCCAGAGCATGAACCGGCCGGCCGCGGGGCCGGCACCCTCCGCTCCCGCTTCCCTGGACGGCGTCATCTCGTCCGGTGCCATCTGGCCAAGTTGCGCGCCGCGCCGCGGCGAAGACCGTCCGCCGCGACCGCCCCTTTCCGCGGCCGCCAGTCGGCGCGCCGTTTCCTGCAACCTGCGAACCGCTTCGGGAGCCGCGGCCCGTCGCCCGATCGAGTCCAGCCGCGAGACCGCTTTGGCGGGCTCACCCGCAGCGATATCTGCTTCGGCCATGTGCAGCACGTGATCGATCATCTCCTGACGCAGCGTTAGCAATCCCTCGGTCCGGCCGGCCAACGAGCAGGACGTCTCCACGTCCCGCCAACCGTCGGACAACTCTCCACGGAGAATTCGCCGCCGGCCCCGCTCGGCGATTTTCCCCGCGACTTCGGCCGCCAGCTGCTTGCCCGGCCGGTACTGCCGCAGGTCGCCGCCGCAGATCAGCTGTTCGGCTTCGTCCAGCCGACCGCCTCGAACGGCGTCCTCCGCCTCGCGCAATTGCATCCGCCAGCTGCGAAACATGGCCCTGCACCCCATCACCGTAGCCCTCTCGCTCCGCGAGAGGAAAAGCAGTCACCGTAGCCCTCTCGCTCCGCGAGAGGAAGAGCAGTCACCGTAGCCCTCTCGCTCCGCGAGAGGAAGAGCAATCAGACCAGCCATCCCGCTCCGCGAAAGGAAAACCATCTCGCGGAGCGAGATGTCTACGGTTTCCACCGTCACTTCTCGACGCCCACGAACTTGGAATCCTTGTCCTGCTGTCCCTGGGCCTTTTCGTACTCGGTGATCCGGTCCAGGATCTTCGCGTTCTCGGCCGGTGTCTCCAGCGGAATCTCATCCAGCACCAGATCGTCCGCGTTGACCATCTGAGCGTCGACCTCGATCCGCGATTCGATGTCGCTCAGCAGCTGGCGCGTGCGGGACAACTGGCTGTCGTCGATGACAAACTCGTTGGCCGCCTTCGCCACTTCGACCATCTTCAGCCGAGCCTCCAGGTTCTCGACCTCGACTTCCAGTTGCCGCTTGGCCGCGATCATGGCCTTGAGCTTTTCCTGAGCGGCGCTCAGCCCGCGTTGGCGAGCGTCGAGGATCTTGCCCAGCTTCTGCACGGTGGCATCCTTCGTCTGGTACCGATCAAAGCGATTGGTCAGGTCGGTTTCCACCTGCTTGACCGTGTACGTGTGACCGGCGTACACATAATTGCTGTCCCCCCGCGACAGATCGCTCTTGAGGGTCTGGATCTGGCTCCAACTCTTGGCCAACTTTGCCTGCTCGTCCGTCACTTGGGCGGCCAGTTTTTGCAGATCGAGTTCCTCGCGGGCGATCTGCCGCTTGTGCCGACTGATCTCCGGATCCAGGTCCTGGATCATCTTCCGCGCCCGTTCCAACTCGAACTGAACCGGGACGGAATGCCTCACGGAGTCCTTGACCCGACCAAAGCTGGTCTTGACGTAGCTGAACGCGTCGCGACCAAACAACAGCCCCAGCAGCAGCGCCAGGGCACCACCAGCGATCAAACCTTTCTTCAACATGTTCCTGCCTCCCAAGTATGGTGTGTACGGGTGAAAATTGCCGTCGAGCCGTCCCTTCAACGTGTCGCCTTCCTGGGCATGACCCACTGGCAATAGTTCGCCGCCGACATCCGGAACTTGGCTCCCCACTTGAATTTTTTCCAAAAACGGCGCGATCGACGTTGAGGAAGCTGGAGAAGAGACCAGAACGAGAATCTGGGTGGCTTGGGAGACATGCAGAGGAAAGAATCCCCCTCCAGTTGGATTAGATCGCTTCGCCGCGCAAGGCTGGTCCCATCAGCGTCGCAGCCGAATCCAGAAGACTCCGGGGCGAAGCGGCACGAGCCGCAGGCTCACGACTTCGGCGAAATCGCCTCGCTTCCTGGCGAACGGTGGGCGTTAGCCCACCGGTTTTTTTCGGGGGGGGGTGGTACAGCCTGCTAGCAGCAAAGGAACCGGTGCTCACGCCCACCGTTCGCCGAGACTCGAACTATGCGACGGGGCCGAAGTGCGGGCCCCACTGTTGGGCGAGTTGCTTGCCGAGCGTGCGCAGTCGCTCCTGGTCGCTCTCCGGCAGTGGCTCGTACCGTTTGACCATCTGGACGTTCTTGCGCACTTGCTCTCGGTTGTGCGCACCCAGGTTCAGCGTTGCCACGCCGGGAACGGCCAGCGAATAGCGGACGGCCATCTCGAGGTGTTCGACGTCCAGTTCCGGCGGGCACTTCGGGTTCTCGTAAGAACCCTCCGACTTACGCGCCCCGCCGAAGACCTTCATGGCTACGATACCCGTGTTGTGCTTGCGGGCCACCGGCAGCACCTTGTGATCGAAGCCGTACGTGAAGCGGTCGACGAAGTTGACGAGAGTCAGCAGGACATCCACTTCGCCAGTTTCCAGCAATGGGACCGACTTGGCCGGCCGATTGTGCGCGGAGATCCCCAGGAAGCGGAACTTGCCGGCCTGCTTCTGTTTGACGAGCCAGGAGAACACGCCGTCGGGTTTCATGGCCGCTTCGATATCGTGTTCCCCTACGTTGTGGTAATAAACCAGGTCGAACCAATCGGTCTTCAGGAGTTCGAATGACTTGGTGAGCGACTTTTCCGCCTCCTCGACGGTGTCGGCCATGACTTTCGTCGCCAGGAAGATCTCCTTGCGGCGCTGGCCCAACGCCATGCCGATCCCTTCCTCGGATTGCTTGTACGCCGGCGCGGTGTCGATCGAGGTGATTCCGAGTTCCAACGCCTCGTCGACGATCTTGGCGATTTCCGGCGGCGGGATCTTGGACGACAGACCGCAGGGAGCGGTGCCCAAGGTCATGGTCGTCACGGACGCACCCGTGCGGCCCAGGACTCGGGTCGGCCACGGCCGGCCGTCGTCAGCTGGGGTGTCCGTAGCGGGCGGTTCGGCCGCTTGGCAAAGACCGTCAGCGCCGAACGCCAGTCCGCCCGCCAGCAGACTCGTGTGACGGACAAAGGCACGCCTGGACAGATGGAACGCATCGTTCTGGGACATGATCGTACTCTCCTGAGTGATGGAATGAACTTGTGCCGCTGCGCCGGAACCTGAAATCCTACTTCGGCGCAAGCCAGCCCTGCGCACGCAGCCAATCCGCACAGCGCTGTGGCCAGGACGAGACGGGATTCTCCGAGGGCCGCAAGCCATAGCCGTGGCCACCCTTAGTATAGATGTGAAGCTCCGCGGGGACACCGGCCTTCTTCAACTCGATGTAGAACTGTGCCGCGTTCAAGCCGCGCAGCGCGTCGTCGTGCGTGACGGCGATGAACGTGGGCGGGGTCTCCTTCGTCACTCGCACCAGCGGACTCAATGGTCCCGGTTGCTTTTCATCGGCGAGATACGCTGGATAGATCGGGATCAAGAAGTCCGGCCGGCAGCTCAACTCGTCGGCCTCGTCCTGCTTGGGATAGGTCTGTTCGTCCCAGTGCGTGCCGGTCATCACCGTCAAATGCCCGCCGGCGGAAAAGCCGAGCACGCCGACGCGTTTGGGGTCCACGTTCCACTTTGCGGCATGCTGACGCAACAATCGCAGTGCGCGTTGCGCGTCCTGCAAGGGCGCGGCGTGCGGCACGTCCTTGTCTCGCCGCGGAACGCGGTACTTGAGCACGGCGGCCGTGACCCCCAGCGAATTGAGCCAGGCGGCGATTTCCGTGCCCTCCAAATCCCAGGCCAGGATGTGGTAGCCGCCGCCGGGACAGACGAGCACCGCCGCTCCGTTCGCTTTTTCGGCCGGCGCAGGCAGGATCGTCATGGCCGGTTCGGTAATCAGGCCCAAACGCAAGATGCCGTCGTTTCTGGGCGCGGCGGGCTTGGCAGCCCGGGGGTGAAAAACCGCCTCGCCCGGCACTTCGCCAGACCAGAGCTTGATTTCCTCCGGCTCCGCTGCCCGGACGCCGAGCGGTTGGTAACTGGAAATGGCACACAGCGCAAAGAGTACGGCAATCGACAGGGGAGCAAGGGCTCGTCGGTTCATAGGATTTGCCTTTGGATTGGTTTACAGAGAATTACGGACCACGCGCAGTCTACCCGACGGCTGCCATGGCCGCTACCACGAAGACGCCCTGGCAACTTATTAGCGGCAAAGGAACCGATGGGCTGACGCCCACCGTTCGCCTTCCGCAGCCGTTCATCCCCCGCTGGGCTTGGTTTCCCCAGGCAGGTCGCCGATGGCGAATTGAATGCCGGCCAGCAGGTGCCGCAGGAACAGCGGGTTCCAGTAGGTCGGGGCCGCGTGCCCCAACGTCGTGTAGAACACCCGGCCCGTGCCGAACCGGCGCACCCAGGAGATGGCGTAGTCCTTATCGGGCCGCTTGCCGGGATCGGCCATTTGGCTCAGGTCCAGGCTCAGCAGCACCCGCAGCTTGTCGCGCGAATAGGGCTCGCGAGCGATGTAGATCTCGTCGTGGATCTGCCACGCATTGCCCTCGAAGCACGCGCCGACCGGATGCTGCAAATCTTCCACTTTGATCGACACCTGTTGCGAGATATGCCCGCCGTAGTAGGCGCCCATCATCTCGCCGTATTCGGGCCAGTTCTGGAATGCGGCCGTGGCCGCGTGAATGCCCACGAGGCCTTTGCCGCTGCGGACGTACTGGAGGATGCTCTGCTTCACCGCCTGGTCCAATTCACTCGCCGCCGCTTTCTGTTCCTCGCCCAGCTTCGCGAAATCCTCCGGCAGGAACGGATCTCGCTCGTGGATATTGTTCATCACCAAGGCGTCGAATTGCGTCAGGCGGTCGGGCAACAGTAGCCGCGGGTCATCGCTGATCACGACCTGAAACGCGCCGGTCTTTGCGGCCAGCACTTCGATCGCCCGCTCGGCGAACGGATTGGGTTGGTGCGTCCAGGCGTGCCCCCAAACCAGCACGTGGCGCGGCTTGGCGGGCTTGGCCGGCGCCGAGTCCGGGGCGGCGTCGACCATTTGTTGGACCTGCCGTTCGGTCGGTTCCGCGACCTTTCGGGCTTTCATCTTCTCGGCACGCACGTCGGCCGGCGTCGGCCCGGGGGCCAGCCGCGCGGGACGTTCGGGCGGAGCTTCCGCCGGCGCTGCGTTGGTAAGGCTGGTCGCTGCGCCGATCAGAACCGCCCAGAAGATCGCCGTCAAGTTGCGTAGCTCCGTCATCAACTGGTCTCCTTGCACAAGAGGAATCATCGCTGCAGGATCTGCCCGTCTTGGCGTGTGGCGCCTTGTCGTCGCTTCTCGCAGCAACGGGCAGTGCGTCGAGTACAGCCGTTCTTCAAACCGCCTGATTCGCTCCTCAGAATGCCGGCAGCCCCAGGATCAGACGCAGCGTGACGGTGACCAGCAGGTACAGGGAACAGTGGACAGCAGCGGTGCTGGGTTCCAGGTCCAGGCTCAGGAAGGCCCCGAAGGTTCCGATGCCGACCATCACGGGCGCGATGAACACCATGTGGATGACCTCCAGGCGATCGCCGCCCAAGACGTAACCGGTGATCAGCGCGACCAACCCCCACAGCAGCGCGTAGACCGCGGAACAAGCCACGACGCGCAACGAAAGTTCTGTGCCCGAGTACGGCTCCAATTCGTCGTCCCGCAGAAACGTGTACCCGGCCCAGGCCAAGGGCGGCGCCAAAGCGATCGCGCCCAGGGCCAACAGCCAGAGCGGCACGTCCCCCTTGGGCGAGCGGAACATCCAGGCCACGGCGAGCACGATCACGATCGCGACCAGGATGACGGCGGTCAGCAGGGGCGAGACCTTGGTTTCCTTGCGGGCGATCGGCTTCAGAACGGCGCGGCCTTGGGCGTCTTTCGGCCCGAACTCTTCCGGCGCGTGAATGACGACCTCTTCGCCCTTCTCCGGGACCTGGATCACCGTCTTGCAGTGTGGGCAGGGACCCTTCTTGCCGGCGAACTTGTCGCTGACGCTGAAACGCTTCTTACAGCCTGGGCAGACCACCGGAATAGGCATACGCGGATCTCATTCCCGACTAAACAGGTACCATGATTCACGGGAGTCAACAACAGTCCGTCAGATCGTCTTCGTGGATCATCGTAAAGCCTTTGCTCTCGAGCGTCTCGGCGGCCGCCTCCAGATTGTCCACCATCAAGGCCATCACGGGGTTGTCCCGGGGATGGATAATCAAGGGGTAGGCTTGGATGATGTTAATTTCCGCCTGGAGCAGGGCGGAACAAATCTGGACCAGCGGCTGCGGCCCTTCGGGCAATTCCACGCACAGCAGATCGCTTTCGATGATGGTCAGGCCGGCCCGCTCGAGGATTTCACGCCCTTGTTCGGGCCGGCTCAAGACGATCCGTACGAAAGCGCACTCCGTGGCATCGTTGATGGACAGCCCCACGATGGTAACGTGACTGCCCTCGAAGCGGCGCACCACCTCGAGCAACTGCCCCACTCGGTTCTCCAGAAAAATCGTAAACTGGCGAATGCTGGGATAGTCGTGGCTACGCGCCGTGGCAAAGTCGATTGCGGCACCTTCTCCAATACTCATCAGCCCCCCCGCGTCTTTCAGTTAGAACCGCTTGATCGCTAACGAGCGTTTCTCACGCATCACGTTACTAGGGCTTGCGAAACGTGCGGGTCGAACCGACTTTACCAAACGTTTCGCAAGCACAACTATAGGGGAACTAAGAGGTTCGGTCAACGCAAAAACCGTCTTTCGCGGCGGCTGGCAAGATATGCAGGATAAGCGGACGGCACGAACCGCGGGCAGAAAATGAGCAGACCGGTGCGAGAATTCGGGTTGCCTTCAGCGTCCGCGTGAGAAACGATTAGGTATCGCCCGTACTCGGAGTAACGCTCGTGATCCAAACCGAAGCCCTGTCGCAGAGTGAATCCACGATTGCCGAAAAGGTTGTGGCAGTGCTGGCCGACAAACTCGGCAGGCCGCCGCGGTCTATTCGCATGGATGACGACCTGCTCCGCGACCTCGGCATCGACTCGATGAGCATGGCCGAAATGACGGTCTTGGCCGAGCAGGCAGTCGGGGTCCGCATTCCGGGAAACGACTTGCTGGACGCGCAGACCGTCGGGGACTTGGTTCGCTTGCTCAGTCGCCAGTCCCGTAGCGGCAATCGCCTGGAATCGGCGGTCCCCTAGCCTGCACCCGGTTGCGAACTCCGGAAACTCAACCACCATGACAGGGGCAGGCAGCCCGCGGCGATGATGGCCAGGTGGATGGCGACGGCGACACTCAGGATCAGCAGCACCGGGCCGGTGGAACTGCCGTACGCGTGCAGGCCGACGCCCAATTCGTTGACGCCAAACCAGGACCAGGCGGTCATGATGTTGCCGACCACGGCCAGAACCGCCAAGCCGCGATCGCGGATCAGGTTGTCCCACAGGGCGTGCAGGATCAGCGCGTTCCAGAGCACGATGATCAGGGCCCCGTTCTCCTTGGGATCCCAACCCCAGAACCGGCCCCACGAGTCGTCCGCCCACAACCCGCCCAGCACGGTGCCGACGAAGCTGAACAGGGCCGCGAAGCAGACCACGCCGTAAATCAGCCGGCTCATCAGCCTGCGCTCCTCCGGCGAGGAAAGGGACCGAGTCAACAGGCCCTTCGCGATGTAGATGATGCCCAACAGGCCGGCCAAAAAAGTGGCGGCGTAACCCATCGCGATAATCACCACGTGGGTGGCCAGCCAGAACTGCGTGTCCAACACGGCTTGCATCACGGTGTACGTATCCGAGCCGCGGCCCAGCGCCTGGGCGATCATCAGCGTCAGGGCCCCGCCGATGCCCGCCACGACGTTGCACACACCCAAGCGGAAAATGGCCTCCAAGACCAGGCCCGCCAGCGCGAAGCACCAGCTGATGAACACGGCCGACGAGTACAGGTTCGTCACCGGCGGCCGGCCCGAGATGTACATCCGGCCCACGATGGCGGCAGAATGGACGCAAAATGCCAGGAACACCAACCAGAAGGCGGCCCGATTCAGCGACCGACTCCAACCCAACCAAGCGCCGGCGGCCAGCACGAACGCAGTCCAATACAGGGCGACGCAAAACGTCAAGGCGCCGAAAGAATTCATGTAGGCCTCGATTCGCACCTTGCGCGGCACGTATTCATCCGGCGGACTGGCGGCCAACAGATCGCGATACTTGGCCACCTCCAGATTGAACTTCTTCGCCTGGCCCTTGCCGTAGGCGTCGAAGATCGCCTTCCAGGCCTGGGTAGCCTGGTCCTTCTGCAGATAGTCGCGGATCGAGGCCGTGGCGTACGCCTGCCACGGTTTCTGCCCCTGATCGGCGGGAGACAGCCGCGGGACCGCCAGCGGCGCCTGCATGGCGTCCAGTTCCCGCTCCGCCTCGTTGCCCAAGGAGTTCACACGGGCGATCCAGCCGCTGAGGGCCGCTTGCCGATCGCTCTGCGACTCCTTTTCTGACGGGAAGGGCGGCAATGGCCAGGGCTGAAAGGCGTTCGCCAAATGCAGGTAAGCCCGGAAGCGGTTGTTCAAGTCCACCAGGTTGCGCCGGTACACGTCCATGCCTGCCGCGCCTGCCTGCCCGGCCGCGCGCAGCTGTTTGTCGAACTCCTCCAGTCTGCCCGGTTCGCCGCGGATCTCGCCTAATGAGTAGCGGAAGCCCTGCCGCCGCTGGAGCCCAAGTGTTTCCAGGACGTCCAGGTTCTGGATGCGGAACACCCGGTGCTCCTCGGCAACCGACGGCTTCGTGACGACATCCAGCAACCAGCGGACCGCGGGCTGCGATTTGCCGTCCGCATCGCGGAAAGTCTCGCGGTCGGACATCTTTGCCAAGACGGTGCGGGCCAACGTATCGATGGGCTTGATGCGGCCCTGGTCCACCACCGGCAGGGAGGCGAAGGCGGCAAAGTCGAACTCGTCATCCGCCGTACGCGGCAGGCGCGCCTGGCCGGCCAGCCAGCCGGCGAACACCAGCACCACGGCCGCCGGGAAGATTACTCCCCCCCGCCCGGTCGCTGCGCGAGGTTCCGATTCGCCGTCGCGCTGGCGGCCGTGCTTGCGGCGGCGCGCGCCCGTCGCTGTCGCCGGCGTGACGGGTGTGGCGATGACGACGTCCTCGCCGCGGTAGGCGAGCAACTCTACGTCGCGCCGCGTCAAGAACCGCAAGAGCATGACCGAAAAATGGGCCTGCATCCCGAACCACACGAACATGCAGGCCACGTAAGGAATCATCCAACCCGTGTTCGTCACCACCTGCAAAGTCGTCACCTCGACTCCCGTCTCCGGGTCCACCTGGTGCCCGCTCTGGTAGAACGTCTCGCCGGCGTAGCGCAAGGGGTTGTTCATCCAGATCCGCACCTGCCGGTCGATGTTGTGCTGAGGAGCGATCAAGCGCACGTCCGACGAGTAGTTCTTGGCCGTCGACGTGCCGATGTAGTCGTCCCTGCGCACATCGACCAAGTGCATCGAGTACGGCTTGTATGTGTGCTTGAACCGCAGCGCCAGATAGTACGCCTTGCCGCCGACGGAAACCCTCTCCGGCAATCTCAGCCTTTGGGACACCAGATACGTGCCAATCGGCTTGCCGTCGCCTTTGCCGGTCAGCGTGACGTAGGCCGAGGCCATGTCCACTTGGCCGCTACTGTCGGCCCCACTGCCGGGCCGTACGTCCTCGGCCATCGCGCGCAACCCAGTCCCCGCCGTCGCGGGGTTCTTTTCCCCGGACTCGACCCGCCGCAGATCCGAGTTCTTCAGGTAGGCGGTCACTTGGACGACGAACGGCAGGGCCGAATCCTGGATGGGCTCGCCTCGTTCCAGGCTCCGCAGCAGTCGCAAACGGGGAATGGCCAGCACATCTTCTTCCGTGGCAGAAAAATCCGGATCGACGATCGCCAACTCGGTCTCGCGAATGTCCTGAGCGAAATTCACGGTCTCGCCTTCCGGGATGATCAATCGCTCTTCGACCGCAAAGAAGCTGACATAGACTTCGCTGAGCATCAACAAGGCCAGGCCGATGTGGATCAGGACCATGCCGCCGCGACGTTGGAACAACAGAACGCAGCCCGCCAGCACCACGGCGGCGGCCAAGCCGCCTTGAATCAACTGCCACAGGATCCGCATCCCCGCGTCGCCCAGGTAGGCCCCCTCGCCCGCCCACCAAAGCCACACGGACAGCAAGGTCAACAGAACGACCGACACGCTCATCAGCACCAGCTCGATGATCCGCTGCCGCGATTGCACGAACATCACGGCGAGCATGATCAGGTTCACGATCGCCAGTCCGGTCAGCGCCAGCTTGCACGACAGCCACAACGCCGCCCACGAGAAGACGGGAACCGCCTGGAACCCTTCTGGATTGTGCCCGCTGGAGATCACCACCCACGTCGTGAGCGCACCCGCCGCGATAACCGCCAGACCTGCCAACAGCCGCCAGCCGCGAGCCTGGATCATGAACCGCACTACTTGCGTTGCCAACAGATTCACGGCCAACAACGTCCCGATCGTGGCGCCGCCCGGAAACCAAAAACCGCCTTTGACGGCCGTCAGCACGGCCTGAGCCAGCGCCAGAACCGCCGCTGCCCCGAGCGTGATCCGCCACTCCCAGGAGCCGCTTCGCCAAAGAGAGCAAGCGAAAGCCGCAGCAAGCCCCAGCCCCGAGAAACTCGCCGTGTAGACCGTCCGCATCAGCCACTCCGGTGCGTTCGGGAACCACGATGGGGGGAAGAGCACCGCCACGTCGATCCACGAGAGCCAGCTGCGGAAGTACAGCGAGATGACTTCCCACATGTCCATCTTCGCCTGTGCCAGCGTGCCGACGAAGATCAGGTAGATGGCCAGGACCAACAACACAACGGTCAGCTTGAGCGATGCCCACGGCCTGAGCACCAAGGCGGCCAGATCGAGCGCGTTGCCAGCGACAGATGCATCCGACGCGAATCGCTGACCCTGATCGTGGTCCGAGAGGATGTCGGTTGTCATGCGGCTATTCTCCTGCGGACCCGCGAAGATCCACGGCGGTGGCGGTCGTGCCGTCCAACTCGATCTTTTCCGTCCCCTTGTCGAGTTCCTCGGCGGCGATTGGTGGCAACTGCAATTGCCGACGCCAGCGGTTGACGTTGGACAGAATGTAGGCCGATGGCTCGCCCGGCGGAACGCCCAGGGGGATCACGGTCAATTCGAGCGGATTCTCTGCGGAACCAAACTCCAGCGTGGCAAACCGCATTCCCGCCCCGGCCTCCTGTCGCCAGCCCTCCGGCAGCGTCCACTGCGGTTTCTCGTCCACGAAGCGGATGGACCGCAGCAGCGATCGAAACGCGTCCACGTGTCCGGCCATCTGGGCATCGGGTCCAACCGCCTTGAAGAACCAAGCCGTGTCCGACCGCAGAACCATGGCGCCCAGCATGCGCTGGCTGACGGCCGGCGAGGCTGGGGGGGAGGCGGCAGGTGGGGGAGTTTCAGGACCGCCGGAGACGGGTTTCTCCTGCTCGGCCACAACGTCCTTGGGCACCCGATAGTGCCGTATGGCCTCGGTTTGGTCGCATCCGGAACATATCCAAGCCAGGACGATTCCGGCGACGATCGGCGACTTGGAAATACAACGCCAGCGGTCGCTGGACGCCGAATCGGCCTGCGTTAAATCTGGTAACGGCACTTGCTGTCCTACACAATCGAGTAGATCACGATGGAAAATGCGGCAGCTTGGGAAGATTTGTGCCCCCGCTACAAACGGCACGAGATTATAGGCGCAAGTGGGCCGAATGGGTACAGGTCGCCAGTGCGAAGCTCTGGCTGGAAAAGCGGCCCGGAATCCACCTGATGCACGAGCGAAACAAAGAAAGCCCGGCTTTTCAAATAAGCCGGGCTTCTGGAATCAAGCCAGTTCAGCGTCTGCCGCGTGTATCACGGCTTCAAACCAAACATGCGGACCATCACATCCATGACCGGAGTGGATGCGGAAAACGTTTGGTCCCAGGTCCACATGTTCCGCACCAGATCGGTCATCAGCATGCCCGTGATGGCCAAGATGACGGTAATCGCCAGGAGGCTGAGGACATTCCAAATCGAGTAGGGAATGTCCTGCGCGGCGGCCAATTCCACGGTGGGCAGC
>CAYPGE010000088.1:0-24244 GCA_964409865.1 uncultured Pirellulaceae bacterium
ACGCCGTACGAAGGCACGCCGCTGAAGCTGCAAAAGCAACTCTTTACCAAGGTCCACACCAAAAAAGGCCCCGTCCTGGAGCCGGTGGCCGGTCCCGTCAAAGTCGGCGACGAACTGGTGACGCGCATCGTCGTCCGCGTGGACCGCGACATGGAGTACGTCCACTTGAAGGATTACCGCGGCAGCGGCACCGAGCCGGTGAACGTCTTGTCTCAGTACAAGTACCAAGACGGCCTGGGCTACTATGAAGCGACGCGCGACACGGCCAGTCACTTTTTCATCGACTACTTGCCCAAAGGCGTGTACGTCTTTGAGTACTCCGTCCGCGTCCAGCACCGCGGCCAATACCAAACCGGCATGGCCCAAATCCAGTGCATGTACGCCCCGGAATTCAACAGCCATTCGGAGAGTTTGGCGTTGAAGGTCGAATGACCGGACCATCGCGAAACCACGTCGCCCGGTCTCTCCGAGACCGGGATCTACGATGGCCGATGTCTCCGAGAGCGGGAGCGAGTCTCGAAGTCACTCGCCTACGTGGTTTCACCGCGCCGCGACTAGTGCGGCGTCCAGGCTAAATGTTGGGGCAGCGGAAGTGGCGTAAGCTTCCAGCTTGCGGTGATTTGTTGATGGCAAGCTGGAAGCTTACCCCACTTTTTAGTCTGGACGACGCACTAGCCTCAAAGCGATGTCCTCGGTGAACGACGGCGAGGTGAGTACCTTGTCGCCTCCGGGGTGAGTGAACGGGCCTGCCGGCGTGACTTGGCTGGTCTTGGTGTCCCACCACTGTGCCGTGTACCGGCCGGCGGGCAGGTCCAGGACCAACTCGGCTCTCCTGGCCTTCTCCGAGTACTGGCGCAACTCTTCCGGCTTAGGTTTCTTCGGCAGCGGCACGTACAGGTAGACGGCGTACGCCTTGCCGGGCTGCGTCAGGGCTCGCGCTTGCACACCAGCCGTAGTGCAGCGGACGGACTTGGCGTCCGGCGACATGCGGACAAAGTCAAAACTCTCCAGGAACTGTTTCAAGATCCGCAGTTGCTTGCGCAGCGCCGGGCTGCCACCCCCAGGGGACTTATAGTCCAGGCACGTGCCGTCCGGATGCTTGTCCGTGAATGAGTAGTCCAGGTTGTTGTATAGCCCACCGCCGGCGAGCAGGAAGTCCCAGCCTTCCGTGCGATACAGCACGTCGGCGCGGCCGCGAAAGCCGGTTTCGTTTTCGCCGATCACCCGCCGCAAGCCGTAGTTCACGCCCACGGCGTCCGGCGGCGTGCAATAGTGGAAGTTCAGGATCGACACGGCCGGATGCGGGTCGTCCACCCTTTGGCTGCCGTTGGCGATGTTCATCGAGATCAAGTGCTGGTGCGGGAAATCTCGCTCCGCAGCGACGATCGTGTCCACGATCTTGTGCTGCCACGGGAGCGTCACACCGCCAAAGTACGGCTCGTTGCAGACTTCGTAGTACAGGTTATCGTAGTCCCGCAATTCCTGGACGAACTTGCGGGTCAGGGCGAGTTGCACCTCCAGCAGATCCGGATGTTTCAGCGTGTAGACTTCTTCGCGGCCACAAGCGCCGACGCCGTTGACGTTGTTGGCGGCGTTCATCGGACAGGCGCGCCACAACTCGTCGTTGTACATCGGGCAGAACAAATTGAACTCGACGACCACGCCGCAGCGCTGGGCTTGCGACATGAAGTCGTGGAGGCGGGTGAAGTAGGAAGCATCCCACTTCGTCAAATCGAACCGGTTGCCGCCGTCGAAATAGCCGGGCGTTCCGCTGCGTGCCCAGGGGCACCCATAGCGGTTCGGCTTGGGGGCCAGCGGATTGTCGGTGATGCCGAACGACGAGGGAATCTCGCGGTAGGCTCCGGAGAAGGTCCGCGTGTGGTTCAGACCGTCGGCCTGCAGGGCGCGGAGGTAGGCGGCGAAGTCGAAATCCAGATTCAGCACGGCTCCGTAGTGTTCCCCGGACGTGATCAGAATCGCCGGCTTGCCGCGCCACAGAAAGTAGTGCGGGTTGTCAGGATGGAGGGCGATCGGCGCGGGCGCCGGTGCGGCGGCCGGCGCGGCGGCCGGCAGCGACGATACGAGCAGGGCGAGGGTCAGGATGGCGGTGAGCCTCATGGTGGGGTACTTTCATTTCATCAGGCCGTCGCCGGCAAACGCCGCCGGCCGCTGCGATTCGAAATCCCGCGGAACGGCACGGCTCGGAGAGCCATGCTACCAATTGGGCCGGGCCTCACGCGGAGCGTGAGGGCTACGATGGCCTACCACTTCATGATCGCGGTGCCCCAGGAGAGGCCGCCGCCAAAACCGCTCAACACCAGCCGGTCGCCGCGGCGGATGCGGCCCTGCTGGCACAGTTCGTCCAGCGCCAGGGGCATGCTGCCCGCCGACGTGTTCCCGTACCGGTCCAGGTTGATGATCACGCGTTGCCGATCGAAGTCCAAGTCGTTCAGCGCCGCGTCGATAATGCGGATGTTGGCTTGGTGGAACACGATCCAGTCGATCTCTTGGGGACTCAACTGGGCGTATCGCAAAACGTCCAAGCTGGAGTCGATCAGCACGCGCACCGCCCACTTGAAGACCGACCGGCCTTCCATGTGAATCAGGTGCCTGCCCGCGGCCAGCCGTTCCGGCGTGAGCGGCTCGCGCGTCCCGCCGGCGGGCTGCCAAAGCCAGCCTTCGTGATCGCCCTCGGACCCCAAGGTGAACGCCACCAGCCCCTGATCGGGCTCGCCGGGGCCCAGCAGCACCGCGCCCCCGCCGTCGCCGAACAGCGGGTACGTCCGCTTGTCCGCCGGATTCACCGACCGCGACATCAAGTCGACGCCGATCACCAGCACCCGGCGACTGCAGCCGGTCTTGACGAACTGGCTGCCGGTGACCAGCGCGTACATGAATCCCGAACAGGCGGCATTCATCTCCAACGCCGGCGCAATGCAGCCCAATCGCTGCTGGATCAAGCAGGCCGTCGTCGGCATGGGCGAGTCGGGCGTCATCGTCGCGACCAGGATCAGGTCGACGTCGGCCGGACGAACGTCGGCGGCCTGCAAACAACGCACGGCGGCCTCGTAGGCCACGTCGCTGGTGGCCTGGCCCGGCGGCGCTTGCCGCCGCTGGCGGATCCCGGTTCGCTGGATGATCCAGTCGGCGTCGTAACCCAATTCCGCCAGATCTTCGTTGCGAACGACGCACTCCGGGACGTACGAGCCGGTCGCCAGAATCTGGACGCCCGTCAGCGTGCCCAGCCGACCGCGTCCGGACAGGCCCGTCCGATGACGCGGGGAAATCACGGGTGTCGCCGCCGAGGCACAATCGGCAGGCGTCGCAGGCGAAACGTCGGCAGGGGAGGTTCGGGGTGTCATAGATCGCGTGGTGCAACGGCCGGATTCTTAGCGCGGCTCCTCGGGGATTTCGATCCATACTCGGCGCTCGTGCGATTGCAGAACCGCGTCGGCGACGAGCTGCGCCCGGAGTCCGTCGTAGAAGCTGGGCACCGCGTCCCGGCCTTCGACGATGGCGGAGACGAACTCCCACATCAAGTCATATCGAAACACCGTGGCCGCGACGCCGGCGCGCGGATCGCGAGGGCTCCCGGCCGGCTTGAGGAATTCGGCGGGGACGTCGCGCGGCGCCAAGTCCTCCCCGGTGCGTCCCAGCCACAGCTTGTGCGGCTCGTGCAAACGGTACACGACGGACCGCTGCGAACCGTTGATTTCCGCCCATTCATGCCCGAAACCGTTCAGGCCGTAGCCTTTGGCCAGCGTTGTCCCCTCCCAAACGCCGACCGCCCCGCTGTCAAATTCGCCGATCAGCGAGGACCAATCGTCCACTTCGGACGGCGGGCACGGACTGCCGTCTTTGGTCACGTCGCGGGCAGCAAACCGAGCCACGGCCCCGCAGACCCGACGGATGGGGCCGAGCAGGTCGATGGCAAAGTCGATGCGGTGAATCGTCATGTCAAACAGGTCGCCGGCTCCAGCCTGGCCCTTGTACTGCCGCCAACCCCAACTGGTTTCGGGCCAGTCCAGGAACCGCTGACTGCGAAAGTGACGAGGTTGTCCAATTTCACCGGCTCGCAACAAGTGCCGCAGGTAACGCATCGACGGGGCAAACCGATACGTGAACGCCGACATGTGCACCACTCCCGCATCGCGGCAGGCATGGTACATCTGGCGGACTTCACCCGCGTCCAGCCCTAAAGGCTTCTCGCACATCACGTGTTTACCGTGTTTAGCCGCCGCCAGGGCGATCGGTTTGTGCGTGAAATTGGGCGTGGCGATCACGACCGCGTCGACGCGAGGATCGGCGCAAACCTCTTGATAATCAACACTTACAGATTCGATACCCCAGTCGATTCGGCGGCGCTGTAACAGCTCGCCGCTGGAATCGCAGGCCGCCACCAGCTTGGCCCGTGGATCCAGACGGATGCCGGGCACATGATGGTAATCGCTGACCGCTCCGGCACCAATAATCGCAATCTTGACGGGATTTTCAGGGGAAAACTTGCACATCATGGAGCAGAGTAGAACTTTTTTGCCAGTTTCACAAGGCCGCAGAGCCAGAATTCAGGGTCTGCGGCCCAAGGAAAGAATCTATTCCATTCCCCCTAATATGCGGTGTTGAAGGGGCCGTCTGCGCAATAAATTGGTTTGACCGGCTGGGGCCGTGATTTGCACACCATGCGGACTTCCTCGAATCAGCGGGGCAGGCTGTAACGCACAGCGACGGGCGGGGGGCGCGTCAGGCATGGGAATCAGGCCAGGCCGCACGGAAATCGACACAGGAGGTGTTTCGATTAACTCACCTGGGATGTGTCACCAAAGGAATCCTCGAACGAAAGGCGTGATCGACACCCATGTGCATTCTTGCGATTCAGTACCAGCTTGTTGAAGATTCGCCCATCCTGGTCGCGGCCAACCGCGAGGAGTACTACGATCGTCCTTCGCAATCGCCGTCGATCCAGTCCGGCAAGCCGCGAATTCTTTGCGGGATCGACCAACAGGCAGGCGGAACCTGGTTGGGCGTCAACCAAAACGGTATGTTTGTCGCGGCCTGTAATCGCCCCAGACCTCGCCCGCCGATCGCGGCGCGATCGCGGGGGGTTTTGTGCCGTGAACTGCTGCGCTGCACCTCTTCGCGGCAAGCGCTCGACCTGGCTCAAGAGGAATTGTCAACAGGCAAGTACGATGGCGTGAATTATGTGATTGCGGATCAGGAGTCGGCTTGGGCGGTGCATGGCGGCGAGGATTTGAACGTCGTCGAGTTGGACCAGGGGCTGAGCATCATCGCCAACGGCGACGTGAACGACCCGCGCGACGAGCGCGTCCAGCTTGCCTACCGCTTGCTGACCCTGCAGACCCTGGATTCTCCCGTCAAGTTCCTGGCAGTGGCCAGCAAGGTGTTCGCGCGTTCGCCATCGCTGCCCGGTCGCCCCACCATGATCGTCCGCGGCAAGGACCGGGGCACGGTGAGTTCCACCCTGATCGCGCTGGGCAAGAAACCGCGGGACGCCATCTACCAGTTCGCTAACGGGGCGCCCGACCAGGCGCGGTACGAGGACTACTCGCCCATGCTGCGGGACATTCTGAGCCGCGGTTTGCGGGAAGCCCGCGCGCGAGCCAAGACGGCGGCGACGTGATGAGCCGATGTCCGTCTGTCGTTACGAGTACGATGTGGTCGTCGTCGGCGCCGGACACGCCGGAACCGAGGCGGCGCTGGCCGCCGCTCGGATGGGCGCGCACGTAGCCCTGCTCACGACGAATCTGGACACCGTGGCGCAGATGAGCTGCAATCCGGCCATCGGCGGCGTTGCCAAAGGCCACATCGTCCGCGAAGTCGATGCGCTGGGCGGGGCGATGGGCCGGGCCATCGACGCCACGGGCATCCAGTTCCGACTGCTGAACCGCCGTAAGGGACCGGCCATGCACAGCCCGCGGGCGCAGGCCGACAAGCGGGCTTATCAGACGGAAATCAAGCGCATCATCGAGTCGCAAGAAAACCTGGACTTGCGGCAGGAGACCGTTCTCGATCTGTTGACCGAGGGCGCAGGAGACCACGTCCGCGTCACCGGCGTCCGCGCTGGCGGCGGTTCGCTGTACCTCGCGCCGGCTGTCATTCTCGCCACGGGGACCTTCCTGCAGGCCCTCATGCACACCGGCGAAACCAAAACGCCGGGCGGGCGCGCCGGCGAGGGCACGACGGAGAGCCTCAGCCAGTCGCTGCTGCGGTTGGGCTTCCAGGTCTTGCGCTTCAAGACCGGCACGCCGGCACGACTGAACGGCCGCACGATCGACTACGCCCAGACGCAAGAACAGCCCGGCGACGACGATCCGCAGCCATTCTCGTTCCTGACCGGCAAACTGCAGGTCCAACAACTGCCCTGCTGGATTACGTACACGAACGCACAAGTCCACGAACTGATCCGTGCTAACCTGCACCGCGCGCCGATGTACAGCGGCCAGATCCGCAGCTCGGGCCCCCGCTACTGCCCGTCGATCGAAGATAAAGTCGTGCGGTTCGCGGACAAGCCGCAGCATCAGTTATTTCTGGAGCCGGAGGGACGCGACACGCGCGAGGTCTATGTCAACGGCCTGCCGACCAGCCTGCCCCGCGATGTCCAGGACCAGATGATTCACTTGATTGCCGGGTGTCAGCGGGCCCACATCATGCGCTATGGTTACGCCATCGAATACGATTACTGCCCGCCGGACCAACTGCGGCCGACGTTGGAGACGAAGCGCGTCTCGGGCCTGTTCTTCGCCGGCCAAATCAACGGGACGACAGGCTATGAGGAAGCCGCTGCGCAGGGGTTGATCGCCGGAGCCAACGCCGCGCTGAAACTGCAGGGACGCGAGGCCTTGATCTTGGGTCGCGATCAGGCCTACATCGGGGTGCTGATCGACGACCTGGTCACTTGCGGCGTGGACGAACCGTATCGGATGTTCACCAGCCGGGCCGAATACCGGTTGCTGCTGCGGCAAGACAATGCCGATCGCCGGCTGACGCCCTGGGGACGCGACACGGGCTTGGTCGACGCAGATCGGGCCCTCCGCTGGGAGCAGAAAGAGGCCGAAATCGCCCGCGTGACGCAGGTTCTGCAAGCGCACCGGGTCGAGGGAGTCACGCTCGCCAAGTACCTGCAACGGCCGGAGATCGCCTGGGCCGACATCACCGCCCGACTGCCCGAACTCGCTGCCGTCCAGCGAGAGGTGGTGGAACAAGTCGTGTACGACATCAAGTACGCGGGCTACGTCATGCGTCAGCAAGAGCAGGTGGCACGTCAGAAACGCCTGGCTGACAGACGTATCCCGGAAAACTTTGATTACTCGGCCATTTCCCACCTGCGGACCGAAGCCCGTCAGAAACTGGCCCGAATTCAGCCTGTGAACCTGGCCCAGGCATCGCGGATCAGCGGCGTCACGCCCGCCGATCTGGCTCTGCTGCTCGCCCATCTGGAAGGAAAACTGGGACAAAAGTCTCGTGATTGGAATTCCTGACGCAGGCAGAAGAAGGCCCCACGGATGGCATGGCAATACCACGGATGGAAATCATTGAACTACGGTGTTCCTTATCCGTGGTATCGCCATGCCATCCGTGGGGGAACTTTCCGAAAACATTCTGTCGGTTTTCGACTGTCTCGTCACCTTGGGCGATTTGGGCTATCTGCGGTTCTCTTGACGGTTTTCGGTTGGCACATCTATACTTGCGACACGTTCGCGGCTGCTTTGCGCGCCGAGGTACGGCCGTGGCCGGGCGAATGGGTCTTTAGCAGAATGAGCGGCGAGGATGAAAACCCAACGACGTCACGAACTGCAGACGAACCAATTGGCGGACACGATCGGCATGTATCTGCAAAAAATCCGCCCGTACCAGAAACAGATGCTCTACGGCCTCGTCGCGATCGCCGTGCTGGCCGGAGCCGTGCTTTACTTGAGCACCCAGCAGCAGGCGAGGGCCGGCGCCAGCTGGGAGGACTACTTCAGCGCCATGGTCGAACAACGGCCCGAAGCGTTGGAGGAAGTGGCGCGGATGCACGAGGGATCGACGGCGGCCCTGTGGGCTCAGCAGAGCGCGGGCGACATCAAGCTGGCGATGGGCACCTCGCTGCTGTATCGCGATCGGAAAGAGGCAGTGAAAAACCTGAAAGATGCGGAGAAAGAGTTTCTGGCTGTCGAGCAACGGGGGGCTGGCTATCCGCTGCTGCTGCAGCGTGCCCGCTACGGGCTGGCTCAAGTGTACGAATCGCTCTCTGAGATTGAGAAGGCTCGCGATTACTACGGAAAAGTAACTGCGGCCGAGCCGGATTCGGCCCTCGGCCAACTGGCGCAACGCCGCCGCGAACAGATCTCCGGACCGGCAGCAGAACGCTGGTTCGCGTGGTTTGAAAGGCAGGAACCGAAGCCGCCAGCCGGAATGCAGGCGACTGGCGAAGGTCCCAAGGTGCCCGCGGACCTGGGCGGAGAATTGCCGGAACGGCCCGATTCATCTTTCCCGGCAAGCGACATTTCCAAGCAGTTGAAACAACCGCCCGCCGCACCGGTCCCAGCCCCCAAAACCAAGACGGAACCGGCCGCGCCGGAGGCCAAACCGGAAGCGAAGCCGGACGAGAAATCCGCGCCGGCACCCGTCGAGAAACCGGAACCAACTCCTGAAGCCAAGCCTGCATCGGCGCCGGAGGCCAAGCCCGCCGCGGCATCCGAGGCCGAGCCAGCGGCCAAACCTGCGGTACCCGCGGAAAACAAGCCCGAGGCGGCCGCCACGAAGTCGGAGACATCTGCCCCGGCAGAAGCCAAACCGGCCGGAGCCGTACCGGCGCCGTCGCCGCCCGCGGAGCAGCCGAAACCGTAGTTGGCTCACAACATCCTCGCCGCTTGTCGGCGAGGGGCTCAGGTTGAGTGGCCAACTAGCTGAAGCACTCGCCGGCAAGCGGCGAGGATCTGTGCCCTATGGCTTCCCACGAGTTGTCTGATACGCCGGTCGAATTGACGGTCGACGTCGCTGGCGTCGGACAACGGCTGGATGCCTACTTGGCCGAACACTTCCCGCGTCACAGCCGCGTGCAGCTCCGCCGCACGATCAGCGCCGGCGGTGTGGCCGTGGACGGCAAGCACCTGAAGGCCGCTTATCGCCTGCGGTTGGGCGAACGGGTGACGATCGTGGTCCCCGAGGTGCCGCGGCAGCGCCCCCAGCCCGAAGACATCCCGCTGGACATCCTGTTCGAAGACGACTGGCTGCTGGTCGTCAACAAGCCGCCGGGGATGGTCGTCCACCCGGCTCGCGGCCATTGGAAAGGAACGCTGGCCTCGGCGGTCGCACATCACTGCGATCAGTTGAGCAGCGTCGGCGGCCCGACGCGGCCGGGCATCGTTCACCGCCTGGACCGCGACACCAGCGGCGTGATTCTCGTGGCCAAGAACGACCGCGCCCACCTGGACTTGACGTCCCAATTCGAACGCCGCACGACCGAGAAGGAGTACCTGGCGATCGTCATCGGAGCGCCGGACCGCGATCGCGACATCATTGCTCAGCCCATCGGCGTGCACCCGTACCAGCGGGAGAAGATGGCGATTCGCGCCGGTCACGCCACCACGCGGCAGGCGGAGACGTTTTACGAAGTCCAGCGGCGGTTCCGCGGCTTTGCCTTGATCCGCGTCCACCCCAAGACCGGGCGCACGCACCAGATCCGCCTGCACCTCGCCCACATCGGCTGCCCCGTGCTGTGCGACCGCTTGTACGGCGGCCGCACGCAATTGACCTTGGGCGAAGTCCTCACCGGCCGCGAAGACGATCGCGTGCTGCTGGCCCGCCAGGCCCTGCACGCCCACCGCATCAAATTGGTGCACCCGCAGACCAATGCCGAGATCGAGTTTACCGCCCCGTTGCCCGATGACCTGACCGCGGTGCTGCGGGAACTGGAGCAGCACCGGGCCGTGTCCCAAAAGGGGTCAGGACTCTTTCCTGGAAAAGAGTCCTGACCCCTTTTCCGATCAGGTGTACTGCGGGATCTTCATCAGTTCGCCGTTCTTGAGGGCTGACTGGTGCGCGACGATGCCCGCCACGGTCATGTTCAAGGCCCAGGCGACGTTCACCAGCGGCTGGCGGTTTTCCAGGATCGACATCACGAACTCGTGGCCCAGGTGGCCGTGCGAGCCGCCGTGCCCGCCGGCTTCCACCGCGGGCGGCAGCGCCGGTTTGGCGAGGTTCGGCAACGTCTTCTCCAGGCCCTCGTACTTCTCACCGACCATCGAACCCTTTTGGCCGCGGACCCGGCCCACTTCGCCGCCGTAGCCCGGCGTGTCCCAGCTGACGGCCATCCGCGACATGCCGCCCTCGCTGGTGCGGAACAGGGCGATCTCGGTGCCGAACGGGTTCTTGTAGCGGTTGTTCTCCGGCTTCAATTCGTCACGGATGCTGGGCATCCCCAGGCACGAGACCTCGGTAAAGCTGCCCCCGGTCACGCCCACGTAGTAGGCGTTCGAGTGCGTCGGATACCATTGCGGCGGCAGGCCAATCCGCCAGTCCTTGTACGACGGAATCACGGCGCAGGCGTAATGGAAGTACTCGCCTTCGCTGTACACCAACTGGCCGAAACCGCCGGCGTTGTAGATCTGGCGCATGGCGAACAGGTCGGCATGGAAGCACGACGTCTCGAACATCATGTAGTTCAGGCCCGACTTCTTCACGGTCTCGAACAGCCGGTCGGCATCCTCCAGACGCTCCCAGACAGCGGGCACCGCCGTCGCCACGTGCTTGCCGTGCTGGAGCACGTCGATGCAGTGGCGGCAATGGCTGGGCGCATCCGTGGCGACGAAGATGGCTTCGATCGAGTCGTCCTTGACCATTTCTTCCAGCGAGGGATATGTCTTTTCGCACTTGCACGCTTGAGCCAGCGCCTGGCACCGGTCCGGGAACAGATCGCTGACGGCCACCACCTGGACGTTCGGGTGGTGCTGCAGCGAGAACTGCGAGCCGAATCGGCACACGCCGAAACCGACGATCCCCACGCGAATCTTCCGATCGGAGACGGGCTTCCAGGCTGCTCCCGGCTGGGGGGCGGACTTTTCCTTCTCGAACCCCTGGATCTGCGGTTCGCCGGCGTTGGCCGACGCCGCCCACCCCAGGGCGGCAGCGCCGAGTCCAGCGGTTTTCAGAAAGGATCTGCGCGAGGTAGGTTTTGCCATGGTCAATGCTCCTTCGAGTGTAAATGCGGCCTACTCACACGGCTTGAGACCGTCGATTTCGCCTGCCCGAATCAACTCGGCATACGTTCTGCCGTTGGCGTCTTTGACGAGGTCCAGCTTCTTGATCACCGCGCCGAATTCCCGCTTGATCTCGTCTTTGACCTCTTCCCTCTCCTCTTCCATGCCCTTGACGGCGTTCAACCGCTCGGTGATCCGCCGGCCTGCGACCAATTTCCCGATGACTTCGCCGAACGGCGTCAACTTGTCTCTGGTCATCTCCGCTTCCTCGTCTGCCTCCTTGATGTGGCACGCATTGCACGACACGAAACGGAGCTTGTAGTGCTTCTTGAGCACGGTCCCCAACTCGGTTTGCCCGTAGACGGGCGGCACCGCGAACGACGCCACGAGCCAAGCGGCCAAGACGGTTCTGGTCAGGCGTTTCAAGTTTTGGTCCTCCCTCGTCAAGACTACGATAACTTCCCAAGGCCGAAAATGCAAAAGGGGTTCGTTCTCCTGGGGCAATCCGGCTACCGCGACCTGACGTGTGGCCGCGAACCTTCCAGCCGGCCCGGATGTCTCACGACGCTACATGTCGATTTCGTAACCCTTGCGGCTCTCGCGTGCGAGAAAGGCGTTCGCAGCGGCGTCGCCGGCGATCTCACGCTGGACGGGATCCCAGTTGACTTCTCGACCCAGACGCATGGCGATGTTTGCAAGGTGGCATATTTCGAGCATGCGGTTATGCGACCAGACGTCGGAGATCGGTTGCTTTCGAGACTTCATGCACTCGATGAAATTGGCGCTATGGTTCTCGCTGATCGTTCCACCATAAACCTCTTCGAGCGCTCCCTCCGGCAGCGGATTGTCTTTCAGGTCGTCGACCGGCTTCCCGGCGATCCGGCCGCGGTTGACGAAGAACCGCCCTTCCGTGCCCTCGAAGAGAATGCCGTTGTCGCCTTCGCTGGCAATCAGCATCTCGACGTTGTTGGGCATTGCGGCCTGGATCGTGAAGCTGGTCGCGACGTTGTAGCGATCGTCGACCACGGGATATCCGTCCTTGTACTCGCAAGCCAAAGTGTATTCCAACGGCGTCACTTTACTGGGCCCCGTACCGCCGGCGCCCATCGCCCAGCATGCGATGTCGACGTGGTGGGCGCCCCAGTCCGTGAGTTTTCCGCCCGAGTATTCGTGCCAGTTGCGGAAAGAGTAGTGCGCGTTGCTGTACAGCGGTACGCCGCCGCCGTAGCCTGTTCGCATTTCCGGTAGCGCTCGGTACGGAACTTTCGGTGCTGGTCCGAGCCAGAATTCCCAATCGAGTTCTTCGGGAACGGGAGCAACGGGAATGACTGGCGAAGCCGGCATGCCGCCGATGCCGCACGTCACCTTCTTGACGGTGCCGATGCGTCCGTGTTTCACCAGGGCGATGGCCTGCAAAAAGCGATGCCCGCTTTCGGTACGCTGCATGGTGCCGACCTGGAAGACGCGTCCCGTCTCTTTGACGACCTTTTCGAGTAGCTTTCCTTCGTCAATGGTCAGCGTGAGCGGCTTTTCACAGTAGACGTCTTTCCCCGCGAGCATGGCTTCGACCGCAATCTTCGTGTGCCAGTGGTCGGGCGTGGCGATCATGACCGCGTCGATGTCTTTTCGATCGAGGACTTGCCGATAGTCTTTGTAAGCATCTGGTTTCTTGCCTTGTTTCTGTTCCGTCTTCTCGACGTTGATTGCGAGTACTTTCGAGTCCACGTCGGCCAGTGCTGCGAAATCGGCGAACTGGAAGGTTTTCTGGGTGATGGCCCAGCCTTGATTTCGAAGGCCGATCGTCGCCAAGACAGGACGGTCATTAGGCGACTGGCGGCCGAGGGCTCGGTTGGTCCAGGGCAGCATCACGCTCGCGGCCCCTGTGGCGGCGACGCTCTGGAGAAATCGACGACGTGTTGTCTGGTGAGAATCTGACATGGGTTGGAATCCTTCTTGGGAAACGGAAACAAGAGTGCTTGTCGGTGAAGTCGGGCGGGGTCACGCGCCGGGAGCGAACTCGTCTGGAAGCCGCGCGATGACATTCGGCACGCACCAAGGTGTCGATGCTGGTCAACGATCACCATCCCAGTATATCAGAATCCTCTGCCGCTTGCACCTGCCGCTGCGCGGCCTCGGGCAGCCGTCCGCAACAGTCCCAGAAGTCAGCCGTGATGTGATGGTTCATAGCGGCCGTGTACGCCCAGCCCGGTATTCAGCCAGGGCGCGATCAACGAGGCAGCCTCGAACTCACCACCGCCCAATCGGTCGCAGAGGATGCAGCGACGTTAGGAACGCCAAGGCAAAACCCAAAGCCAGGACAGCACTTGCCGACATCGGTCTGACTCCTGCATTGCCCCCAAGATCAGCCCCCGATTTCCGAACTACACGTGGCGATGGGCCGCGGGAAACCACGAACAAGACACACAAACGGCGTGCCAAAGAGAATTGCCAGCGATACTAACTCGTTTAATCATAACGACTTGCGATTGATCTTGGCGGACAGCAGGTCCGGCGAGGCCACAAGAACTGTCGTCAAACCGAGTTGGTCTGCGCTCGAAACCGCAAACCGTTGTGGCTCCGCGTCGAATCTGCGGCGTTTTCGGTTCCCCGTAGCATGGCTCTCCGAGCCGTGCAGATTCTCCTGGAATTTCGGACATACCGGCACGGCTCGGAGAGCCATGCTACAAGTCGATACCGGCACGGCTGGAAGAGCCGTGCCACGAAGAATTGCACTCGCGTCGCGGGCGGGCAGGTTTTGCTCGCGTGCCGGGCGGGCGTATAATCAGTCGGAATGGGCCAACGTTGGTTCGCCTGCAGGAAGGAACATGAACCGAGGAATTGTCCGCCAACGCGCGTTCGTTGCAGCGACCGCGCGACTGTTGATCCTGGTCTGCGGCGTCAGCCTTCTGGCGGCCGCCGGGGACGATGGCGGTGCGCGCAAGAAGCCTGCCGGCGCCAAGCAGCCTGAACCGGCCAGGACGAGCGCCGCGCAGCTGATCCGTGTCCCGACGCCGATTGCGGGAGAAGTCGATACGCGTTTGAAGGCGATGATCGGCGAGTTGCTGGTGCGTTGGCAGGACGCCAGCGGACGCCCTACGTTGATCCTGGAGTTCGGCGGTGGTGACGAGGCCGCGCAGCGGGCCAGCCAGTTTGAGCGTGCCCTGTCGCTGGCTCGTTACTTGGCGGGGGAAGACTTGGGCCGCGTTCGCACCGTCGCCTATTTGAACGGACCCGTGCACGGACACGCCGTCCTGCCGGTATTGGCTTGCGAGCAGATCATCTCGCATCCGGATGCCGAATTGGGGCGAGCGGGATTGGCGGACGACGCGCGGGACCCCACGGTCCGCAGCGGGTACGTCGAAATCGCGGAGCGACGCCGGACCGTTCCCAAGGCGGTGGTGCTGGGGATGCTCGATCCGCAGTTGGCGGTTTCTCGCGTGCAGACACAGGACGGCGTGCGGTTTGTCTTGTCCGACGAGTTGGATGAACTGCAGAAGCAATCCGCGGTGCGTTCGGTCGAGCAGGTGATCCCCGCTGGGCAACTGGGTAACTTTACCGGCACCGAGTTGCGGTTGAAGTACGGATTGGTGAGCCACCTGGCCAGGGATCGTCTGCAATTGGCCTCGGCCCTGCAGTTGCCCGCCGGAGGCGTGGAAGAAGACCCGACGCTGGCCGTGGGCCGGCGGGCCGTCCGCGTGGACTTGACGGGCCCGATCAAGCCGGACACGGTGAACTGGGTCGAACGCGGGATCCGGGAGAAGGTCGAGCAGGAGCAGGTCAATTTCGTTTGTCTGGTGATCGACAGCCCCGGCGGATCGCCGGAGGACAGCGTGCGGCTGGCCGGGTACTTGTCCGGTTTGGATGCCAGCCAGGTGCGCACGGTGGCCTTTGTCGCCTCCGAGGCGCGGTCCGACGCGGCGCTGGTCGCCCTGGCCTGCGATCAGCTGCTGATGACGGACACGGCCGTGTTGGGCGGCCCCGGCGCTCGGCGCATTAGTTCTCGCAAGTCGGAGGCGTTGCGGATCGCCGTCCGCGAGCTGGCCAAGTCCAAGAGCATGAATTGGTCGCTGCCGGCGGCCATGATCGACGCCGATTTGGCCGTGCGGCGTTACCAGCGGCCGGGGACCGGTGAAGTGCGGTATTTCTGCGAGCAGGAACTGGCCGAGCAGGAACATCCGCAGGACTGGCGGGCGGAAGGCGACATCCAGACGCGGAACGGATTGCGGGGCAGCGAGGCCGTCGAGTTGCGGCTGGCGCGGTTCAATGTGGCCGACTGGGAGGACGTGAAAAGGACCTACCATTTCGAGGCCGAGTTGGGGATGGTCCAGCGGAACTGGGCGCATACGGCGGTCGAATTCCTGGCTTCGCCGCGAGTCGCCGGGACGCTGCTGTTTGCCGCCTGGTTCACGCTGATGATCGAGTTTTCGACGCCGGGAGTTGGACTGGCCGGCTTCGCGTCGGCGGTGTGTTTTGTGTTGTTTTTCTGGGCGAATTTTCTGCACGGCACCGCGGGCTGGCTGGAGATCATGTTGTTCGCGACGGGAGTTGCATGCCTGGTCCTGGAGATTTTTGTGCTGCCCGGCGTGGGCGCCTTTGGCATCGGCGGCGGGCTGCTGATCGTCGTATCGATTCTGTTGGCGAGCCAGACCTTTTTGATTCCCTCCAATGCTTACGAATGGAGCCAGCTGCCCAGTTCGTTGTTCATGCTGGCAGCCGCGGGCGGCGGGGCCTTTGCCGCGATGGTCGTCGCGCGGCGCTTGATGACCGAGGCTCCGCTCTTCCGCCGTGTGTCCTTGGACACCCCTGACGGCCAACAGCGGGAGCAGATTCGCCGCCAGGAAGCGCTGGTGCACTGGGATTACTTGGTGGGCAAGCGGGGCGTGACGATCACGCAATTGACTCCGTCCGGCAAGGCCCGCTTTGGCGACGCGCGGGTGGACGTGATCAGCGACGGCGAAGTGGTCCCGTGCGGGACGGACGTGGTCGTGGTGGAGGTCAGAGGCAACGAGGTGCTGGTCCGAGCCGTGGAAATCGGGTAAACTGGGTTCCCAGATTGGTTGCAGCCATCGGATCGTGTTGGGAGATACGTTTGTGACCGACGCATTGTTGTGGTCGATCCTGTTGCTGGCGTTGGGCTTGGGGCTGATCGCACTGGAGTTGTTTGTCCCCTCCGGCGGCGTGCTTGGCGTCTTGGCGGCGCTGGCCATCATCGCTTCCATCGCCGTAGCTTTCAGTGGCGGGTGGGTGACGGGCGTCAGCATGCTGGTCGCGACGATGCTGATCCTGCCCGTGGCCCTGGCGGCAGCGATCCACTATTGGCCGCGGACGCCGATCGGCCGGATGATCTTGTTGGAGGCGCCGCAGAACGAGGAAGAAGTGTTGCCGGACACGCCGGAGCATCGGAAGCTGAAGGACCTGATCGGGAAGCGCGGCACGGCCAAGACGAAAATGTTGCCCAGCGGCGCGGTCGTGATTGACGGGCGGGTGTATGATGCGATTGGCGAGGGGATGGCCATCGATCCCGGCCAGTCGGTTCGCGTGACGGCGGTGCGGACCAATCGCGTCGTGGTGGTGCTGGAGGACAGTCCCCGCGAATTGCTGTCGGAAACGGCCGACGTGCTCGCCCAGCCGGCGCGCAACTTGGGGTTGGAATCGTTCGAACCGCCGACGAGTTAAGCGACGCGGTTTCTGGCCGCAACCAGACTTCGCCGGAAGCTTGGGAGTTCGGAGCACGAAAAGGGGCTTTCCTCAAGCGGTTGCAGAAAAATCCGTGGACAGACCCGAAGCCTGACAATTGCACCCGAGCGCCGCTCGGTGTAAAAAGGGGAATTGTTGGCTGAGCCTGATTGTTTGCGGCCGTGACCATTCTTGCGGAGGTTACTCTGATGCGCATCTTTGCCCAACAAGAAATCGACCCGACCACGCTGGTGGGCATCGGGATCGCCGTCGTGATCTTGATTATCCTGATGGTGATCTTCGGCGTGTTCGCCCGTTACTTCCGGTTGTGGATTCAATGCGTGCTGACCAAGGCCGGGATCACGATCTGGGACTTGTTGGGCATGACTTTCCGCAAAGTCAATCCCACGGTGATTGTGCGCAGCAAGATCATGGCGGTCCAGGCGGGCATTACGGACGAGATGGGCCTGACCAGCCGGGCGTTGGAAGCCCACTATCTGGCTGGCGGGAATGTGCCGCTGGTGGTCCGGGCGCTGATCGCGGCGCAGAAAGCGAAAATTGTCGACTTGTCGTTCCGCGAAGCCACGGCCAGCGACCTGGCGGGACGCAACGTGCTGGAAGCCGTCCAGACCAGCGTCTATCCGAAAGTGATCGACTGTCCGCCGCGTGCCTCGGGCAAGCCCTCCTTGGACGCCATGGCCAAGAACGGCATTCAACTCAAGGTCCGCGCCCGCGTCACCGTGCGGGCGAATCTGCAGCAGTTGATCGGCGGCGCCACGGAGGAGACGATCGTGGCCCGCGTGGGCGAGGGCATCGTCAGCGCCATCGGATCGGCGGAAACGCATGCCCAGGTCTTGGAGAACCCGGATATGATCTCCAAGGCCGTGCTGGCCCGCAAGCTGGACTCGCAGACGGCCTTTAAGATCGTCTCGATCGACATCGCCGACATCGACGTGGGCGAAAACATCGGCGCTCGGCTGCAGGCCGATCAGGCCGAGGCCGACACGCGCGTCGCGCGGGCGCAAGCCGAAGGCCGCCGGGCGGCGGCCGTAGCCCGCGAGCAGGAAATGACGGCCGCCATCGAGGACAGCCGCGCCAAGGTGGTCGACGCCGAGGCGGAAGTGCCCAAGGCCATGGCCGAGGCGTTCCGCACCGCCAAGCTGAGCGTGCTGGATTACTTCAAATTGCGGAACGTCCAGGCGGATACGGAGATGCGGAAGTCGATCGCCACCAGCGCCGCCGCCGGAGGCCGTCCGTCATGAGCATCATGCGCGACTTGGAAAATCTGTTGCGGGAAATCGCGGAGCAACAGCAGGGCCAGCCGCGGCCCGCCCCCCCACGGCCTGCTCCGCCGCGCCCCGCCGCGCAACGGGCTCCGCAGCCCAGGCCCGCGCCGCAGCGTCCGCTGGCTTCTCGCTCCGCTCCGGTGGACGCGGAGGTCCTGGACGCAGAAATCGTCGACGCGGCGCCGGTGCGGCGACGCGCCGCCGTCGCCCAGCACGTCGAGAAGCACCTGGACACCAGCGATGTCACCGTCCACGCCGCACAACTGGGCGCGGAAATCGGCCAGGCCGACGAGAAAGTCGAAGCTCACCTGCACCAGAAGTTCGATCACGACTTGAGTCGAATCAGCGATCCCGAGGACAAAGCAGGCGCGGCAGCCGGCGCCGCCTTTGCCGCTCGAATCGTCGAGTTGTTCCGCAGTCCCCAGTCGATTCAACAAGCGTTCATCCTGAACGAGATCATCAATCGTCCCGAACAGCGATGGTAGAGTGGCCATCACGCTCCGCGTGATGTCAGCCAGCATCAGCAAGGGCTCCGCAAGACTCGTAGAAAGAACGACATTCATGCAGATCGAACCCGGCCAGACCCGCATCGGCTGGATCGGCACGGGCGTGATGGGGGCCAGCATGTGCGGGCACCTGATCGCCCGCGGCTTCTCGGCCACCGTCTACAACCGCACGCCGGCCAAGGCGGATCGGCTGTTGACCCAGGGAGCCGCGTGGGCCGACAGCCCGCGGGCCGTGGCCGAACGCAGCGACGTCGTTTTCACGATCGTCGGGTTCCCGCGCGATGTCCGCCAAGTGGTTCTCGGATCCGACGGCACTCTGGCCGGCTCGAAGCCGGGTAACCTGTTGGTCGACATGACGACCAGCGAACCGTCGCTGGCCATCGAAATCGCGGCGGCGGCGCAGGAGAAGGGCGTCGTCAGCATCGACGCGCCGGTGTCCGGCGGCGACGTGGGCGCTCGCGAGGCGCGGCTCTCGATCATGATCGGCGGCGACGCAGAGGCGGTCGAAGCCCTGCGCCCGTGCTGGGAGGCGATGGGCAAGACCTTTGTCCATCAAGGCGGCCCCGGCGCGGGGCAACACACGAAAATGGTCAACCAGACGCTGATCGCCAGCAACATGGTCGGCGTGTGTGAAGCCCTCCTATACGCCTACCGAGCCGGCTTGGATCTGAACCGCGTCCTGGAATCCGTCGCGTCCGGAGCGGCGGGCAGCTGGTCGCTGTCCAACCTCGGTCCGCGGATCATCCAGAACAATTTCGATCCCGGCTTCTTCGTCGAGCACTTCATCAAAGACATGCGCATCGCCTTGGACGAAGCGGATCGGATGGGGCTGGTTCTGCCCGGACTTGCCCTTGCCAAACAGCTGTACCTGGCCGTGCAAGCGCAAGGCGGCGGCCGGCGCGGAACTCACGCGTTGCACTTGGCCTTGGCCTCGCTGTCAGGGATCGACTGGACAGCTCGCGTCGCATAGCTCCAGCGTAGGCCTAATTGCTCGTCAGTTTCCAGTCAAACGTATTGTCGCCGTCCTTGACGGTGGCCCTCAGTTCCGACCGCGTATTGTACTTGGCCGGAATGTTGACTGCGGTCTTCGTATTGGGATCGTCGGCTCCCAACATTGGCAAGGTCACATGGACTGTGTAGTCACCTGGTTCCGCCCCCTCTTGGGAGGCGGTGGCGTGGATCACGTCATGACCCGACTCGTCGGTTTGCCCGTCGTAAGACGAACGGTCGGCTCCCTCATCTGTCGGCTCAAAGTTGACGATCGCGTTGGCTAGAGGTGGACGAGCGCCGCATCGGATTAGCCGATTACACCCAGCAAGCAGCTTTGTCGGGAATGCGTCCTCGATCTGGGCCCGACGTACGGCGCCATCACGCTGGCCGGCATGCCGGTGGAGGAAGCCCAGGCGGCGGTCACGCAGTATTTGCGCAAGGACTGGAAAGAGCCGGCGGCGACGGTCTCGTTGGTCCAGATCGGCGGATTGCACCAAGTCGCGGGCGGCCACCTGGTGGGTCCGGACGGCACGATCACGCGGGGCAGCTACGGCAGCGTCCTCGTTATCCGCTGCCACTGCCGGCGTACGGGGCGCCGTAGGGTCTTCGTCGGTGCGATGCGTGTGGCGTGCGTGAATGTTGAAAATACGAAATCCGAAGCACGAAACTCGATGGTCCCGGAACCCCGCAAATCGTCCAACTCGCGACCTGCGCACGGCACGCAGTAGACTTTTTCTTGCCGCGAGGGTAAGCTCAACGTTGCCGCGATCGGCTCCGTGGTGTTCTCGCTCGGTGTTTGGCGATCGCGGGCACGGCTCGGAGAGCCATGCTACGTGGATTCAACGCGGGCACGGCTCGGAGAGCCATGCTACGGCGGCCCCCTGACCCCTGACCCCTGACTATGAAGCAAGACGAGAAGCCGTTGCGGACGATTTCCAGCGTGGCACCGATCCGGATCGCCGATTTCGGCGGGTGGACGGACACGTGGTTTGCCAAGTTCGGCAGGGTGCTGAATATCGCTGTCCACCCGTTGGCCGAGGTGCAGATGCGGGTCTTTGCCCGCGGCAGCGACCGGCCGCCGGTGACGATTTATGCGGAGAACTACGGCGAGCGGTACACGCTGGACAGCGTGGGCGGGACCTACGACCGGCATCCGCTGCTGGAGGCCGCCGTCGATTTCATGGGCCTGCCGCGGGAACTGGCCCTGGAGATCGACATCTTCAGCGAGGCTCCGGCCGGCGCCTCGACGGGCACCAGCGCGGCGGTCAGCGTGGCGCTGATCGGCGCGCTGGACTTGCTGACCCCAGGCCGGCTCACCCCGCACGAGGTGGCCCACGCGGCGCACCGGATCGAGACCGAGCGGCTCAAGCAGCAGTGCGGGGTCCAGGACCAGCTGGCCTCGGCCTTTGGCGGGATCAATTTTATCGAGATCCTGGATTACCCGCGGGCCATCGTCAGTCCGCTGCGGCTGCCGCAGGTGGTCGAGTGGGAGTTGGAGGAGCGGCTGTCGCTGATCTTCCTGGGCCAATCGCACAGTTCGTCGAAGGTCCACGAGCTGGTGATTGCCGAACTGGAGGACGCCGGTCCGGACGCCGAGAAGCTGCGGCCGCTGAGGCAGATTCCCGTGCGCGCCCGGGATGCGTTGTACGCGGGCGATTTCGTCGAACTAGGCCGGACGATGATCGACAATACGGAAGCCCAGGCCCAGTTGCACCCGGACCTGGTGAGCCCTACGCATCAGGCGGTGATCGGAGTGGCGCGGGAGCACGGCGCGCTGGGCTGGAAGGTCAACGGCGCGGGAGGCGACGGCGGGTCGGTCACGATCCTGGGCGGTCCCAAGGCGGCGGCCAACCGGGAAATGCTGCGCGCGATCGCCACCCAGGTTCCAGCGACCCGGAGCATCCCGATCCATCTCAGTCCCCAGGGGGTGCGCGTGTGGGAGATGGGTTAGGTGCGGGATGCGGGTTGCGGGATGCGGGATGTCGAATTTGAGATTTCAGATTTGAGATCTCAGATTTTGGGCCTTGGAAACTGGCGGAGATCGGCGGACGAGGATTCGCTGTCTCTTTTCATTCGCTGTCAAGTGCTGGTTCGACAGCGAATTGAAGGAGACAGCGAATGCGTTTTCCGGAATTCCTCGAAATGCTCACAGCGACAGCAGGGCGGTCAGCTGTTGCTGGTTGGCCAGGCCGACGTGCTGGGCGACGGCTTTGCCGTCTTTGAAGACTTTCAGGTGCGGGATGCCCTTGACGCCGTAGCGGATCGCCAATTCCGGGCTGTCGTCGATGTTCACTTTGACGATTCTGGCGTCCGGCGTCTGGTAGGCGAGTTGATCCAGCAGCGGCGCGAGTTTCTTGCACGGCCCGCACCAGTCGGCGTAGAAGTCGACGAGCACCGGCACGTCGGATTGCAGAACTTCGGCGTCAAACGTCGCCGTCTTGACATGCCCCACGGTCCGCGGCAAAACGGACGTGTCGGACACCACGATGCTGACGGGCTCAGCCGCCGGTCCGGATTTCGGGTCCGCCAAAGCCGCTGGAGGGGGTTCCAGGTGGAAGTCCGCAGGGGGCCAGTCGCCGGCGACCGGGTCGGGAATCCGCGGGCCGAAGGCCGTCTGGTCGTCGGGCGCGAGCGACGGGGTCAGCGCCGTAGGCGGCGGTGGCAGCGCCGCGGCGGTTGATTCGAGGGGAGTTTTGTTCATATTCGAGCAACCGGCGCCAGCGACGGACAGCAGCGCTGCGAGGCTCAAGATGATGATAGCTGTTACAGGCCTCCTGGTCATTAACGACTCCTTGATGCACAAGTTCGTGGCGTTTTGTACCGCACGCCGACGAACTGTTATTGTCCAAGTTCTTGTTTTCCTGCGCTTGTTTTGGAGTGCGGCGCCTTGTCGTCGCTTTGGCTCGATGGCGACGCCACGACCGGCGGTTTGTGTTCCGGCGCCGTGCTGTGTCTCCTGAACCCAATCAGCCGCCATGCTCCAGGCCGCTGTCCAAAGCGGTGACAAGGCACCGCACTCCAAAACTCGCAAGCGACAGAGCTGTTTCAGGGTAGATCCGGGACGCTGGCGGAAGGTTACAGATTTGGACGCTGGGAGGCGAGAGGAATTCGATGCATGCGGTGCTGGCATCTCAGCCGAAAAGCTGCCACTGGCCGACGGCTTGGAAGGCGTTTGGGAAGTGCTCGATGGCCGGTTGCCGGCGGTCGTCGGCCCAGGTAACGGCCACCACGTCGAAGCGGGCGGGGTACTCCAGCAGGCTGTGGCGTTTCAGATAGGTTAGCGCCAGGCGGGTCAAGCGGCGCTGCTTGTCCTCGTCCACCGCCTCGGCCGGATGTCCGGCATCGTGCGAGCGGCGGGTTTTGACTTCGACAAACACCACGGTGCGGCCGTCGACGGCCACCAGGTCGATCTCGCCCAATCGCATGCGGTCGGACCGGGCGACAATCAGGTAGCCCTTCTTTTTCAGAAATCGGGCCGCCGCCGCTTCGCCGCGGCGGCCCAGCGATGTGGGGCGCGGCCAGAACCGCGGCAGGAACGGCAACAGACGCTGAAACCAGCGGACGGGATTCATACGCAGTCGCTCCAACTCGGCAGTTGACCGCCCCTCCCTCACCCGCCTTGTCCCAGCAGCCGTTTGCACTCGTCCAGCATCTCCACGGTCCGCGTGGCTCCGCAGCGCGTGACGCCCGCAGCGCGGACTTCCAGCAGGGCGGCGAAGGTGCGGATCCCGCCGGCCGCCTTCACCTGGACGTGCGGCGGCGCGTGCCGGCGCATCAGACGCAGGTCGTCCAGCGTCGCGCCGCCGGTGCCGAACCCGGTCGACGTCTTGACCCAGTCGGCGTTCACCTCGCCGCAAATCTGGCACAGGCGAATCTTGTGCTCGTCCTGCAGGTAGCAGTTCTCGAAGATCACTTTCACTTTGGCCCCGGCCCCATGAGCCCGTTGGACGACGGCCCCGATATCGCGGCGCACATAGTCCCAGTCGCCGCTGAGGACCTTGCCCACGTTGACGACCATGTCCAACTCGATGCCGCCGTCGGCCAGCGCCTGTTCGGCCTCGGCCAACTTGATCGCCGTGGCATTTCCGCCGTGCGGGAATCCGATCACCGTGCTGGGCGCGACGGTACTGCCGGCCAACCGTCCGGCGCAGCGGCGGAGATAGTACGGCTTGATGCAGACCGAAGCGACGTTGTACTGCAGGGCGATGCCGCAGCCCTCGTCCAAATCGGCGTCGGTCAGCGCCGGATTGAGCAGCGAGTGGTCGATCATCTTGGCGATCTGTTCGTAGGTGTAATCCATGAGTGGCTCCGGTTGGGACTTGAGATTTGAGATTTCACATTTTGCATTTGAGATTCTGGATTTGAGATTTCACACTTTGGATTTCAAATTTCAGATTTCAGATTCGAAATTTGAAATTTCAGATTTGAAATTATGTCCTCCGCCCTCCGCCCTCCGCCCTTCGCCCTTCGCCCTTCGCCCTTCGCTCTTCGCTCTTCGCCCTTCGCCCTTCGCTCTTCGCCCTTCGCCCTCCGCCCTTCGCTCTTCGCCCTTCGCTCTTCGCCCTTCGCTCTCCGCTCTCCGCTCTCC
>CAYPGE010000089.1:0-24243 GCA_964409865.1 uncultured Pirellulaceae bacterium
CCCGACAAGGTCGGGAAGATCAAGGTCGCCACGGTCTGCCTGGAGCATGGGAAGACAGATCCGAATCCGCGCGTGCCTTACGAGATTCGCCCCATCGAGTCGTTCACTCAAGATCAGCGCGTGGCCGAAGTGTGCAAGATGCTGGGACGCGGCGAAGTGACTCAGAATGCGGCCCAAGCGGCGGCCTGGCACTTCACTGACGGGCTGAGCTGGGAGCAACTCGCGGCCAAGGACCGAGTGAAACTGAGCAACGGGTACACCGAAAAGTACTTCTCGCCGCAGGAACTCGCAGTGGCCATGCGCGTGACCCTGGAAGCCGTCAGGCGGACGGAAGGCAAGAAGTCGGATAGTTCGGAGCCCTACCCGTCGCTGAGCCGAAATTAAGATTTGGATTGGGTTTATCTACATGCCAGCAAGCGTTCTGCGGCTTGGCCGCAGGACGCTTTTTCGCGCGCCCTAGCGGTGACGCCGCTTTGCAGACGTGTGATCCGGCCAGGGGTGCCGGGCTTGGCCTCCCCCTCGCTGCGCCAAGTTCGCCAATCTGTTTCTATCGTTCGTATTAACTTCTCCAGGCAAATCGGTCGAAATAAGACGAGCAGAGAAGCAAGGAAGGTGACCCGTGTGCCGGCTGTCCATCATCATCCCGCTGTGGGCGGACAACGATTCCTTCGAGGATACACTCGCTTCGGTTTTGCAGAACCGGCCGGCGGAGTGCGAAGTGCTCGTCGTCCATTCCCAGGTGTACGATGATCCCTACGACTTGGCGGGCGAGGTTCGTTTCGTCCCCGTCCCGCAGGGTGCAGGTTCGTCGCAGATGATCAATGCGGGATGCCGCGCCTCCCAGGGCGACATCGTCCATGTCTTGCAGCCCGGCGTGCTAGCGACCGATGGCTGGACGGACTCCGCCCTCGCGTCCTTCCGCGATCTTCAAGTCTGTGCGGTGGCCCCGATCTTGGTGGATGCGGCCGACGAGGACCGAATCATGGCGGCGGGACTGCGCTATACGCGGGGTGGCCGCCGAGTATGTCATGCCGCGGGCGTTACGCGTTCGCAGGACTCGCGCGTCCTGCTCCGCGAGATTGTCGGTCCGGGGCTGTTCGCCGGGTTTTACCGTCGTTGGATTTGGGAAGCGATCGGCGGATTCTGCGAACGGCTGGATGTCGACTGGGCGGATGTGGATTTCGCATTGTCTCTGCAGGCGTTGGGCTATCGAGCCGTGCTGGCAGCGGAGAGCGTCGTGCGAACGTCGTCCACCGCCGTGCCGGATGTTCCGTTGTCGTTCCATTCCGGACGCGGCGCGGAGTGTGTCTTCTGGCGGCACGCTGCGGGCAACGGCGTAGCGGCTTCCCTCGTGTGTCACCCGTTCACGGTCTTCGGATCGCTGCTGCGGGATGGGAAGCGCGGCGCGGCCTACGCGCACTTCGGGGGGCGAATCTGCGCCCTGTTTGGCATCGGCGGTCATCTGGCACACGCAGGCAGGGTTCGCCGCGACGTCGAGTTTTTTCTGCTCGAAACACCGCCTGCCGCGCTGAACCGTGGGCGTAGGCAGGACCCACAGGGACCGTCCGCCAAATCCTCGCCGCAAACCTACCGGGATGCGGCGTAGCGTGTTGGCTTCTGCACCAAGCGGTTTTTCTTGCCGCGCGCGTTGTCGCCATCGAATCACGCTTTTCCGTGTGGCACGGCCTGCTTGTTGGCCGTGCCCGCCGCGTCAACACGGCCAACAAGTAGGCCGTGCCACGCAAAACGTGTCATCATAGCCACCCGCAATATGCCAGGAAGAACGGCCTGGTGCTAGGCACGTCTCGCCGTGCCTGCTATCTTCCGTGTCTGCTCCGGTTCGCTGACGGCGTGTTGCTCAGAAAGGAAAGAGAACTATGAGACACCGAACATTAGACACCATGATGATTGTGTTCAGCCTTATGGCGGCTGGTGCAGCCGGCGTCGCTCAGGCCCAACGAACGACAGACAGCCTGCCGAACCGTTCCTTCGAGCAAGCGCGTGACGGCCGCCCCGCGGGCTGGCAGACGCAGAAATGGGGCGGCGACGGCGCGTTCGAATACGCCGCCGTCGGGCGCACCGGCCAACGCAGCGTCGCCCTCGCCTCGGAGCAGGGCGGCGACATCGGCTGGGCCGCGACCGTCGCCGTCGAGCCGTACGCGCAGTATCGCCTTTCCGGCTGGATCAAAACGGAAAAAGTCCAAGCAAAAAACGGCCGCGGGGCCCTGCTGAACGTCCATAACATCCAGCCCGTGGCCACCCGCGCTCTGACGGGCACGAACGACTGGACGCGGGTCGAAGTCGTCTTCGAGACGGAAGCGCAGGACGCGATCCAAGTGAATTGCCTGTTCGGCGGCTGGGGGCTGGCCACGGGCAAGGCCTGGTACGACGACGTGTCCTTGGAACTGCTGTCCCGCTCGCCGCCGCTGCCGCTGAGCATCACGATCGACGCGGCGAAGACGGGCGAGCCCATCTCGAAGTACATCTACGGCCAGTTCATCGAGCACCTCGGCCGCTGTATCTACGGCGGGATCTGGGCCGAAATGCTTCAGGACCGCAAGTTCTTCGATCCGATCGGCAAGGGCCAGTCACCCTGGAAGGCGATCGGACCGGACGGTGCAGTGAGTATGGTCCGGGAAGGGGCTTTCGTGGGCCAACACACGCCGCGCATCGCGCTGCAGGGCGGCCAGCCGTGCGGCATCACTCAGGCCGGGTTGGGATTGATCGCGGGCAAATCGTACGTCGGCCGGATCTGGCTGGCCGGCACCCAGGACGCCGGGCCGGTTTGCGTCAGCCTGATCTGGGGCAACGGTCCCAACGACCGCCAGGTGACCACCCTCGCGCAGGTGGCCGAGGCATTTGGGAAAATGCGGCTGGAATTCACCGCCGGCAAGACGACGGACGAGGGCCGCCTGGAAATCACCGCCGCGGGCCAGGGCCGCTTCTCCGTCGGCACGGTTTCGCTGATGCCCGCCGACAACGTGCAAGGCATGCGAGCGGACACCTTGGCGCTGCTCAAGGAACTCGACTCGCCCGTCTACCGCTGGCCGGGCGGCAACTTCGTCAGCGGCTACAACTGGCGGGACGGGATCGGCGACCCAGACCGCCGGCCGCCGCGCAAGAACCCCGCCTGGCAAGGCATCGAGCACAATGATTTCGGGCTGGACGAGTTCATGGTCTTCTGCCGCCTGCTGAACACGGAACCCTACATCGCCGTCAACAGCGGGCTGGGCGATGTGCAGGCGGCCGTCGACGAGCTGCAATACGCCAACGGCGGACCCGAAACGCCGCTGGGCAAACTGCGAGCGGAAAACGGTCACCGCGAACCGTACGGGGTGAAGTACTGGAGCATCGGCAACGAGATGTACGGAGGCTGGCAACTGGGCCACATGCCGCTGGAGAAATACCAGGAGAAACACAACCAGTTCGCCACCGCCATGCGGGCCGTCGATCCGTCGATCCAACTGATCGCGGTCGGCGATGTCGGCAGGTGGAGCGAGGGTATGCTGAAAAACTGTGCCGACCATATGGACCTGATCAGCGAACACTTCTACTGCCAGGAGCAGACGAGTCTGGCCGGACACGTCCGCCAGATTCCCAACGCCGTCCGCCGCAAGGCCGAGGCCCATCGCCGCTACCGCCAGGAGATCGACTCGTTGCGCGGCAAGGACATCCGCATCGCGCTGGACGAGTGGAACTACTGGTACGGTCCTCACGTGTTCGGCGAATTGGGCACGCGGTACTTCCTGAAGGACGGCTTGGGAATCGCCGCCGGACTGCACCAGATGGCCCGCGACAGCGAGTTGTTCTACATGGCCAATTATGCCCAGACCGTGAACGTGATCGGCTGTATCAAGACCAGCAAGACGGCCGCTGCCTTCGAGACGACGGGCCTGGTGCTGAAGCTGTATCGGAAACACTTCGGCACGCTGCCCGTGGCGACGGAGTGCTCGCGCACGATCGACGCGATGGCCGCCTGGAGCGCAGACCGCAAGACGCTGACGCTGGGCGTGGTCAATCCCTCGCTGCAGGCTGCCGAAATTCCGCTGGCCGTCAGCGGGGCGACACTGGCCGGCAGCGGCACGCGGTGGCAGATCGCGGGCCAGGATCCGATGATCTACAACGACCCGTCCGATCCACATCGCGTGAAGATCGAGGAAGCGGCCGTCCAAGTGTCGGAAAAGATTTCCGTCGCCCCCTGCAGCGTGACGCTGTTCGCGTTGCCGGTTGCGGAATGAGCGGCGAAACCCTGGAGTGTGGTGCGATTTCGACCAACCGCAGAGCCGTCGGGCCGCGCGAAGCCGCAACCGAGTTTGGGAGTGCGGTGCCTTGTCACCGCTTTGGACGGCGGCCGACAGCACAGCAGATGTTTGGGTTCACGAAAACCCCTGTCCGCGAGGCTCATCATTAGAAAGGGCACTTATGTACCAATCCGAAGAACCATCGCCACGCCTGATTCGCATCTTGCTCGCGGGCGCAGCCACCGCTGCCCTGCTGCTGGCAGTCGCCGGCACCGCCGCGCAAGCGGCGGATCAGGCGAGCGAGCGCGAGAAAGTCGAAGCGGCGGTTCCCGTCACAGCGCCTGCGGTGCCGTGCAAGCCGCGCAAGCTGCTGATTTTCGACCTGAACGTCGGCTACGGCGGCCACGGCTCGATTCCGACGGCCAATCTGGCATTCACGTTGATGGGCCAGAAGACCGGCGCCTTTAGCACGGTGATCAGCCGCGATCCGGCAGTCTTTCAACGTGAGAGCCTGAGCCAGTTCGATGCCGTCTTCTTCAACAACAACGTCGGCAATCTGTTCGAGGATGCCACGCTCCGACAGAACCTGGTCGAGTTCGTCTACGGGGGCGGCGGACTGATGGGCGTCCACGGGACGACCGTGGCCTTTACGCGGTGGACCGAGGGAGCGCGCGAAGACTGGCCTGAGTTCGGGGTCATGCTGGGCGGCCGCGGCGCGAGCCACAAAGCGGCCGACGAACACGTCTGGATCAAGCTCGACGAACCCGATCATCCGCTGAATCAGCCCTTCGGCGGCCGAGGCTTTGACTACCGTTCCGAGTTTTTCCGCGTTCACGAGCCGTACTCGCGGGACCGGGTGCGCGTGCTGTTCAGCATTGATACCGAGAAGACCGACATGAATCAGAGCCCGGCGTACGGCCGACTCGTGCGTGCCGACAACGATTACGCCCTGGCGTGGGTGCGGCAATATGGCCGGGGGCGCGTGGTCTACTGCACGATCGCCCACAGCCCGTCGGTCTTTTGGGACTCAAAGCTGCTGGAGTTCTATCTGGCCGCGACCCAATTCGTGTTGGGCGACCTTCCGGCCCCGGCCATCCCCAGCAGCAAATTGACGCCCGCCATCCGGGCGCAGGAGAAGCTGGGTTGGCGTCTGGGCGTCGAGGCTTACACCTTTCACAAATACACCTTGTTCGAGGCGATCGACAAGACCTCGCAACTCGGCCTGCCGTACATGGGCGGCTTGAGCTTTCAGAAAGTCAGTCACGAGATCCCCCAAAACTTCGATCCGCAACTTGCGGACGAGGCGCTGAAACAGATCCGGCTGAAACTCGACTCGGCCGGCGTTCGTCTGCTGACCTACTACATCCACGACATCCCCGGCGATGCGGAGGGCTGCCGCCGGGTGTTCGAGTTCGGGCGCAAGATGGGCATCGAGACGTTCCTGTCCGAGCCGGCGCCCGAGGCGCTGGATACGATCGAGAAGTTCTGCGAGGAATACGGCATCAACGTAGCCCTCCACAATCACGACCAGAAAGCATCGCCCGTGTACTGGAATCCGGAGGGCATCTTGAAGGTCTGCGAGAACCGCAGCCGGCGGATCGGCGCCTGCGGTGATCTGGGCTACTGGATGCGTGCCGGTATCGATCCGATCGAAGCGGCCCGGACCCTCAAGCAACGTCTGATCACCGTGCAGATGCACGACCTGAACGAGTTGTCCCCGACGGGCCACGACGTGCCCTGGGGAACCGGGGTGGGCAAGACCGAACAGTTCCTCACGGAACTCGACCGCTTGGGCGTGCAACCCACGATGTTCGGCCTGGAGTATTCCTACAACTGGCTGGAGTCGATGCCGGAGATCGCCCAGTGCGTTCAGTTTTTCAACCAAGTCAGCCTTGATGTCGCCAAGCGAGGTGCGCCATGAACCGACGTCCCAGTCAGCCCCCAACCGCCGCCGTCCGTATTTCGCGTCGTGAATTGCTCCGTCGGGCCGCTGCGGCATCCGGCGTTCTGGTCGCCCCCCGGATCGTCTCCGCACGGGCGCTGGGCGCGGACGGCGCCGTGGCCCCCAGCGAGCGCATCACCGTGGGCCTGATCGGCCACGGCCTGATGGGCCGCGGCCACTTGCGGCGGTTGTCCGGCGATCCGGCCCTGCAGGTGCTGGGCGTGTGCGACGTGGACCGGACGCGGCGCGAGGAAGGCCTGCGGCGAGTGGCGGAGACCTACGCGGCCGAACGTGCCAGCGGCTCGGATCACGGCTGCTCCGCCTATAACGACTATCGCGAACTGCTCGCCCGCCAAGACCTGGATGCCGTGGTGATCGCCACTCCGGACCATTGGCACACGCTGCAGGCGATCGACGCGGTCGAGGCGGGCAAGGACGTGTATTGCGAAAAGCCGGTCTCGATCACGATCCAGGAGGGCCAGCGGCTCGTCGAAACGGTGCGCCGCTATGGCCGCGTGTTCCAAACCGGAAGCCAATACCGGTCGATTCCGACCATCCGCCGGGTTTGCGAGTTCGTCCGTGCGGGCGGTTTGGGCCAGGTCAAAGCGGCGTTCACGATCTGGAGCAACCTGGGCGGCTGGCTGCGTTCCGAGCGGTTCCGGCCTTATGCCCAAGTCGTGGGCGCGGACACCTACGCCAGTTCGAATGTGCCGCTGGATTTCGCGTTGCCCGCGGAACCCGTGCCGGAGGGCCTCGATTGGGAGCTGTGGGTCGGGCCCGCTCCCGCGCGGGGCTACAACCGCTTGTACCACATCAACCCGCCGCCGGGTGTCGTGCCGTGGTCGTTCTGCGAGGATTTCGGCGCGGCGTCGGTGACGTGGCATCACTCCCATAGCGCCGACGTGATTCAATACGCGTTGGGCGTGGAACGCAGCGGTCCGGTCGAGATCCTGCATCCGGACGACGGACCCTATCCGACCCTGACCTACAAGTACGCCAACGGTACCCTGCTGCACCTGGTCGACCACTGGGGCGTGGTCAAGGACGTCTACAAGGCCGTCCCGCCGACCGCCCGGCTGGCAGGACTGTTCGGCGGCGTTTTTGTTGGGCAGCGCGGCTGGCTGACGTCGATGACCACCGGCGGTCCGGTCGAGGGCGGGCCGGAGTCGCTGTTCGAGGAACTCCAGCTGCCGACTCGCGACGCCAACCCCGGCGTCAACAATCACCATCAGAACTGGTGCGAGTGCATGCGGACGCGGCAGAGTCCCAGTGCGGACGAGGAGATCGGCCACCGCTCGGCGTCGCTGGGCCATTTGGCGATCATCGCCTACAAGCTGGGCCGATCGTTGAAGTGGGACCCGCAGCAGGAAGCATTCGTCGGCGATGAACAGGCCAATCGCCTGTGCCGCCGCGCGATGCGCGAGCCGTGGCGGATCTGAGGCGGCGATTCCCCCGATGGCCAAGCAGCCGAAATTCTACGTGGTTTGGAAGGGGCTGAAGCCCGGAGTGTTCGACACCTGGACCGAGTGCCAGGCGCAGGTCGCCGGCTATTCCGGGGCGAAGTTCAAGTCGTTCGCCACGCGCCAAGCGGCGCTGGAGGCGTTCGAGCAGGACTACGAACAGTTCGAAGGCCAGCACACGAAAACCGAGCGCCCGACCCTGGCAGAACTCGAGCAACAGGGGGTCATCCTGGACAGCGTGTGCGTCGACGCCGCCTGCAATGGCTATCCGGGCGATCTGGAGTACCGCGGCGTGGATACGAGGGACGGTCGGGAACTGTTCCATCGCGGCCCGTTTCCCGAAGGCGCGGTGAACATCGGCGAGTTCCTGGCCGTCGTTCACGCCTTGGCGCTGCTGGCCCAACAGGGCCGCGATTGTCCGATCTACTCGGATTCACGCACGGCGCTGGCCTGGGTGCGCAAGAAACAGGCCAACACCAAACTGCCGCGCACGCCCGTGAACGCGGTCCTTTTTGACCTGCTCGATCGCGCCCAGCGATGGCTGGCGGAGAACACGTACCCGAACTCCTTGCTCAAGTGGAAGACCGATCAATGGGGCGAAATCCCCGCCGATTTCGGGCGCAAATAGCGTGCAGGCAAGGCAGGATCGGTTGCTGGAATCCGCCCTGGGTTGCGTCGCCGACTGCGGGGCGCGAGAATCGCTGGCTGCTGTTCATTCATCGCATGGACCCAATCACCCGATCAGCAAATGACCCCGTACGCCGGAACGTCGGGATGCTCGCTCGCGCACCGCGCGATTCTCTCGATTTCCCGCATAAGACAAAGCGTCCCTCGAAGGCAGGCGGACGAAGCGTACTGCCAGCAAGTCATCCTTGACGCGAAGCTCTTGTCGAAGTAGTGGATCTTGCCCCGGACCTTCTTGCACCGACGTCCGGTGCCCCGCTGAGGCGTCAGCGGAAAATCGGGATGCGGCTTGCCGTGGGTGCCCTTGCGACGATCGGCCAATCGAGTAGACTTTGTCATGACGATCACCTCTGCTGTGACAGGTTTAGGCGGTTGTCCGCCGCCTCCTCGGCTCGCTCGCGTGCCCAGTCGACCAGTAGGTCCACGGGGTACAGTCGCCGTCGGGCGCGGTGAAGGATGGCGGTCCCGATCTGGCACGCCGCCAGGTCTCCAAGGTGCCGAATGAAACGCCCAGCGCTGCCGCCGCTTCGTGACCGGACAAGCAAACCCGCGAGACTTGTGCGACGATGGCGGGGGCCTTGACCACGGCGGGCTGGGAGATCCCCGTGTCGGGCTTTATTTGCCACGGGTAGCGTCGTTTTGTCGTCATCGGCGGCATCCTCCAAGGTGCGACGGATCGTCGGCAGGCAGCACCGCAGACGGCCGCCCGTGGACCTAAATCCGCTGATTCGTTGGGATCGGGATTATCTGGCCATTCCAGTGCCGGACGAGGTGTTGTCTCGACCGTGGTAGGCTTTCCAAACGAACTGCCGATACATCAGCTCCCGTCCCGTATCGTCCAAGACGACGAACCGGCTGATCTTGCCAGCCGCAATCATGGCGTCCCCGACGTGCGCGGCGTTGTCGAGATCAAGGAAGTGACCTCTAAAGTGTGACTCGCCCGTGATCGTTTTGGAGTATAGTCGGAACATCGGACTTCTACCCGCTGATAACGTCTTCAGCGACGGGCGGCGGTAGTGGAATAGTTACATGGCGGCTAGTCCGCGCTCAGTCGCTGAGCCCTTACCCACTCCCGTTGCGCAGCGGAACCACGTTTGACGATCTCGACATGCTCAGGATTCGCCATCGCTCCGCACCTCCCAATGGTTTGAGCGTAGCAGCCGTAGACGGAGGAAGCAACTTGCCAGCCGTGTCGGTGCGTCAGAATGGCCGATTCCCGCGTCAGGATTGCGTCAGGGCGAACGCTCGCGGTCCGTTTCAGGTTCTGGGTTCTGATTGGCTGCGGTGCGTCGTACGGGCAAAGCGGCCACGGCGCGCCACTCCCGCCATCCTGACCGCCTCGTGCCATGCCGCTGTTTGCGACTCCGCCGTGGCGATGACCTGCTGCTCGGCACGGTGGCAGTAAACCATCCAGACCAGCCGCCCGCGTGAAGGATTCCGAAACGACTGTGTGGCCATCTTCACGTAGTCAATTCACGGCGACCGAGATTCTGACGCACCATCATCAGTGTCGCGTCGAAGAGTTTGTCGAGTTCCGTATTGATGCCACGGCAGCCGTCTACGACACGTTGTGCCCAATCCAAGTATTCCGTAATTCGCCCAGGCTCCCAATCGGCCGGTGGATTCTGGGCGAGGTCGCGAATGTTGCATATCTGGTCGGCGATTTTCAGTTGCTTCGCTTCCGTAGACAACTGCGGCGCGTGCTCGATTTGCAGTTGTTTGCGTACTGCTTTCGCCAACGTCTTGTCGTCTGAAACTTCCAAGACCAGCCGGCAGACATCGGCACCGAAAGCCTCGCGCAGTTCATCGGGCGTCGTCGCGGTATCTTCGATGGTATCGTGGAGCAGCGCCGCCACCAGGATCGTTTCGTCTGTGACGCCACCCTCGACAGCCAACCACGCGGCGACGGCCAGCGGATGGTTGATGTAAGGGGAGCGTTCGGCGTCTTTGCGCCGTTGGTTAACCGTCCCAATCGGCCTGAGCACACTCGTGCCCAACAGCTACCAGTGCTCCGGCGGCAGAAGAACTCAGGTCTGGCATGGATACTCCTCATACAACTCGAATTGCGTGCGGCCGAAGCAGATGCGATCGTCGCCATGATAAGCGACCCACTGCCAGTAGTGGGTCTTGAGCAATTCCGGCAGGTCGCGCCGGAAAGCGGCCTGCGAACGAGCGATCATGGGCGCGACCTCGTATGGCGCAACGCCAGCCTCAGTGCTCATCCGTCCGTCCCCCGGAACAGTTCTTGCCATCCGTCCGCGCGAGGACACCTGAGCGTCGCTCCAATACTGCGCAGGACAACCGCTCCCGGCGTAGCCCGGCGGCGTCAAATCGCCCACCGACGATCAGGCCACCTTCGTGCGTTCCCGATTGAGGACCAGGATATCGGCGACGTCCAGCGTAGCCACACAGCGGGTGCGACCGGCGCGGTCCAGGAACTCGACCTCGACACCGTCCGGAGGCAGCAGTTCGACCACCGTGCCGACATCACCGACTTCGACGTCCAAGTCGTCTGTGGCATTGGTGACGGCGACCAAGTCCAGGAGTTTTGGCTGTTTCGTGGTTTTCACCTGAATCCCTCCCACTCACAGTGTATAACATGTCACCAGCCGCGGAAGAGCTTCGTTCGTCCGCACAATCCACGCGGACCGAATCGTCGCGCTGCCGGACGGCCCCGCGAACTCGAAGTCGATCACGTACGGCTGCCCGTACTTGTCTCGCTTGCCCTGGATCGCGTGACCGTCAGCCGCCGCGCGGCGCAAGGCAGCAATCAGGAGATCGGCGTCGTCGCTGGTCAGACTCAGCATGGTCCGGAACAAACGGGCCTTGTGTTGGCCGGGCACTCCTTGATGACGCCGGGTGAGCTTTGTCCGTAGCCGGTGGCGTAGACCTCTTCCGACAGAAGCGGGGCCCGGCCCGGCTGATTCACCAAGTATCGGACGCGGAGCAGCAGGACCGCCGTCAGCCGCTCCACGGCCCGTGTGCGGATCACGCCACAACGGGAGGCTGTTGCCTCATCAGCCTTGGTCAAGGCTTCTTCCATCAGAAATCGCGCCAAAGCGGCCACGAAACGATGATTGCGTCCCAGGTATTCCACTCCCACGGGCGTCGGGGAACTGAAGCTGATCAGCCACGGCCCGGGCTTGCATTCCGGGATTGCGAATGCCACCGCCGCCGGCAAGTGGGAGCGGGCCTCCGCGCTGACCGCAACGCGAAAGACATCTGGACGCTTGTCGGGCGTCACGCTGAGCTTGATCCGCTGGGCGGCCGCAAGCACGAACTCGCGGACAGCGGCCGGGTCGCCCAGCACGGCGTCGGTCGATTCCAACTCCTGGCGGACCTCGGCGGGCTTCAAAGCACGCTGAGCGAATCGGGTCCGGTTGACCTTCTCCCGCTCTGCGTCCAGTTCCCAGCGGCGATGGAACGATTCAACGTCAGGCTCCGAGAAATCCAATTGCAATTGAATCTGACCAGCCGGCTTGGGCCGCCCGCCGCGCAAGAACAGGGCGTTGAGCAACGCTTCGGTGACCGTCTCGCCTTCGTCGGGCACCGGGACGTGTGTGCCAAGAGTGCGATGGATTTCGCGGGCCTTGTTCAACAGCACGTCCAGCACGGCGCCGTCCACGGGGCTGTCCGGGCTGAAGTAACGGATCGCCTTGACGACCGTGGCGCTCTGGCCGTACCGGTCGACGCGGCCTTCGCGCTGCTCCAGTCGGTTCGGGTTCCAGGGCAGATCGTAATGCAGCGCGGCATTGAATGCGTGCTGCAGGTTGATGCCTTCACTCAGACAGTCTGTCGCCACCAGCACGCGGCACGGTTCGCGGGCCAATTCGTCCACTTTGGCGCGGCGCTCGTCATCGCCCATGTGACCGGTGATGGCCACGACGCGGACATTGTCGTGGGCCCGCCGCAGCATCGTGCCCAGACGTTCCGCAAGGTATTCGGCCGTCGCGATGTAGCGACACCAGATAATCGGGTGCGAGCCTTCGTCCAGAAGCCCCGACACCAGTTCGGAACAGCGGCTCAACTTTACGTCGTCCGATGATGCGAGCAGCTTCTTCGCGAGCTGGCCCACGGTGCCGGACCGGATGATCACCGATTCCAGGTTGAACTTCTCGGAAAGCTCCTTCTGCCACTGCTCGCAAAGGTACGGCGGGCAAAGCACGCACAGCCGCTTGATTTCGCCTCGGTCCAGCAATTCACGGGCGGTCAGCAGGGCCTCGATCGTCTTGCCCACGCCCACGTCGTCCGCAATCAAAATGCGCACCGGGTCCAACCGCAGGGACATCAGCAGCGGCACGAACTGGTAAATCCGCGGCCGGATCGAAACCCGTCCCAACGACCGGAACGGCGTGGCCCCCTCCCGCAAAGTCAGGCGGGCGGCCTGCCAAAGCAGCTGAGCGCTGGCCGCGTCCGAAATCTGATCCGCAGTGGGCAGGGGGAACGTCGCGGAACGAAGACGTTCTTCCGGCAGCGTGCGCCAGATCAATTCGCTGAGCCGGCCAGTTGTCCCGGTCGGCCGGGTCAACGTCGCTGTTTCGGATTGAGATACGGCTTTCTTTGCGGTTTGGCAACTCTTCCCAGTCGAATGAGCATCCCGCTTCCTGCTCGATTTCGTCTTTCTGCTGCTGCAACAGGTGGAAATGTGCCTTCGCCTCGTCGCCGTAGCAGCTAACCGCCACCTGAATGAAGCGCTTTTGGGTGTTCACGGTGGCGGTCATGCCGAAGTGTGAACGGCCAATCGCAAAGTTGGTCCAGTGCGCCGCTGGCGGTCTCTGCGGCCTGACGACGCGCTTCCGCTCCAGCAAGAGCTTTCGCAGGGCGGCCCAGTAGTCCTGCTGTAACAGCTTGGTCTCCGAGATTCCGCCCTCCGCGGCTCCGCTGACCGCTTTGGACCAGTCGTTGGGACTGCAGACGACATTGAATTTCGGTGCGATCGGGGAATCCCCGATCTTCCACAGTTCGATTTCCAGGCCGAAGAAATCGAATCGCTCGTCAGTGATTTCATTTAGCCAATCCAGGGTGGCTCGGTGCTCCTCCGTGAATCGCTCGGCAATCCACACGATGGTGACTGCCTTCAGGCCGGCGGCGTAGGTCAGCAACTGCCCGAGATGATTGTGGTCGGTGCGCTCAAGTTGGTTCTCGATTAACACCCAGTTGTCGGTTGTAGTCTCCTTGCACAAAATGTCAGCCCGAAACGGTCCGACTTGTTTCTCCCGCGATTCGACTTCCAGATCCAAGCCGATCGTATCCCCAAGCAGGGCGATGTTCTCATCCTTTGCCAGCCAAGGCGTGAAGTCGGTCGACTCGCTGCCCCAGACCTCGCGCAGGTCGACCATTTCCAGCCGGCCCAACTTGTTCGTCGATATGGTCACGTGACGATCTCCCAGTTGTCGCGATCTCGATCCTGGCGAACCTCCGATCGTGCATTCACCAAGATCCCGGAAAGAAAGGACGGCCGCCCCCCTGAACCCACCTGTTCGCTAGTCTGCAGGGCACCCGATCCCACCAGCGTAACCACAATCAGACTGCCTCTCAACTGACGCGACAATCCGTGGTACTGACCGGGAGCCTCTCAGAGTCTGACGCTCGCTGACCCTTCGAACTCGCCTCTTCGTCGCTCGCGTTCGGTCACCCCGTCATTGAGTCTACTCTGAAGGTGGCGCTAATTCAGCCCCACCCACCGCCCGTCGATCGGCACGGCGTTCCGTTGCCGGCACGCATCGCTGTCGAGGACCTGGTAAGAATACCACGCCAGACGAATTTCGTTTGGGCCGGTCACGAACTCCAAGTCCCGCAGCGAGTCATCCCAGACGAAATCCACCTGATCGCCGCAACTGCTGTTGAGCCACACGAGCAGCCACTCCACATCGTCGGCGTTGTCCAATCTACCACAAACCGTTTTCGCAACTCCGACATACAGGATCTCCTCAAAAACAGGAACCAGGGAAACCACCGAACGCTGTTTCCATCCTGCTTGCCGAACCCGGCTAGCGCAAGGCCGGAGAATCGCTTTCTTCGTTACGACCCGCCTCCGGCAGCCTCCGCTGCCGGCCTCGGAGAACGTCTCGCTCTACCTGCTGAGAAAGGAAGCGTAGGCCGCCGCCCCCCCGGCCCGCGAGCCCCCGGCGCAGGCGGGGGGCGAGCGGGCCGGGGGGGCGGCGGCCGGAGCGGGCTTGACCCTCCATCAGCGAACCCGCACTTCACCTCAACTTCAGTAGCACCGCGCAAAGAAAAAGCAGCCTCGCCTCAGCAACGCTGCTCGACGCCCGCCATCAGAAGCGGAGTGGTTTAGTTCAACAAGAAATCGGGCGGCGGGTTATGGGACGCGAGAACGTGTCGCGCGGGCGAGATCGTCGACGGTGCGCGGCTGATGCCGACAGGAAACTGGAGCAAGCCTTAACACGAGTCAGTTTCCGGAGATGGCCTGGAATTCCCGCTCGAACCGCCGGACGAAATCGGCCCGGCCGCTGCGCCGCGCGAGTTCCACGGCCTGGCGGGCGGCCATGATGGCTTCCTGGCGACGGCCCGCCTGAGCGTAGGCTCGGCCCAGAATCGCCAGCGACTCCGGGTCGCCGAACTGGGTCAACTCACACGCTCGCTGGGCCATCGCGACCGCTGCATCGTAGTCGCGCAGTTCCCGTCGTGGACAGGTGCTGCGGATCAATGCCGCTTGCGCTAGCGCCTCGCTGCAATCCCGGTCCAGTTCCAGGATGCGAGTGTACTGGGTCAGAGCTTGCTCGAATTCCTGTTGAACCTGCAGCGCCGAGCCGAGGCAATAGCGTGCCGGGACGTTGTCGGGACTGAGCCGTACGGCGTGTTCCAAACACTTGATCGCCTCGACGGCGTGGCCCAGGTTCATCAACTGGACGCCCAACGAGTAGTGCGATTCGAAGTGCTCCGGTGCGGACTGCAACGCGGCGCGATGGCATTCGACCGCTTGGTCGGTGTGCCCTTTCATCGCCAGGATCGTCCCCAAGTTGCACAACGCGTCCGCATTCTTCGGGTTGAAGGCCAAGGCCTTCCGGTACGACGCTTCCGCGCGGTCCAAATCCCCAAACTTGGCGCTTGTCGTCGCTTGCCGAGCGTACGAGTGATCGTCGATGAAACGTTCACTGATTTGCCGGATGGCTCCGGGGGCGGCGCAAACGAACTCCGGGATGTTCGCGGCGCGGCCGGGCTCAGTAAAGTTCGCCAGCAACACCGGCGGACTGCTGTTGCCCGCGTCGTCCATGTGCGTGATGAACAACTGCGTGTAGGGGGAAAACGCCTTGGACGAGAAAACCATCCACTTGCCGTTGGGGGACCAGCTATGCCAGGAATTCATCCTGCACGTGTTGCATCGCAGCCGGCGCGCTTCGCCTCCGTCACTGGGGATGATATACAACTCGCTGTCCGGCTGGAGCAGCATGTACGTTCTGGCTTTGCAGAAGACAATCCACTTGCCGTCGGGGCTCCAGACGGGGTTGCTCTGCACGTATCGCGGGTCGTCGGCGCCCGGCAGGGCTTGGAACGTCCCGTCCTCCCGCGAGTAGATTCCCACGATCCCCTTGATGGGAAAGAACAGCTGCGAGAAGGTCAGGTCGGGCCGGGGAACGAAGACCGAATCGTCTTTCACCGTGCTGGCCACGTGCTGGCCGTCCGGGGAGACCTGCGACAACAGTCCAAGCGTGATTTCGCCATCCTCGCGTCGGTAGTCGCTCCAGGTGATGATCTTGCTCGGTTCCAAAATCATCTCTTGGCTAACGTTGAGAATCGCATAGGAGGCTTTGTCGTTCGCGTAATCGACGTCCATTCCCAAGACTTTTCCGTCTGCGGAAAACGAGTGGCAGTTTCCGCAAACCGGCAGGTTCTTCAGAACCACGGAGGGCGGTTGACGGGAGGCCACGTCTCCGAATCGCCAGCGGATTTGGGATGGGTCATTGACCGCGTCGCGGAAGGGCAAATTGACTTCGCGGTAGAAAATCGGCGCTCCCACTTCGTCGGGCTACGTGCTGATCGAGATGCAGGCCGACGAAACGATCCGCTGCTGCCGCGCGCAGCGCACGCCCAGCACGGTCACCTCGGCGCGGCTTGACAGCGAGCGACGCTGGATCGTCATCCACTGGCTTTCGGACGGCTTCCACTCCTGCCGCCGACACTCGACGGAGATCGTTTCCTCGTGATCCGGGAATCGCACCTGGACCAGCCAGGCGTCGGACTCGCCGCTGGAATCCTCCCAACGGAACGTCGGCGCGATGATTTCCGGCGGGAAGACCGCCTCGTCGAAAGGATATTTCACCGTCAAGCCACCGAGAGCATGGCCGGGGTCGTAGGTCGCCAAGATCACGTCGGCCTGCAGGGGACCGCCACGGAAGTCGCCTCGGTCCGAGCGGACGCATGCGTGCCAGAGCGCTACCGCGACCGCACACGCCGCGGCAAAACCTGCAACGATGATCAAGAGTCGGCGTCTGGCCATGATTGCGATACCGGGAACATCCCCTTGCCGAAAAATCCTCGCCGAGCTTGTGAGTCTGCGGCCAGAATCACGGGGCCACTGGCCGCATTGTACCTGCTCGCCTCAAATCACAACGTTCAAGGGGAGAAATTCTTGTCTTCGGAGGATCGGCGGTCAATCGCCCCGGTCGTGCCTGTGCATGGCGACAGCACCTGCTGGATCGCGGCTACGTCGCCCACGTCGCGACGCCGGGGCCACAGGCCACAACGCCCGTGAACGCGGCACGGGCAAACGGCGGGACGCGGGGGCGGGGCCCGCACCTGCCGGTTCGCGGCCAAGCGGCTGACGACACTTCGGCGGCGATCGCGGGGCGATCCAGGGCGGCGGATCACTCCGAGATTTCCAGATACGTGTTCGTCAGGAAGATCCAGTTCGACGGGACGGCGGAGATGGGGCCGTTGATGCCGAAGATGGCGATCGACCATGTCTTGCCGGGCTGCACGTCCGGGAACTCCACGCGGTTGGGCACGTTGTGGCCGCGGACCAGGTTGCCGTTCAGTTGGCCGACCTGGAAGGGCAGCTTGCCGTCGACCCAGACCTCGCCGTAGTCGTCCACCGTGGTGTAGAAGGCCACCTTTTTGCCCTTCCACTCCGGCGGTGCGGTGATGCGGATGCGATACCAACAGAAGCAGACCTGCCCGGTTGAACGGGCCGCGGGAAGCGTAGTGGGATCGATCACCCCCCACTTCGAATCGTCGAAGTCGGGAGCCTGGGCCCGCGGCTCGATGCTGTAGGTGGTGTTGGCCGAGCCATCGGGGTTCCGCCCCGGCACCTCGATGATCTTCACGTTCGCATACCGCCACTCTCCCTTGACCTTTGCGACGCCGTCCTTCGTGGCGAGATCGATCTTCTCGGCGCCGCGGGCGATGGCAATGGAGACAAGCAGCACGACACAGGCCGTCAAGACTCGCCGCATGGGAACCTCCCTTTGGTGATGTGGAACTCAAATGACAGACAGAGATGAGGCTAGTCGCCTTGCGGGCGCGAAACAAGCGAGGTATGACGCAGGATGTCAACAGTTTCCTCTTGGAACGGATAGGGCCGAAGGTCGAGGAGTGCGAACGGGAACCACATAAGCTTTGGCGTGCAATCTGGTATTCGCCTTGGGGACCGAGTCCTTGCAGGACGCATGCGACAGCGTGCGAGACCAGCTGGTCATCTATCCCCGACGGCAGTGCGGCCGCGGGCGAGGGCAGTTCATCAGTGTCTTCGCGTGTTGACATGGGCGACCATTCGGACTTGCCGCAACTGGTTAGACGGATTTCGCTTTGGGCGAACCAAGCCGCGGCCTCCGGAGCCGATGGTTACAGGTTCGAATCCTGTCGGCCCACGTCGCGACGCCGTTCCGTGCGAGCCTATCGCCGCCGTCGTCCCGTGCCCACGTCGCGACGCCGCGAACAGCGAGCCACGGGGCGGCGACAGGCGGCACCTGCCGGACCGCGGCCAAGCGGCTACGCCGCCACGTCCCGATGCCGGGGCCGTTGGCCACACAGCCGCGACTTTCGCCCGTGAACACGACACGGGCGAACGGCGGGGCGGGAATGGCGGCACCTGCCGGATCGCGGCTACGTCGCCCCCGTCCCGACGCCGGGGCGTTGGCCACCCAGCCCGCGACTTCCGACTGTGAACGCGACACGGGCGAACGGCGGACCAGAGGACAGCACCTGCCGGATCGCGGGCAAGCGGCTACGTCGCGAAGCCTGGGCCACAGGCCACAACGCCCGTGAACGCGGCACGGGCGAACGGCGGGACGCGGGGCGGGAATGGCCATCACCTGCCGGATCGCGGCCAGCGGCCACGTCGTCGCCCCGTGCCTACTTCGCGACGACGGGGCCAATTCGCATCAGCGGACGCGGACGGCAAGTCGCGGTCGCCACACGGGCAAAGCTGTGGCCACGTGGACGGCGTTGGGACCGTCACCTCCGGGACAGCCGTCAGGCGACTACGCTCACGCAGGTGACGCGGCCGGACCTTGTTGGAATGGGCCGATCACCGGCAGATGCCGCACGGCTCAGTGGATGGTAAAACTCGAGGCTACGCACTAACGCTTCTTTCAACACAGAATTGCAGACTACTTCTCGTCGGGAGGTAACGATGGTGCTCGTCAGCAGAAGGCATGTCCTCAGCTCTCTCGGTTTGGCGGCGGGAACCGGTTTGTGGTCCGGATTAGGCAGCGACCTGCGCTCAACCCCGCAAGCGGAAGGCAACGCAGGACAGGGATGGAAGTACGAGCCGCTTGACTCCGAAGCCACCGCCGCTGAAGCCTACCGCCTGTTCGTCGATGGAGGCTGCATGTACGGTGTGTTTGGCTCGGTAATCACAGGACTGGCCGGCAAGCAAGGCGAGCCATTTCGCTCCTTCCCGCTGCAAATGATGCGATACGGGAGAGGCGGCGTAGGCGGGTTCGGATCCCTGTGTGGCGCGCTCAATGGTGGGTCGGCCGCGATCGGGCTGCTTGAGCCGATGAAGCAGCGTCAGGTGCAGCTCATCACCGAACTGCTCACCTGGTACGAGACAACGGCTCTTCCTGCGTACGTTCCAAAGGAGTCGGAGAATCCTCCACCTGTGGCCCGCAGCGTATCGCGCTCCGTGCTGTGCCATTTATCGGTCCATCGCTGGTGCGAAGCGTCCGACAACGAGGTGGAGAGCGAACAGATGAAGGAACGCTGTCGCCGCCTGACCGCCGACGTGGCAGCCAAGACGGTCGAACTTCTTAACGCGAATTTTCGGGACAGAAGTGGATTCGCCGGCCTTGCTGCGGACGTGAAATCCTGCGTCTCTTGTCATGGCAAGGATAACCAGGCCGATTCGTTTGGAACGATGCGCTGTAATGCCTGTCATCAGTTGCCAAAGGATCATCCGGACGAACAGTGATCCGGCGACATTGACGCTCGCTTGGCCCATCGTTTAGAATCGTGACGCCGATTTGAAGCTTCAGCTGTCCATGGGGTTGAACATGTCCGAACTGAAAGCCTATCGCGTATGGGATGCACCGACTCGGTGGTTCCATTGGATCAACGCCATCTCGGTCCTCGGCCTCATCGTCGTGGGCTACTTGATTCTCCACGGTCGCGACCTGGAACTGCCCCGAACCGGCAGTCTGAAGCTCAAGGTGATCCACACCTGGGTGGGGTATGTCTTCGCCGTCAATCTACTCGTGCGGATCGTGTGGGGTTTCGTAGGGAATCGCTACGCGCGGTGGCGTGCGATCCTTCCCGCCGGACGGGGGTATCTCTCGGCACTCGGCTCCTACGTCAAGGCACTCTTCTCCCGTCATCCCGAGCAGTACGTCGGACACAACCCGCTGGGACGGCTCAGCATGACAACGATGCTGGTCCTGATCCTCATCTTGGCCGTTACTGGCTTGGTGCTGGCGGGAACCGACTTGTTCTATCCGCCCATCGGGCCCTGGATCGCCAAGTGGGTGGCCGCGCCCGGGATCGATCCCGGAACGCTCGTTCCCAACGCACCCGACATGGTCGACAAGGCGGCGTGGGACAGCATGCGTGCATTCCGAAAGCCGTTTATCGTCAGCCACGTCTACACCTATTACGCGCTCTTGGTGCTGGTCGCTTTGCATCTGGTCGGAGTCGTTATCACCGAGATTCGTGAAGGCGGCAACCTGATCTCCGCAACGTTTTCGGGAACGAAGATTCTTTCCCGTCGCCCCGTCGACGAGCAGCAGTAGATCAGTTGGCGCGAGAGCAGATACCCCAGTACTTGTGTCTTCTCTTGGGCTGGGTTCTTGGCGGGAAGGGCGCCCCCGTGCCCACGTCGCGACGCCGGGGCCGCTTGGCAGCACAGACGCACCTTCCGCTCGTGAACGCGACACGGGCGAACGGCGCGACGCGGGGGCGGCACCTGCCGGATCGCGGCTGGGCGGCTGACGCTCACAGGCGGTGTCGATCGTGTGAGCGTCCGGATGCCGGATCGCGGCCGGGCGGCTACGTCGCCCACGTCGCGACGCCGGGCCACAGGCCACAACGCCGGTGAACGCGACACGGGCGAACGGCGGGACGCGGGGCGGGAACTGTGGCTAAGCCAGGCGGCGGCTTGGGCCAGCACCTGCCGGATCGTGGCCAAGCGGCTGACGCTCACAGGCGGTGCCTATCCTGTGAGCGTCCGGCTGCCGGTTCGCAGCCAGCGGCTACGTCGCAACGCCAGGGCCACAGGCCACAACACCCGTGAACGCGGCACGGGCGAACGGCGGGACGCGGGGGCGGGAACGGCGGCAACAGGACGGCACCTGCCGGATCGCAGCCAAGCGGCTACGTCGCCCACGTCGCCCACGTCGCGACGCCAGTCCCACTGGTCACAACGCCCGTGAACGCGGCACGGGCGAACGACGGGACGCGGGGCGGGAATGGCGGCGACGGGGGCGGCACCAGCCGGATCGCGACCAGGCGGCGGGTGTTGGCAGGCGGCGCCAACTTGCCTCCCCTGCCTACAGCGACGTCAATCAAGACGGCTTGTGCATGGCCGAGGATGTCCTGAACGTGATCACCTACATCAACACGCACGGATCGGGACCAATTCCAGCGACTCCCGCCAGTCGGCCGCGGTCGGTCCCAGACTCGCTGCCCAGCGACTTGCTCGAAACGAGCGAGCTTGAGGACGCGATCGCCGCGATCTCTGGCGAAATTTTGCTCAGTCCAAAACCGGTTCGCGGGGGAGTTTCGCGGGCCAGCTCATCGCGGAGGAGGGGCTACGGCCGTCGGCTCCAGAAAAAGTGTCTGCGTAGGATAGGCGAATTGGATTCCCAGTTCACCCCATTGCTGGAAGATCGTCAAGTTGATCCGCTGCTGAATGTCCATGTATACGTTGTAGTCGGCCGACAGGACGTAGTAGACGACCTCGAAAATCAATGCGGAGTCACCGTATTTCTGAAAATGTGCCCGGTCGAAGCGCGTTCCCTGTTGGGACTCGATAATCTCCCGCAGCATGCCGGGGATGGCGGCCAGTTTCTCGTGCGGCGTTTGGTAGACCACGCCCAGGGAGAACGCGATCCGCCGCTCGGCCATGCGTTTGTAGTTGCGAATGCGGCTTTGCAGCAAGTCGCTGTTGGGGAAGATCAATTGCTCGCCCGACAGGCTGCGGAGCCGAGTTGTCTTCAAACCGACGTGCTCCACCGAGCCCAGAAAGTCGCCCACGACGATGAAGTCGCCTACGACGAACGGCTTGTCCAGCACGATCGACAACGAAGCAAACAGATCGCTGAGGATGTTCTGGGCGGCGAGTGCCACCGCCACGCCGCCGATGCCCAAGCCCGCCACCAACGCCGTCACGTCGACGCCAAAGTTGGCCAGCATCATCAGCCCCACGACCGTCCACAAGGCTATGCGAATGAGAAAACCGACCGCCGAAATGGTCATCGCACTCGCGGCGTCCGTGGCCACCCGCTGCTTGACCTGACGCTTGATCGTGCCGGCGATTAGCCGGTTGGCCCATATCGCGCCTTGAATCAGCAACGCCGTGATCGTCACGGCCGTGAGCAGATGCCCTGTCTTTTCGGGAATCGTCAGCGCCAGACTGCCCAAGTAGGCCGAGACGATCAAGCAAAACCAGAAGCGTGTGTCCTCCACGATGGCCTGGGATTCTCGCACCCAATCCGCCCCCTGCCGTTCCCCCCAGGTCCGCAATCGGCGTCCGAGGAACCTCTTCAGCAGGCGCAGGGTCAACAGCGATAGGAGCAGGACGGCCGCAGCGGTCACCCACCGGTCGGCAGAATTGCCGAAGAGCGATCCGGCGAGGACTTCGTCTAGCTGCTCTTCGACCCAACGAGGTACAGCAAGTCTCGGCATGGTACAACTCCCTTCGTTCGGACGTGACTGGACGAGGCAACCGGGGCCGGTGGTGAATACACACGGCTTCAGCCCGCCCGTGATCCCGCAAGCCGTCCCCAGGAGCCCGCTGGCGGCTTGACAACGGCCGGGGCCTGAGACGCTTTGCGGCTGCTACCGCGTATTGTACCGGCAGCAACGGCCACATGAAGGTCACTCTCACCAGTCGCCGACTTGCTCAAATGCCTCAAGCTTCGGGCCAGCCTGCAAGGCGACGACCGTCTGCCGGCCGTCGGCGGCTCCGGCGGCCAGCACCCGCCGGATCGCGGCCAGCGGGCAGGCGGCCAAGCGGCTACGTCGTGACGCCAGGGCCACAGGCCACAACGGCGGTGGACGCGACACGGGCGAATGTGCGGCGGCGGGGCCATCACCTGCCGGATCGGCCGCCATTGAACGACGGGGAGTGGTTCGTGCCCGAAGGAATCCGGCGCAGCGGCTGTCCAGCGAGAATCTCGGTTGTGCCATGGCGGGCGTGCAGTGCGAGCCCGGAGATTGGAAGCGAGCATAAGGCCGAAGAATTGGATGGTCAAGTAAGCGTTCCGTTTATGGACGCCGGACCGGCTCACAACAAAGAAACGTGTCCGCCCGTGAACGCGGCACGGGCGAACGGCGGGACGCGGGGCGGGATTGGCGGAACCTGCCGGATCGTGGCCAGGCGGCTGACGCTCACGGGCGGGACGGTCGTGTGGGCGTCCGGCTGCCGGATCGCGGCCAGCGGCTACGTCGCCCACGTCGCGAGGCTGGGGCGTTGCCGGGGCAGAATCTGCCGGATCTGGAATTCACCCTACGCCGACGTCCCCCCTTCCGCTCCAGACCGGATCTGCTCGTACACCTTCTCCCGCAGGTGACTCGTCACAGCCTGCTGGAAATTCGCATCGTTCAGGAACTTCGTCGTGATCGCGTCGTTCTGCTCCATGCGGTCGATGAACAGCGCCTCCAGCGCCCTGTCGAACACGAACTTGAAAGCGTCGATCGGATTGGCCAGCGCGGCTTGGCGCAGCTCCGGATTCTCGGCCGCGTGTTCCTGGATCTGATCGAAAAACAACTGGTCCGCCGGCGTAAACTCCGTCCCGAACCGCTCGTTCAGCAGGTCGATCAGCTTCGACAGTTCAATCTCCGGGCCACGCTGCTGCCCCGTCCCAACTTCCGTGGGACCGTCCAGGGCGTAATCAACGCCGCCGTCCAGCGCGATGGCCCCCTCGCTCTGCTTCTGCAGCTTGTAGAACTTCAGCGTCACCTCGTCGTCAAAGTCGTGGTTGGGGCCTCGCTCGGGACGCGGCAGACGCCGGATGAAGAACCGCAGGTACGTGTACAGCTTCTCCAAGTCCGAATCACCAAACGGAATGATCTGCGAAAGGAACGCATACAGGTTGCGAAACGCCGTCACCTGTCCCCGGAACTCCTCGCGCACTTCCTCGTCCGGGATCGCCTTGAAACGGCCGACCGCGGGATCGGTGTACACGTACAGGCGGGAATGATCGTCCTTGCCCCGCGATGGCTTGTCCCGGTCATGGTAAAACGCTTCGCACAGCTTCTCGACTCCTCCCGCCAGATAATCTGCCGATCCATGATCTTGTCG